>VGRO01000044.1 GCA_016875335.1 Deltaproteobacteria bacterium | reverse complement strand
GCCGCCGTAGCCACCGCCGCCGCCGCCGCCGCCACGGTCACCGTAGCCGCCGGAGCGCGGCGGGCGCTCCTGGGCTTCGCTGACCTTGACGGTGCGACCGTCGAGCTCCTTGCCGTCCATGCCTTCGACCGCCTTGCGCGCCGACTCGTCGTCGCCCATGGTCACGAAACCGAACCCGCGCGAGCGGTTGGACTCGCGATCCTTGATCACCTTGGCATCGGCCACCACACCGAAACGCTCAAACGCCGAGCGCAGCGAGGCGTCCTCGGTGTTCCAACTGAGACCGCCCACGAAAAGCTTCTTGCCCATTGCCTTTTTTCACCCTTGCCGCGGGACCCGCGATCGCGCAGTCCCAGTGCCGCCGAAAACCTGACCGTCGCTACGGAGATTGGACCAGGAGCCGTTCGCGGCCACGAACTCGGTGCTCGTGGTGCGATCGCGGGGAGGCCCCCGCTCTGCCCCTGGCAAACTGCCCTACTTGCCAGATTGCCAGACCGTGTCGCCGAACCACCGAATGGCAAACACCTTGTTTGCGCAATGGCGGAGCGGACCGCTACCCCCGAGTACAAACCGCTTGACCGAAGGCGGCGCGAGGTTAGCACGAAACGGCGCGTGGCGCAATGGGCAATTGCGTCGCGCGTGCGCCGCGGCCGTACAGGATGGGCTTTCGCGATCCGCCGCGACTACTTGGGCGGCATGCGCAGGGCGCCGTCCAGGCGGATCGTCTCGCCGTTGAGCATCCGATTCGAGACGATGTGCTCGACCAATTGCGCATACTCGTCCGGGTCGCCGAGGCGCTGCGGAAACGGCACTTGCTTGGCCAATTCGTTCTGGACCTGGTCCGGCAGCGACGCCAGCATCGGCGTCTTGAACAGGCCGGGAGCGATCGTGCAGACGCGCATGCCCAGGTGCATCAGGTCGCGGGCCAGCGGCAGGGTCATGCCCGCGATGGCGGCCTTGGACGCCGCGTACGCCGCCTGGCCGATCTGCCCGTCGAACGCGGCAACGCTCGCCGTGCTGATGAACACGCCGCGTTCGCCGTCCACCCCCGCTTCGGTGCTGGCCAGACGCTGCGCGACCAGCCGAATCACATTGAACGAACCTGCCACGTTGACGTGCAGCACCTTGGAGAACGTGGCGAGATCGTGGGCCCCGCCCTTGGACAGCGTGCGCTTGGCCACGGCGATGCCAGCGCAGTTGACGGCGACGTTGACGGTGCCCCAACGTGCCTCGGCCGCATCGAGCGCAGCCGATACGTCGGACTCGCTGGTCACATCGCAGCCACAAAAGAGCGCGTTGTCACCGATTTCTTCGGCCACGTTGGCGCCGTGGCTGACCGGCAGGTCGACGACGACGACCTTGGCGCCCTTGCGCGCCAGACGCAGGGCGGTGGCGCGGCCGAGCCCCGACGCGCCGCCGGTGACCAGCGCGATGACGTTGGAAAGTTCCATGGTTCCTCCTGGCTTGATGGGAATGGCGGGCAAGCCCGGCCGGCGCCGGGGGCGGGCGTTTTGGCAAAGATCGGCGACGTTGGCAACCGCGCCCGCAGCGCCCGCGTCAGGGCATTGTCGCGGCGAGGCGCGGCCCCTGTCTGGCACGCACGGGGCCCGCGTGGTACAACCCGCGCCCGCATGGACGTCCTGCCCTCCACGATCGACCGTCAGAGCCCAACGTGGCACGCCAACCGTGCGCACCACGCGGCGCTGCACGATCGCCTGCGTCGCGATCTCGCCACCGCACGGCAGGGCGGGCCGGAATCGGCGCGCAAACGGCATACGGAGCGCGGAGCGCTATTGGCGCGCGACCGCATCGAAGCGCTGGTGGACCCGGGCAGCCCGCTGCTCGAACTGTCGCCGCTCGCCGCATGGGAGATGTACGACGGCGAGGCGGCGGCCGCTGGCGTGCTCACGGCCATCGGTCAGGTCTGCGGGCGCCAGTGCCTGGTCGTCGCCAACGACGCCACGGTCAAGGGCGGCAGCTACTACCCGCTAACGGTCAAGAAACACTTGCGCGCGCAGGAGATAGCCGCCGAGAACCGTCTACCGTGTGTGTACCTCGTCGATTCGGGCGGCGCGTTCCTGCCCCTGCAGAGCGAGGTGTTTCCGGACCGCGATCACTTCGGCCGCATCTTTTACAACGAAGCGCGCTTGTCGGCCGCCGGCATCCCGCAGATCGCCGTGGTGATGGGCATGTGCACCGCTGGCGGCGCATACGTGCCGGCGATGGCCGACGAGGCCATCATCGTGCGCAACCGGGGCACCATCTACTTGGCGGGTCCGCCACTGGTCAAGGCCGCGACCGGTGAGGAGATTTCGGCCGAGGCGCTCGGCGGCGGCGATGTGCACACGCGGATTTCCGGAGTGGCCGACCACCTGGCCGACGACGACCTGCATGCCCTGCATTTGGCGCGTTCGGCGGTGGCGACGCTCAACCGCGACAAGACCATGACCGGCCAGATCGCGGCTCCGCAAGACCCCCTGTACGACGCGGACGAGTTGCTCGGACTGGTGCCGGCCGATCTGCGCCAGCCCTACGACGTGCGCCAGGTCATCGCGAGGGTGGTCGACGGATCGCGGATGCACGAATTCAAGCCGCGCTACGGCACGGAGATCGTGTGCGGTTTCGCGCGCATCCACGGCATGCCGGTGGGCATCGTCGCCAACAATGGCGTGCTTTTCTCGCCGAGCGCACTCAAAGCGACACATTTCATTGAGTTGTGCGGCACGCGGCAGACGCCGATTCTCTTCCTGCAAAACATCACCGGCTTCATGGTCGGCAGTCGCGCAGAGCACGGCGGCATTGCCAAAGACGGCGCCAAAATGGTCCACGCCGTGGCCACGGCCAATGTCCCAAAAATCACAGTGATCATTGGCGGTTCGTACGGTGCGGGCAACTATGGCATGTGTGGTCGCGCCTACCAGCCGCGTTTCCTTTTCACGTGGCCCAATGCGCGCATCAGCGTTATGGGCGGCGAGCAGGCGGCCAACGTGATGAGCACGGTCAAGCAAGAGCAGGTTCGCAAGGATGGCCGCGAACTGTCCGCCGACGACGTCCGCGCCATCCAGGCGCCCGTGCTCGAGCGCTATGAACGCGAAGGCAACCCGTGGTACGCAACCGCGCGCCTGTGGGACGACGGCATCATCGCCATGACCCAGACGCGCGATGTGCTCGGCCTGGCGCTGTCGGCGTGCCACAACGCTGCATTCGGGCCCTTCCAGCCTGGCGTCCTCCGTATGTAGGTCCGACCCCCATGATCCGCACCGAAACGCACCAGGGCGTCGCGCGCCTGATCCTCGCGCGGCCCGAGAAGAAAAACGCCTTCAACGGAGAGATGTTGCAGGCCATCGACCGCGCGGTCGCCGCGTGGGGCGCTGACCCCGCCGTGCGGGTGATCGTGGTGCAAGCCGACGGCGAGACGTTTTGCGCCGGTGCCGACCTGGCGTGGATGGCGCAGTACGCCGACGCCGACCGCGCGACCAACGTGCAGAGCGCCCGCGACCTGGGCGGGGTGTTCCACCGCATCGCCAAGGCGCCCAAGCCGGTCGTCGGCCGCATCCAGGGGGCGGCGCGCGGCGGCGGCGTAGGGCTGGCTGCCGCGGTGGACATCGCGATCGCCAGTGATCGCGCGACGTTCGCGCTGACCGAAGTGCGCCTTGGCTTGCTGCCCGGCGTCATCTCGCCGTTCGTGGTCGAGCGCGTGGGGCCGAGCCGCGCCCGGCAACTGTTCATGACCGGTGAGACGGTGTCCGCGGTCGATGCGGAACGTTGGGGCCTGGTGCACGCTTGCGTACCCCACGACGATCTCGATGCGCGCGTCGACGCGGTGGTGGCTCAGTTGGTCCAGGGCGGACCGGAAGCGCTGCTCGCGTGCAAGCAATTGGTGGACGTCGTGGCATTTCAACCGTCCCACGCCGTGTTCGATCAGACCGCCGAATTGATTGCCGATCGGCGGGTGTCCACCGAGGCGCAGGAGGGCATGGTCGCCTTCTTGACCCGGCGCAAGGCCGGCTGGGTGCCCTAGCGACAATGCGCAAGGTGTTGATTGCCAACCGCGGCGAAATCGCCTGCCGCGTCGCGCGCGGTTGCCGGGTGCTCGGCGTCGGCAGCGTTGCGGTGTTTTCCGAGGCCGACGCGCTGGCCCGCCACGTTCGCCTGTGCGACGAGGCGGTTTGCGTGGGTCCAGCCGAAAGCACCCACAGCTACCTGAACATCGAGGCGCTCTTGCGCGCCGCGCAGCGGACCGGCGCCGACGCCGTGCACCCGGGCTATGGGTTCCTGAGCGAGAACACGGACTTCGCCAGAGCGGTCGAAAAGGCCGGCCTGACGTGGATCGGGCCGCCGGCCGATGTCATCGCGCCCATCCAGTCCAAGACGGCCGCCAAGGCCATTGCGCAGGCCGCCGGCGTGCCGACCGCGCCAGCACGGGTCGTTGAAGCGACCGACGACAGGGCGTTGCGCGAAATGGGCGAAGCCATCGGCTTTCCGATGCTGGTCAAACCCCAGGACGGCGGCGGGGGCAAGGGCATGCAGCGGGTCGACCGCGCGGACCAGTTGCCGGCGGCCTTGGCGAGCGCACGTCGCGTCGCGGCGTCGGCCTTCAAGAGCGATCGGCTCTTCGTCGAGCGCTTCGTCGATCGCGCGCGCCACGTCGAGGTCCAGGTCTTTGGCGACCGCCACGGCGAAGTGATCCACGCGTTCGAGCGCGACTGCACGCTGCAGCGGCGCCACCAAAAGGTGGTCGAGGAGTCCCCTTGCCCGGCGTTGACGCCCCAGGAGCGCGAGCGCATCTGCGAGAGCGGCCGGGCCTTCGCCGCGCAGATCGGCTACGTCGGCGCGGGCACGGTCGAGTTCCTTTTCGACCCGTGTTCGCGGCAGCACTTTTTCTTGGAGATGAACACCCGCTTGCAGGTCGAGCATCCAGCCACCGAGTTGGTGGTCGGTGCCGACTTGGTCGTCGCTCAGTTGCGCGTGGCCCGCGGCGAACGGCTGGCCGACATCTGGCCAGGTGGGTTGCGGCAGCGCGGCCACGCCATCGAGGTGCGGGTGTACGCCGAGGATCCGACCGCCGGATACGTCCCCCAGGTCGGACGGCTGTTGCGCGCCGAGTGGCCGGATGCGCCGTTCGTGCGCACCGATGCGGGGTTCTGCGCTGGCGATGAGGTGTCGATGCACTACGACCCGATGCTCGCCAAGATCATCGCCTGGGGCCGAGACCGCGGCGAGGCCACCGCTCGCCTGCAGGCCGCGCTGGCCGAGACCGTGGTGCACGGGGTCGGCACCAACCTGGGATTCCTGCAGCAACTGCTGGCACACGAGGCATTCGTGGCCAATGACCCATCGCGCAGTGCGGCCCACACGACGTGGCTCGACGCCGCTTGGGGCGACCGTGCGCCTGGCACGCCCGACGACGCGGACCAGACTGCGCTTGCGGCACTGGCAATGGGCGGCTCGGGTGGTCCTTTGGCGCGCACCGCGACCAGTTCGGCGACCGACAGGGCTGCCCGCCCCGCCGACGTCTGGCAGTGCCTCGACGGCTTTCGCGTCGGCGGGGAGGCCGAGTGAAGCGGCTCTTTCGATCTGCGGGAGGCCGCACTGTCGAGGTGGCAGCCCGTGTCGCGGGGCCGGTCCATCGCGTCGAGGTGCAGGACGCCGCGGCCCGCGAGGTCGCCGACGTGGCTGGGCGGTGGACCTCGCAGGGCGATCTGCTCGTCGAGTCCGGTGGGGTGGTGCGCCGTGTTGCGGTCAGCCTTGGACCGGGCGCGACATGGCTGTCGTCCGGGGGCCACACGTGGCGGTTCGCCCCGGTCGAGGCGACGCGTGCCGGCAAGTCGGAGCACGACGACGCGATCTTGCGCGCGCCGATGACCGGCCGCGTCGTGCTGGTCCACGTGCAACCCGGCGACTCCGTGATCAGCGGCCAACCGCTGGTGGTCGTCGAGGCCATGAAGATGGAACACGCCCTGCGCGCGCCGCGCGACTGCATGGTCGCCCAGGTATGGTGCGCGGTGGGGCAACTGGTCGACACCGGTCAGGACCTGGTCGAGTTGTCGGCAACGTGAGGCCAAACTGAGCGGCGAGCGCGTCGAAATCGTGGAAGTCGGGCCGCGCGATGGCCTGCAGAACGAGCGGGTGCGCATCCCCACCGCCAGCAAGGTGCGCTTTGTGCAGGCGTTGGCCGAGGCCGGCCTGCGGCGCATCGAGGTGTCGAGTTTCGTCCACCCCATGGCAATCCCTCAACTTGCCGATGCCGAGCAGGTCTTCGCGGCGCTGGCAGCGCTGGAAGGCTGCCGGCTGAGCGCGCTCGTGCCCAACGATCGCGGCCTGGAGCGCGCACTGGCCGCGCAGGTTCGCGAGATCGCTGTCTTCACCGCCGCGACCGATACCTTCGTGCGTCACAACATCCGCGCGTCACTGCGCGAGTCGCTCGACCACTTCGCGTCGATCGTCCGCACGGCCAAGGGCCACGGCATGGCCGTGCGCGGCTACGTGTCGACCGTGTTCGGCTGCCCCTACGAGGGCGAGGTCCTGCCAAGCCAAGGCATCGCCGTGGCCCGCGAGCTGTTCGACCTCGGCTGCGACGAGGTATCGATCGGCGACACGATTGGCGTGGCCACGCCAGGCGACGTCGCACGATGGCTCGGCGAGGCGCAACGCACTGGGTTGCCGTTCGAGCGGATCGCCCTGCACTTCCACGACACCCGCGGCACGGCCCTGGCCAACGTGCTCATCGGTGTGCAAATGGGCATCCGCACCTTCGATTCGTCCGCGGGCGGTTTGGGAGGCTGCCCCTATGCTCCCGGAGCGAGCGGCAACCTGGCCACTGAGGACCTGGTGTTCGCGCTGCACGGCCTGGGCTACGAAACAGGTATCTCGTTGGACAAGCTGGTCGAGGCGTCGAGCGTCATCGCCACGCAGCTCGACCACCTGCTGCCTTCGCGCTACTATCAGGCCGCCCGCGTCACGCCGTGTCTGCCCGCGTAAGCACACACAACCAAATCGGTTTTCATCCTGGACACGGCAACTTTGAGGATGGGTGGACGCCAATTCGCGCCCCGAAAGGGCCAGATCGCGGCTGCAGCGCGTACCAAGCGTTCTCAACCTATTGCGTCGCAGTCCCGTGGTTGGGCGGCCGACCCGCGCCCGTGCCGCGCATCAGGCCCCAGTAGACGGCGCCGGCGAGCAGGGTGCCCGTGAACCACGCGTAGGTGTAGAGGCTGACCAGCGCGGCCGGCGGATCGGCCCAGACGTGGATGCCCTTGAAAAATCCCGGTAAATTTGGGATCAGACCGACAACCAAAGCCACCAGGGCGGCGCGGTTCAGGCCGGCATAGCGACCGTTGGTCCGATACAGGTCGGCCACGTCGAGTTCGGTCTTGCGCACCAGGAAGTAGTCGGCGACCAGAATCCCCGCCACCGGCCCCAGCAGCGCCGACACGCCACCGAGCCAGCCGCCCAGGTAGGTCGCCGGGTCCTGCATCAGCTTCCAGGGCATGCACAAGATGCCGAGGATGCCGGTGATGAGTCCACCGGTCTCGAAGCTGATCTTTTGCGGCGCGAGGTTGGCAAAATCGTTGGCGGGACTGACGACATTGGCAGCGATGTTGACGCTGAGCGTCGCCACGACGATGCCGAACACGGCCACGACCGCCACGACGGCCCGCACCGCAGCGTCGGCAATGAGCGGCGCGGCCAACCCCTTGGGGGCAGCGGCCGAGGTCAACTGGCCGAGCAAGTACTCCGGGTTCCACAAGTCGTTGATGTCGGCCTCGGGCAGCACGGCTTTCGAAGCCGACGTGATGACCAGCGCCATCGCCGAGAACGCGATCATGGTGGTCGGCAACCCGAGGGCCTGACCGACCATCTGTTCTTTCTGACCGCGGCCGTACCTCGTGAAATCGGGGATGTTCAGCGACAGCGTCGCCCAAAAGCCGACCATGGCGGTCAGCGCGGGCACGAACGCCGGCCAGAACTCGGCAAAGTCCTTGTACTTCGAGGGCTTGTCGATGAGCGGACCGGCGCCTCCTGCGCGGTCGACCACCCACCACAGCAGCGCCGCCGCGAGCACCAGTACGATCGGCGCCGCCCAGTTCTCGAAGATGCGCACTGCGTTCATGCCGCGATAGATGATGAAAATGTTCATGGCCCAGAAGACCATGAACGTCACGGCACTGGACAGGCTGAGCCCAGCGAGGCTGAATTCTCCGCCCAAGCTCTTGAATTCCGGCCAGAACGTCGCGATGAACGTCTTGATCGCCTCGCCGCCGATGTAGGTGTTGATGCCGAACCAACCGCACGCGACCAGGGCGCGGAGGACGGCGGGAATGTTGGCGCCCTGGGTCCCAAAGCTGGAGCGGGCCAAGACCGGAAACGGAATGCCGAACTTGGTGCCCGGATGGGCGTTGAGCAGAATCGGCACCAGCACGATGAGGTTGCCCAGGCCGATGGTCAGCAACGCCTGCCACCAGTTCATGCCACTGGCGATCAGGCCGCCGGCCAAGGTGTAGGTCGGGATGCAGTGCGCCATGGAAATCCACAGCGCCGCGTAGTTGTAGGTCGTCCACACCCGCCGGGCTGCGGGCACCGGGGCCAGGTCCGGGTTGAAAAGCGGCGAGGTGGCAACGTCGGCGGGCAGTTCCGCCAACGCTTCGCGCGCGAGTTGCGGATCGTGCATCGTCCCTCCAGGTTGGCCACAGGAGCCGGAAAGCGTGTACCGTAGCCGGGTTGCGCGGCGGGGGCAAGCGACCCCAGAACGCACCCCCCCATCATGGATGCCATGGATTTGACAGGTGCTTTTTCACTCCGCGGTCCAAAAGCTCGTTCCGACAGCTTGATGCGCAGCCGCTCCCGTGCCAGCCCGGCGACCGCACGACGAACGGCGGGTTGCTGGGTCTGATGGGACCCGGGGGTCGGCGCTTGCGCGGCGCGCGACGGTTGGGCCAAGCTACGCAGACGGCGCCGTGCCGCTGTAGACTGCCCGTGGCCCCGACCCTGCTCGACCAATTCGCGCGCCTGCAAGAAGTCGGCGAAACGCTGGCGGGCCAGCTCGCGCACTGGGCCGAACCGCAAGCGCGCCAGAGCCTGATCGACCGTGTCGCCGCCGAGTTGGGTCAAGCGGGCCAAGAAGTCGCCTCGCTGCTGTTGTCAGGTGGATGGCGCGCCCCGCCCGAGGAGGTCGAGCGCCGCTTCCGCTTGCTGCTCGCATCCGAGAACTTGTCAGAATACGGTGTAGACCCGTTCGGGTTTGCGCCGGACAGCATGCGGGGCTTCATCCCAGCGCTCGAATTCTTGCACCGCGTGTGGTTTCGAGCGGAAGTGCACGACGTCGCCCGTGTGCCCGACGGACGTTGCCTGGTCATTGCCAACCATTCTGGGCAATTGCCCTTCGACGGCGCGGTCATTGGCGCGTCGTTGTTGATGGACCGCGATCCGCCGCGCATCGTGCGGTCCATGGTCGAGAAGTTCGCGACATCCCTTCCTTTTTTTGGGACGTTCTGCAACCGCGCTGGCCAGGTCACCGGCCTGCCCGACAACTGCCGCCGCCTGCTCGAAGCCGACGAGGCCGTCCTGGTCTTTCCCGAGGGCGCCCGTGGAATCAGCAAGCCTTTTCGCGAGCGCTACCAGATGACCGCGTTTGGCCATGGGTTCATGCGCCTCGCCCTCGAGACACGATCACCGGTGGTGCCCGTGGCCGTCGTCGGCGCCGAGGAGCAGACGATCAACCTCTACGACGCCAAGGGCCTGGCCCGGCTCATCGGTGCGCCGTCGCTGCCGATCACGCCGCTGATGCCCGTGTTGGGTCCGCTGGCGATGCTGCCAGCACCGGTCAAGTACCGCGTGTATTTTGGCGAACCGATGTGGTTCGAGGGCGACGCCAACGACGACGACGCGGTCATCGCCCACAAGGTCGACGAGGTCAAGCGGGCGATTGCCGCGATGATCGACCGCGGGCTGCAAGAACGCAAAGGCGTTTTCATCTAGGTCGGCATGGCGCGTCGCAGGCACGTATCGGTCATCACCGGCATCTCGGGTCGCCTGGGCCAGTTGCTGGCGCGGCGCCTGCATCGCCTGGAGGGCGAGATCGTGCTGGGCATCGACCGCCGCGCTTTTTCGCGCAAACCGGCCGACGTCGAGCATTTTCGCATCGACCTGCGCCGCAAGGCCGCCGAAGACGTGTTCCGCACCCGGCGTGTCGACGTCATCTACCACCTGGGGGTGATGCACGATCCGCGCAAGGACACCGGCGAGCACCACAGTTGGAACATCCTGGGCACGCGCCAGATCCTCGAGTTCGCCAAGCGCTACGACATCCCCAAGGTAGTGATGCTGTCGACCGGCGACGTCTATGGTCCACAAAGCGACAATCCCGCCTTCATCGCGGAAGACGCGCCGCTCTTGGGCGCCCAGCGCTTCGCGGGCATGCGCGACCTCATCGCCGTCGACATGTTCGCCCAGTCCTACTTCTGGAAAAGCCCGGAGATCGAGACCGTCGTACTGCGCCCTGCCCACATCCTGGGGGCGGTGCGCAACGCCGTGTCCAACTACCTGCGGTTGCCGCGGGTGCCGGTGTTGTTGGGCTTCGACCCGATGGTGCAAGTGCTGCACGAAGAGGACGTAGTGTCGGCGCTCATCGCGGCGGCGCGGCCTGGCGTGCGCGGCGTGTTCAACGTGGTGGGACCCGACGCCCTGCCGTTGCGCAAGCTCGTGCACATCGCCGGCCGTCCGACGATCGAGGTCCCGCACGTGGTGCTCCCCAGCGTGGCGCGTCGGCTTTTCCAGTTCAGGATCGCGGATTTTCCGGCTGCGGAACTTGACTACATCCGCTACTCGGCGACCTTGGACGGCAGCCGGTTGCGGGCGCTGACCCGCTGGCATCACGCGTTTTCAGTCGAGGAATCGGTGGCTGCGGCGCAAGGCCGGGGCGTGTACGACGGGAGCCAGAAACCGGCAGCGCCGTAGGGCGCCCGGAGCAGCGGACGCGACGACCGCGCTGGCGGCCATGTGCAGTGCTACCCCGGGGATCAGTGCCCGACGAAGGTGCCGGACCGCTCGACTTCGGTGCGCTCCCACTTGGCCAGGATTTCCATGACCTTGGCCTCAAGTTTGGCCGGGTCAATGCGTTTTTCCTGCCGGGCGTCCCCCTCACTTTTGGTCGGGATGGTCGAGGGGGGCGCGCTGGCGAGGCGCGGCGCCGAACCGCCTTCCTCGGAGGCGAACACGCGCTGCTCGGTCTCGCGCGCGAGCCGTTCGTGGGCCTCTTCTTGCGCCGCGTCTTCGTTGCCGCTTTTGCGCTGATTGAGGATCGGTCCGCCGGAATAACTCGTTGGGATCCCACCGCCCGCCATGGGCGCGACACCGCCGGGCATCGAACTCGGAGGCGCGATGTGCGCCAATTCGTGGGCCAACACAGCAAGGCCGCTCTGGGAATGAGGATCGAACTCGCCGCGACCGAAAAACACGTCGCCGTCGCCCAACGCAAAGGCGCGCGCCGTCAACGCATCGGCCGCAGACTGGGCCTTTGGTCCGCGGTGGATGCGCACGTCGGCGAGGCTCTCGCGCCGGAAGCCCATGTGAGCAAGGCGGTCGATGAGTCCGCGGTCGAGTTTGGTCGGCGCCGCGTCGGCGAGCCACTTTGCGCCAATGCCGGCATAGCGCTGCGCCAGCGTCTGCCCCATCGACGCCGACTGCATGCCGGCCAGTTGCGCGGCCAGCGCCCCCGGATCGGCGCCGCGGTCCGCGGCGACGTCAGCGGCCTCCGCTTGCAGTTGCAGCAGTTCGTCGTCGCGTGCGCCGGCCATGCCAACCTCGATCCGGTGCGTCCAGAGCGCACCGCGGCACCGCTACCGTAGCAGCGCAACCGCGCGACGCAAAGCCCGAATGTGTCCCTGTATGGCCGCGTGGGGTCTGTGGACCACAGGGTTGCCGAGATGGCTACAAGGACATCGCCTCGATGCGGAACGCGCCACCGGCGCCAGCGTCGCGCCGAAAGGTTACCGGCGGAGCCATCCTGCGTCCGTTGCGGACCAGCACGTGCGCCTTGACCACTTCGGTGCGCGGGTCGATGCGGTCGGGAATCAAGCGCTCGAAATCGAAAGACCCGGGCGCCGAGGGGTCGGCGAGGTAGTCCCGCACCCGAGCCAGGAACGGCGCCCATTTGTAGCGCCGCAGCTCGATGAGCAACAGCGGCGAGTTTTGCCGGTCGGCGTGCACCAATGCGCGGAAGGCCTCGAACTGTGCGTCCGCTGCCGCACCCTCTTGTCCCGCCGACTCCAGTCCAAGCGCGAGCAAAGCCTGCATGAGCCGGCGCAGTTCGGTGAGTCCATCGACAGCCGGCGCAGCGGCCGGGATCACATGAGCCACATCGGCCGCAACGACGGGGACCGCCGCGGCGACCGGCGCTGCGGGACGGCCTGCCTCCAGGGCGGCCACCCGGGCCGCCAATTCGGCCAATTGCTGCGCCAAGCCCTGCAGGCTCAACGCGGGCGCCGCGTCGGTCGCCTGGGCATCGGATGGGAAATCGGTCATGTTCGCCGCGCAGCGCCCCGGGAACGGGCGTAGGACGCAGGCTACTATGCCGATGGGAATTTGGCACGCGCCGCGGGTCGGCGGCTCGGAGCCTGTCGGCGAAACGCCAGAATCGGCAGTTCCTGGCCGACAGGCTCCTAATTCGCTGTCGGCTTGGCGCGCTTGCCCAGACACATCACGTAGTCGGCCGCCCGCAACAGCTGGTAATCCGGTTGGATCTGCGGTTTGGGATCCCGTTTGGCCACCGCGTCGGCCTTGCCAGTCTGGGTCACGCACTGGTTGAGGTCGGCCAAGCTCGCGTGCCACGGCGACGGGCTGCGGCCCTGCAGCGGGATGAGGTGGTTGTTCAGGTTCTCTTCGCGGAAGCCGACCGGCATCTTGCCGTCCACGTGGGGGGCGACCTCGACATCGGGTTGGACGCCGATGACCTGCAGCGTGTACCCGCTCGGCGCATAGTATCGAGCCACCGTGAGCTTGATGTAGTAGTCGTAGTGCAGCGCGGGCTCGTAGAGCGTCTGCACGCTGGCCTTGCCGAATGTTCTCGCGCCGACGACCAACGCCCGACCGTTGTCCTGCAACGCCGACGCCACGATTTCCGACGCCGAGGCCGAGCCGTCGTTGACCAGCACCACCAGAGGAAAGGGATAGTCGGTCGGCCGGCTGGAGGCCTCGTGCACCTCCTCGTCGCGGCCGCGGCTGCGGACGCTCACGATCCGCCCGGATGGCAGGAAGGCGTCGCCGAGTTCGATGGCCTTGTTGAGCAGCCCCCCCGAGTTGCCGCGCAGATCGAGCACGAGCCCTTTGAGTTTGCCGTCCGGGGCCTGCGTGGACAGCTTGTCGATCATGGTACGCAGGTCCTTGGTGCTGTTCGGGATGAACCCGGTCATCTTGACATGGGCCACGCCCGGCGTGTCGGGCAACAGCTTGCCGTCCACGTTCTTGATCTCGATGTTCTCGCGGACGATCACGTACTCCTTGGGCTCGGGGTCACTCTCGCGCGTGATCGTCAGCTTGACCTGGGTGTTGCGCGGACCCCGGATCATCTTGACGACCTTGTTGAGCACCATGCCGCCGACGTCGGTGCCGTCGACCTTTTGGATGACGTCGCCCGCTCGAATGCCTGCACGCCACGCCGGGCGACCTTCCATGGGGTTCTCGACGATGGTCTGGTCGTCGCGCTGGGTCAGCACCGCCCCGATGCCCTCGAAGCTCGAATCCTGGGTCTTGTCGGTCGAATCGTCCCAGGCCTTGCGCGGGATGATGGCCGAGTGCGGATCGAGGGCGTATAGGAAGCCGCTCGCCGCGGCCTGCCACGCACGGTTCAGGTCCGGCAACGGCCGAGGCTTTTCGGGCTCCTTGCCGTCCTTGCCGGGTGCGGACTTGGTCGCCACGTCGGCAGGAGCGGCGGGCGGTGACGCCTGTGCGGCGCCTGGCTGGGGCATCGCCGACGGCTTGGGGGCCTCTGCCACTCGCGTCGGCGGCGCCTTGCCGGCTGCCTTGGCGGCGCGCGCCTCGGCCTGGATCTGCTTGATGCGGCTGGCCACGTAGGCCATGGTGCAATCGAACTGCGTGCGATCGAACGGGATTGCCTGCCAGGTGTCGTGGTAAAGGCGCGTGCGCGCTTTCGATCGGTCGCGCAATGCCTTGACCTCATCGTCGCTCAGGCGGCCCTTCTTGCGCACCGGTCGCTTGGCCTTGAGGTATTCGTCGCTGGGCACCTTGTGCAGGACGACGCCGGCCATGGCGGTGCTCTTGCACACGAAGGGTTCGGTCTTGCCGTCGAGGCGGCCCTCTTCGTCGGCGGTGCCCGCGCGTGCCTTGTGGAAGGTCTCGGGCAGCAGTTCCTCGCTCGGCTCCAGGCTGAGCAGTGCGAAGTTGGAGGCTTCGACCCAGGCCATGTGCTTGTCGGGCTTGGGGTCGATGTAGCGCACGTCGACGTAGTCGAGAACCTCGTCGAAATTGGTGACGTCGAACGTGACCCCCTTCCAATAGTCGCGATCGTCGGCGCCTTCGTCGGCCTGGGCAATGTCGTCGCCGTCTTGTCCGTCGTCGCCCTGTGCAGCGGCGCGCGGGGTATCCGGGTTGCCGCGCGGTGGCGGAACGGCGGCGATGCGGTCCGGGGCCGAATCGGCGACTGGTTCGCTGGTTGCGGCGGCCTTGGCCTTTGCAGCAGGCGCGGTCGGACTCGCGGGTTCGGGATCCTGGCGCTTGCAGGCCTCGCTCGACACGGCCGCGAACGCAAGCAGGACGGCAAGCAGCCACGCCCGCTGGACCGGCACGGTCGAGTCGTTGTCACGGTGCAAAATCACTGCGTTTCTCCTACCGTTGGCCGAGGCGCCACTGGCGCTGCCGCAAGCGTGCCAGCCGCCAACCGCGCACGCAAGCGCTCGGTGTGAGGGTCGGCGAAGATGGCGCGCAGCCTGCCAGCGTCCGGACGGTTGCTGACAAGGCCGCGCCGAAGTTGACGAACGCGGTCAATCGCATCGACGGCGCGCGCCTGCGCTGCTGGTCCGTGCATCCCGGCAAGGACATCGGCCGCCGCCGCGCGCGCCCGATCCCAGACGTCGCGGCGCCGGCACACCAGGAACAGGTCCACGCCCGCGGCGAGCCCCTGCACCACGCAGGGGCCGGGTTCAAACACCTTGGCGATGCCCTGCATTTCCAGGTCGTCGCTGACGACCACGCCCTGGTAGCCGCAATGGACGCGCAACAGCGGCCCCAGGATCTCGGGCGCCAGCGTGGCCGGCAACTTCGGATCGACGGCCGGAAACAACACGTGCGCCGTCATCACCAACCGCAAATCGTGCGCCAGCCGCTGGAACGGCACCAGTTCGATGGCCTTGAGCCTGTCGAGGTCATGGCGCAACACCGGAAGGTCCAGGTGACTGTCGGTGTCGGTGTCGCCGTGCCCGGGAAAGTGCTTGCCGCAGCCCACCACCCCCTCCGCCTGCATGGCGCGCAGCAAGGCCCGGGCCCGCACCGCGACGGCCTCGGCGTGTCGGGCAAAAGCGCGGTCGCCGATAATCGGGTTGGCCGGATTGGTGTCCACGTCCAGGACCGGGGCGTAGTCGACGTTGAAGCCCGCGGCGGCCAGCTCGCGGCCCAATTGCCGGCCCACGTCGGCCAACAGGGTCAGATCGTCGGTTTCGCCCAATCGCCGCATCGGCGGAAACAGCGTGAACGGGGCCCGCAGTCGTGCGACGGCGCCGCCCTCTTGGTCGACGCTGCACAGGACCGGCAGCCCACCCGGTTGGGCATTGCCGAGCTCGTGGATGTGCGCCGTCAGTGCACATACGTGGTCCACGTCCACAGTCCCGGCCACGTCGTAGTGCAGGTTGCGGCGAAACAGGATGACGCCGGCCAGGCCGCGCCGCAGCTCTTCAGCGTAGGCCTCTGGCACCGCGTCGCCTTCATACCCGACCACAAAGAGATCGAGCGCGAGATCCTGCGCCTCGCTGGCCCGCAGCGGTTGCCCGGAACGGGCCTTGATCAACGGGTCCATGTGCGGTTTGCCCCAGGGCGAGTTCGCCGGGCGCGATTGTTGCCGGTTTTCGCGCGCGGCGCGAAAAATGCCCGACGCAAAGGGACCATCAACCGCCCTGCGCCGATCGCGGGTCCAGCGCATCGCGGAGCGCGTCGCCGAGCAGGTTGACGGCGGCGACCAGGACCAGCAGGGCGCCGCCCGCGGCCCCGAGCACCCACGGCGCTTGCAGCACCAAGGCCGTGCCTTGCTCGAGCATGGCGCCCCACGACGCGACGGCCTGGGGTCCCAGCCCGAGGAAGCTCAGGCTGGCCTCGGCCAAGACGCCTGTCGCCACGGCCAGCGTCCCTTGGACCAGCATCGGCCCGGCGAGTTCGGGCAGCACGTGGACCCACAGGACGCGCGCATGCGATGCACCGAGGCAGCGGGCGGCAACCACGAATTCGCGGCGGCGGGCCGAATCGGCCAGGGCGCGGGCCAACCGGGCATGGCCTGCCCATCCGGTGGCCGCGAGCGCGATCACCAGGGTGCCCAGTCCCGGACGGTCGGCCACGAATCCGACCAGAAGGGCCAGCAACAGCCCTGGGAAGCACAAGAGCGCATCGCACAGCCAGCGCACGACAGCATCGACCCGGCCGCCGAAGTACCCCGCCACCATGCCGATCCCCGTGCCCGCGGCCACCGACAGCACCGCGTAGCCGACGCCGACCAGCAGGGCGAGCCGCGCGCCCGCGGCGATCTTGGCGGCGACGTCCACACCCTCGTCGTCGGTCCCCAGCCAGTGCGCGGCACCTGGCGAAGCGAGAATGTCCAGCGTCGCCCGATCGGCAGACCACGGGACCAGCCAGGGTCCGAGCGCCGCCAGGGCGACGATCGCGGCGAGACCGGCAAGGCCAGCGCGCAGTTCGACACTGCGCAGGGCGACGACGTGTCTCACAGATCCCCCGCCGGTCGCCGCAAGCGCGGATCGACCCAGGCGGCCACGGCACTGCTGGCACCCATCGCAACAATGTACAGTGCCGCGATCGCCAACACGCAGCCTTGCACCACGGCATGGTCGCGGGCAGCGATGCCGTCGAGCAGCAGCGTTCCCAACCCCTTGCGGCCAAAGATCTTCTCGGTGACGAGCGCGCCGCCCAGCAACGCGGCGAGTTGCAGGCCGAGCAAGGTGACCACCGGCAGCAAAGCGTTGGGCAAGGCGTGGCGCCACAACACCCTCCGCGCGCTTGCACCGCGGGCCCGCCAGGCCTGCGCCATGTCACTCGTCAGCGCCTCGATGAGGGACGACCGCAGCAGACGAGCCAACCGCCCCGACAGGGCAAAGCCGATGACGACCGCCGGCAACACCAAGGCGGCGGCCGGATGGGCAGGGTGGGCCGGCGTCGGCGCCCAGCGCAGCGCAACCGCAAACAGGAAAATCGCCAGGGGCCCAAAGACGAACGCCGGCAAGGACACGGCGAGCAGCGACCACAGCCGCGCGAGGTGATCGGGCCAGCGGCCTCGCCACCGCGCCCCGACAATCCCGAGCGGCAAGGCGAATGCGATCGCCGCTACGACCGAAGCCAGCGCCAGCGCCAGGGTCGAAGGCAAGCGCTGCGCAATCAGCGACGAGGCCGGCACGGGCTGTCCGGCCACTGCGCGCGACGTGCCCAGCGTACCGTCGGCAATCTCGCCGAGCATGCCTGCGTACTGCGCCCACAGCGGTCCGTCGAGATGCAGTTGCCGGCGCAGGTCCGCGCGTTCGCTTTCCGTGGCTGTTTCGCCGAGCAGGTGGTCGACCGGGTCGCCCGGCGCGGCGCGCACGCCCAGGAACACCAGGGTCACGATGCCCAGCAGCAGGCCGACCGCGCGCAGCGCCAGCCGCATCCACCGGACGATAGCGCCAACCATGGCGATCCGCTAGCGAATCGGGCCAGCTATTGGCACTTGTTCAGCAGGCTTTGCATCGCAGCGTCGTCGAACCCGGCGTCGACCGCGGCCTGCGCGTACTTGAGGCAGTTGCCCTTGTCGCCCTTGCCCCAATAGGCCTTGGCGAGCACGGTATTGGCCTTCTTGTAGCCGCTCTTGATGGCCTGGCGTCCAAGCGACACGGCCTTGTCCCATTCCGAAGAGCCGAGCGCCTCGCGCGCCTCGTCGTACAACTCCTTGCCGGACTTGGCGCCGGTCGGCTCTGGGGCCTTTGCCTCCTCGCGCGGCGGCCTGGTCTCCTTGGTGTCCGGCGCCTTGACGTCGCGGGGTGGCGCAGGCGGGGTGCCCGCTGACTTCTTGCGGATCTTGGCCTTGGCGGCATCGACCAGCGAGGCGGCGGCGGCGCGCATCGGCGAGTCCGACGGGGCCCCTGCCAGCACTTCTGCGGCGAGTTCGAGGGTCTTGGTGGGGTCACGGTCCAGCTCCGACTCGGCCTTCTGTAGCTTGCGCTTCTGGCCGACCAGCTGTTGGAGTTCCGCATGCTTGGCCGCGATGGTCGCACTGCCGGGGTTGGAGATCTTGGCCGCCTCCAAGATGGCCGCAGCCTCTTCGTACTTGCCCTCGTCGAGCTTGGTCTGCACCGTGGCCATCAATGGGTCGGCGACTGGAACCTTGGCGGCCCCGTCGTCCGTCTTGGGCTCGGCGACCTTGGGTTCCGCCGCCTTGGGCTCGGGCCGTTCTTCAGGCGCCTTTTCGGCAACCTTGTCCTCCGCGCCTTTGCTCGGCTTCTCGGCGCCCGACTTTTCGGCGCCCGACTTTTCGGCACCGGACTTGTCGTCAGCCACCGTGGGCCGGGCGGGCTCGTCGCCCTTCTTGCCGCTCAGCACGACCGCCGCGATGACACCCAAGATCACCAGCACGATGACGCCGCCTGCCAGCACCAGCGCCCCACTGCTTTTCTTGCCACCGGCGGCTGGCGCCACCGAACCGGAAGCCGCCTTGGCACCAGCTGCGAGGAACCGCAGGCTGACGTGGCCCAGTTCGAGCCGATCGCCGGACCGCACTTCGGACTTGCTGTACGGCTCGCCGTTGACCTTGATGCCATTGGCGCTGCCGAGGTCGAGCACCTGCCAGGTGCCGTCGCCCAGGCGGGTGAGGCGCGCGTGCTCCTTGCTGATGGAGCGGTGATCGATGACAAGGTCTGCGTTCTCGCGGACGCGGCCGATGACCACCGGCGTCTTGGTAATGCGAAGTTCGAGGCCCCGCAGGTTCTCGGACTCGACCACCAGCCGCGGCTGCGCCGCTTCGGCGATGGCTTGGCTTGGCGCTGCCGCTTCCTTGTTCAACAGCGACGAGATGTCGGCCAAGTTGACGATCGCGGTGGCGCCGTCGGGCGCCTTGCCCTTGCTCGATTGCGACGACGCGGGCCGCGCATCGGCCGCAGGCTGGCTGCCCGGGTCCTTGAGGGCGTTGTCCCGCCGCGGGCTGGCCCCGCCGTTCTCGTTGACCAGTTCAAGCTTGTAGTCGCCTACTTCGATGACGTCGCCGGGCTGAACCTCCGTGCGCTCGCGCAGGAAAAGGTTGTTGAATCGCGTGCCATAGGTCGCGGACACATTCTCGATCCACACCTGGCTGTTCTTGGCGAGGACGCGGGCGTGGTGGCGCGAAACATTGCGATCGATGAGGCAGATCTGGTTGGCGTCGTCGCGGCCGATGCTGTATTCGCCGTCTTTGAGCGGGACGTAGTGGGTGCGGCCCTCGAAGTCGTGAATCGCAAGCTTGAGCATGGGCGCCACGGTACTCCAGACCTGCGATGGCGGTCGACACCGGGTCGGCGCGGCCACGCGTGGGTGTGCCAGGGGGGCGGCCGACTGCCGGCGGCCGTTTCCGACCCAGACGTTGGGGCGAACGCCGACCGAAGAGCGTCGGTCGGTCGCACGCTAGCGATTTCTGCCCGTCGGGCCTTCAGGCCCCACCCGCGCGACCGCGCGTCGGGTCTGGTGGTGGGGCCGCTGGACCCCGCAGTCGATGCTCCGACGCGCCACGCGCCGCATCGGTCGGGCCGCCGGCCCCCAAGGCTCGCCGCGCTGCCGCCGCCGGACTGGTCTCGTCTCCGAGGAGCCGGCCGGCGGTGGGAATTTGCCGCCGCGGTTTCCGAAGGCGCCGCCGTGGGTTGGCCCATGGAGACGCCCGCTCCGCCGCCGCCGCCAAGGGGCGTGCACGCGACAGCAAGGCAATCCTAGCATGGGCGTCCCAGAGCGACAAGGATCGCGGATTGATGTTCAACCAGTTGACTCGACGGCGCAAATGGCCGCGCTTGGCCCTCGCAGGGCGCCGCCGTTGACAGCGTTGCCGTGACCCAGCCACCCTCGCCGGTCATGACGGCGCACCATGCCACGAGCACAGCCGCGATCGCACAGGGCTGGCTCGCTGCCATGGCGCCTTCGGCCGGCGTCCGCGTCGGCGCGCTGGTCAACCCGCACGCCGGCATTGCCCGCAAGCCGCACCTGCGCCATCGCCTGGCCGGCCTGCTTTCGCCCCCGCATGCCTACGTGGAAACCCCAGACCTCGGGTCGCTGCGCCGCGGCCTTGCGCAGTTGGTGGTCGACGCTGGCGCCAACGTGCTGGCGGTGTGTGGCGGCGACGGCACGGTGCACCACGTGGTCAATGCCCTGATCGGACTGGCGCGCGAAATCCACGGCGACGGCCCGCTGCCCCCCGCGATGCCGCGGCTGCTCCTGCTCAACGGCGGAACCTTGAACATCGTCGGCCGCACCTGCGCCATCCACGGCCCGCCGGACGCGACCCTGGGCCGCTTTCTGCGCTTTTTCGCGGGCGGACCGTTGTCGCGCGTGCCGGCCCGGCGCCTGGCCCTGCTGGCCGTACAGTGGCAGGTGGGCCCGACGTGGACGCCGGTGCGCTACGGTTTCGTGTTCGGGTCGGAGGTCGCCTACCACGCCATCGGGCTGTACGAACGCTTTGGTGCGGGCTACCTGGGGCTGTCGCGGTTCCTGGCCGAGCTGGGTCGCGGGGCCGTCGTGGGCAGCGAGCTTTGGCAGGCCGAGCGCTGGAAGATCGGACCGTACCAGGAACCGCTGCGCATCGATGGCCGAACGTATGCGCCCTACACGGGCGTGGCGGCGTCGACGGTGGACCTGACTTTGGCCATCGGCGCAGCCCGGGCGATCCGCCGCGACCTGTACCAACCCGGCTTTTCGGCGCGCGTGGTCGAGGCGATGCCGGCGGGCGCGCTGCTGCGGCTGGTGCCGGCGCTGATGTCCGACCGGCCGACGCCTGGCCTGGTCGACTTGCCGACCGCGCAGCAAATGGACCTCTGTGGCCCATACACGCTCGATGGCGAGCTTTTCCACCAACCCGACGCGCCGCAGCAGCGGGTGCCTTTGCGTGTGCAACTGGCAGAGGCGCGGTTGCAGGCGGTTCCCGGCGAGTGGACGGCGGACGAATGGTGATCGTCGGCGCCGCGCGGTGTTTTTCGCCTTGCGTGGCCCGCCTGCGGCGGGTAGGCTACGCGTTTCGGGGCGCGATGGCTTTGGTCCGCACGCCAGTTCATTGCCGCCTCGATGGAACGACCGGTCGCCGCCAGCCCGACGGCGTGCGCAGTTCCACAGCCGCATCCGCCACGCCACCACACGCCGCTTCGCGCGACAGCCCTGCCTCCTCGGAGTTTGCCATGCCCCGCTTGCCTGCTGCCTGCACCCAATTGCTTGGCGTTCGCCAACCCATCCTCGGGCGCTGGGCCGCATGCGCTGCGGCTGCGGTCGTCGGCCTGAGCGCGGCCTCGTGCACCGAAGGCGACGGCGCCGCCACCGCGACCGACGCGACCGGAGGCGGCGGGACGTCGGGCGGCGACACGGTGGCGGTCGATGGGGCAACCACCGGCGGCAGCGATGTGGGCGCGGGTGGCGACAGCGTGACCACGGTGGACACCACCGCCGCGGAGGCGACCGGCGACGCGGGCGGCGCGACCGACGCGGGCGAGACGCCGGACCAGACCAGCGGCGCGACCGACGGGTCCACGACCAATCCCGACACCGCGGGCGATACGACCGTCAAGCCTGATGGCGGCGGCAGCGGTGATGCGGTGATCGCGCCCGACGGCACCACCAGTGGCGGTGACAACTTCAAGGAATTGCTGGTCAAGGTGCTCGGCCCGTCCGGCAAGGATTGGATCCAGAGCATGGGCGGCAACTCCCAGCTGTCGGGCGTCGCGTACGGCGCACCCGAAGAGATCAGTTGGTCGGCGAGCAACGGCAAGTCGGGCAAGATCACGCCGACCGAAAAGTGGAAGACCTCAGTCATCCAACTGGACAAGGGCGACAACCACTTCACGATCACAGCCAAGAAGGGCAACCAGGTCGTCACCGATACCGTGCACCTCACCTACAACCCGGTGTTCGCGTTTGAGGGCGCCCCTGATATGTCGCCCAACGTGCTTTTCGTCAACGAAAACGCCAAGGTCGTTGTGCACTTCTCCGCGACGGCGGCGATCGCCAACGGCCAGGACAAGCCGATCATCGACGCGTCGACCATCCAGTTGGTCGAGGTGGATGAGCAAGGCAAGCCCATCGCAGGCGGCTACACCGCCAACCTCAAGGACAGCGGCCAGGGCGGCAACTGCGACGACGTCTCCAAAGACGCCGTGTACTCAGAGTGCGCCAACATCAACGCCAAAGAGGCCAAGACCAAATATTTCCGCGTCAAGGCCAAGGTCGATGTCGGCGAAGTGTACGAGGCGTGGTCGCCGGTCACCGTCGTGGACGTTGTGCAGCGTTTTGACAAGCCGACCTGCAATGCCATCGTGAGCCTGCAGGGCAAGGTCAAGGGCGACTACGTGACGGCCGTCACCGGCGGCGCCGATTGGAAGAAGGCGCAGGCCGACGCGATCGCCGCGCTGAAGGCGGACAGCAGTGTCGCAGACGCCGGCCCGGCCAATGGCAACGGCTACGGCGTGTGGATCCGCTACAAGACCGGCCAGTTGGGCGCGTTGAACCTCGCGCCTGCGGACATGCGCTCCAGTGCCGGCGCGGTTGGCCCCGGCGCTGCGCTGCCGACTTTCAGTGTGGGCACGCGCCGCGCGCTGGCGCTCGCACCCTTCCAGAGTGAGTTCAGCAAGCTCGGTGGCGACGAGGCCGAAAAGCTCGGCAACGACCTCAAGGCCAAGCAGTGTCCGCCCTACGCCGTGGATGCGGCGAACAACAGCCAGGCCTTCCTGCGCTGGTACCGCGAAATGTCCTCGTATGGCATGGTGGCGATCTCGGGCCACGGCGAAGTGCTTTTCGGCGACATGGGCGCCGACGTGTACAAGTCGCTGGGCTGGGAGCACCAGGGCGCCCAAGAGGTGGTCTGGTCGGGCGAACCGGTCAACTGCAGCGCGCTGTCCGGCAGCACCGCGACGTGTAACCAGGCCGGCAATGGCTGCCCAACCGGCGAAAGCTGCGTCAAGACCTCGCTGCAAGGCGGCGTGTGCGTCGACAGCACCCAGGCCGACATCATGCGCGGCCGGGCCATCATCGGCGACCAGACCTACGGCTTCGTGCCCGCCTTCCTGCGCCACCACCACGTCCAGCAGTTCCCGCAGTCGATTGTGTACCTCGGCGCTTGCCGGACCATGTACAACGGCTCGCTCGCGACGCAGCTGTGGGGCAGCGGCGCGGCGGCTGTCGTTGGCTTCTCGGATTACGTGGCAAGCGAGTACGCGGCCGCGCAGGGCGGCAAGTTCCTCGACGGGCTCGCCAATGGCCTGAGCGTGAACCAGGCCCTGCCAACCAGCACCGACGATCCGAAATACGGCGGCCGCATGCGGCACATCGGCATCGACGAGGCCAACCTCAAGAACGAGGCGCTGATCAATCCAAGCTGGGACTCGGGCAACCTGACCGGCTGGAAGCCTGTGGGCGACGGTCGCGTCGTGTCGCGCTTGGGTGTCACGATCCCTGTGGCCGGCAAGTACATGGGCATCATCTCGACGGGCCTGGGCTTTACGGCCCAAAACGGCTCGCTGACCCAGCCGTTCTGCATCGACAAGGCGCAGAACGAGATGTGCTTCTTCTGGAAGTTCTACAGCGAAGAGTTCATCGAGTGGTGCGGCTCGCAGTTCATGGACTCGTTCACCGCTACGCTCAAGAGCGACACTGCCTCTGTCAAGATGGTCGACGTGTATATCGATTCACTGTGCCCGTATGATTGCGGCGAAAAGTCGCCGTGCGAGCCTGGCAGCCCGACGTGCAAATGCGGCAAAGACTGGAAGACGCTCAGCCCGTCGGACGTCAACTTCGACCAGGGCGGCGTGCACATGACCCCGTGGCAGAAGACCTGTGTGGACGTCGGCGCGCTCGGCCTCAGCGGTTCGGGCAAGAAGGTGGACTTGACCTTCTTCGCGACGGACAAGGGCGACTCGATCTTCGACACGGTCATCTTGATCGACGAGGTGACCATCAAATAGCGGCCGGCGGCACCGCACGCCTGGCGCGAGGTCGGATCCATGAAATCCAGGGACTTTTCAGGCCGAGACCGGAGCCTCGCCGCCGCCGCGGTTTGGTCGCTGTGGTGGGCCGCCTCGTGTGCAGACCCTGGCCAGGGCGGAGCTCCACCGAGCGCGGACACGGCAAAGGCCAGCGCCGACGTCGTCCTATTCGACGTCCCAAAGGGCGGAGACGCCGCGGGCGATGGGACGGCCGACAGCCCGGGTGCCGACGGGTCGCCGAGCGACAGCGGATCGGCGGGCGACGGCGGCGCGGGCGGCCTGGCGATCCTCACCTTCGAGGTGGACGACAGCGCCAACAAGACCTTCGCCGACGGCGAGATCGTGTGGACGGGGTCGTTCTCGTGGGACAGCAAGACCAACACGGTTGTGTACGCGACGTCGTGGCTGCCGACCGATGGCCCCTACCCGGCGCTGTACGACGACGGCGCGTTCAGCAAGGGCGGACATGAGCGCGAAGGCGCGACCAAGGGCGACCACATCTTCTCGACGCAGGTGCTGTTTCACGCAAGCGCCGACACGACCATCGAATACGGCGCGCTGAACGAACTGGGCAACTGGATGTGGATCGGCCCCAACGGCCAGGTGCCGATCGCCAAGGGCAAGACCGGCGTCGTCGCCTTCCCGGGCATCAAGATCGCCAAGCACGGCGCCATCGACCTCAAGGTGGCGCTCGATACCGCCAAGCTCAACGCCAAGATGGCGAAGTGGAACCTCAAGGACTTCGCGTTCTACATCAAGGGTTCCATGAACATGTGGACGCCGATCCAGCTCTTGGACGACGGCCAGAAAGGCGACGAAAAAGCGGGCGACGGCGTGCTGACCTACCAGCACAAGCTCAACCTCGGCAAGCACGACGGCGGGCTGAACGCGGGCGACGAGGCGCAGTTCGTTTTTGTCACCACCCAGGGCGACCAGTTGCCCGACGCTGGGCAGGAGTACAAGGGCGCCACAGAGGCCTACAAGGACGGCATCGCCGCCTGGACCAACACCGGCGCAGCGGGCGCGTGGGCGGCGGCCGAGGTGGTCCTGGCCAAGGACAGCAAGGGCAAGTTCCTCAACACTGCGGTCAAGGTGCCCAAACCGACCGGCACCAGTTGCGAGCCGAATTGCCCGTGTTCACCGGCGTGCGCCGTCAACGAGGACTGCCAGAACGGCAAGTGCGTGGCCAAGACGCCCGTCTGCTCGCCTGCGTGCGCGGCCGACCAAACCTGCGAGGCGGGCAAATGCGTCGCAAAAGCGCCCGCGTGCCAGCCTGCGTGCAAGCCCGGCGAATCCTGCGACGCTGGCAAATGCGTGGCCAAGGTGCCGACCTGCGAACCGACGTGCAAAGCTGGTGAAGCGTGCGTCGAAGGCAAGTGCACGGCGCCGCAGAGCAAACCGACTGTTCTGGCGGTGGATCCTTCCAAGGGCACGACGCTGGGCGGTGACGCCGTGACGGTTTCGGGCAGCGCGCTCGCGGCCGACGCCAAGGTGTGGTTCGGCGCCACGCTGGCCAGCGCAGTCCAGGTCGATGCCAGCGGCAAGTCGCTGAACTGCAAGACGCCACCCCACGCCGCGGGGCTGGTGGACGTCTCGGTGCACAACGGCGACGGCGGCAAGGCCGTGCTACCGCAGGGGTTCTCGTATCAGATGCCGCCCAAGCCGACCGTGGTGCTGGGCGCCGTGCCAGCGGACGGCCTGGTCGCTGCCGGCGGTTCGCTGACCCTGACCGCCCATGTCACGATCGCGGGCGTGACCAGCGCACCAGGGGTCACGCCGGATCTGACCGTGGCCATTGGCCTTGGGCCGGTGGGCGCGGATCCGGTCGCGCAGTCGGGCAGCTTCAGTTGGAAGGCGGCGAACTATGCCGAGAAAGACGGCGACGCCGAGAAGTTCTCGGCCCAACTGAGCGTCGGCGCACCGGGCAGCTACCAGGCCGTCGCCAAGGCGTCTTGGAAAGCCGAGGTCGCGCTCAGCGCCGGGGCCACGTTGACGGCGGTCGATCCCAAGGACCTGCCGGCCACGCTGACGGGCGTGGAACCGGCCTTTGCCGCAGCCGCTGGTGGCGCGGTGGTGCTGGCCACCGGGACCAACCTGCCGGCAAGCGCCGTCGCCGTTTTCACCCCAACTGTGGGTCCAGCCAAGCCGGCATCTGCGGTCAAGGCCGTCGTCGGTGGCTTGGAATTGACCGTGCCTGCGCTGCCGCTGGGTTTGGCCCAGTTGACGATCGCGACGGCGTCCAACAAGCCGATTGGCGCGGCGCTGCCGTTCCACGCGGTTGCGGTCGCGACGCCGGCAGTGGACGGCGTCATCGGCACCGACTGGCCGGCCGGCGCGGTCGGCACGGCCCAGAACGGTGTGGCGACATCGTGGGGCGCCGGCAAGAACGAGCTCAAGACCCTGTGGATTGCCTTCGACAAGACCCACCTGTACCTGGGCATTGCCGGCACCGTCGAAGCTGCCAACGCCATCGTCGCCTACCTCGACGTCGACTATGGTGCGACCACCGGCGTCGCCGGCCCCTTGCAACTGCAAGACAACAGCGGCGCGGTGGACGACGCGATCGCCAGCGCGGCCAAGGGGGCAGAGGCCGGTCTCGGCCTCGACTTCGCGATGGCGACCCTCGGCATGGCCAGCTTCGACGGCGCAGACCTTTCCAAATCGACGGCTGCGGGCTGGCGTGGACTGCAGAAGCCGAGCGACTTTGCCTGGCTCGCGGGGACGGTCAAGGCCGGCGCGGGTGCCGTCGAGGCCAGCATTGCGCTCAAGACCCTGTATCCGCAGGGCGTGCCCGCCGGGGGCGCCGAATTGCGCGTCGTCGTGGTGCTCGGCAACGCCAACGGCGCGGCGATCAGCAACCAGTTCCTGCCCGAGCAGGTCGGCCAGCCAGATGCGGTGACTTGGACGAAAACCCTGGCGATCAAGGTCGTTGCCCTGCCGTGATGCGCCTGCTGCTGGTCGACAACTACGACTCCTTCACCTGGAACCTGCACGACCTTTTCCTGCGTGCGGCCCGGTCGCTCAGCCTGTCGGTCGGCGTGGATGTGGTCCGCAACGATGCCATCACGGTGCGCGAAGCCCTGGCGGGTCGGTGGACTGCCATCGTCGTTTCGCCCGGACCCTGTGACCCCGATCGCGCAGGCATCTGTCTCTCGCTCATCGAGGCGGCGGTGGGCAGGTTGCCTGTATTCGGCGTGTGCCTCGGTCATCAGGCCATCGGCCAGGTGCTCGGGGGTCGCGTGGTTCGGGCGCCCAGGCCGGTCCACGGCATCGCCGACCGCATAGGCCACGCCGGTCGCGGCAGCCTCGCTGGCCTGGACAGCCCGCTCGTGGCGATGCGGTACCACAGCCTCGTCGTCGACGGTCGATCGCTGGACTGCGCTGCCGAAGTCCATGCGTGGCTGCATGAAGCGCCCTCGGTCGCCATGGGTTTGCGCGCCGACGCGCTCGGTCTGGAGGGCGTCCAGTTCCATCCGGAATCGGTGGGCACGCCGCAGGGCGTCGAACTGGCCAAAAACGTGGTGCGCTGGTTCCGCCGGTACGCTGCGCCCGGCGAGGCGACCGATGGCCGCGCCTGACGGACCACCCGACCTCTTTGGCATCGGCCGGCTCCTGGGTGTCGCCGCGGGCGTGCTTTTCGCGCTGCGCCTCGGCCAGGGCGCGCGAACCTGGTGGGCCCGCCGCAGGCGCGATCGCGAACTGCAAGCTCAACGCGACAAGCGCCGGCAGCCTTCGCCCCCCGCGGCAGGCGGCGGGTCAGCTGGTTGACTTTTGCCTGCGCCGGGCCGTCTTGACCGAAACCGCCCTGGCCGGCGCGGACCCATAGGCCAGCCAGGCCACGCCGAGCGCCAAAAACGCGAGCGGCCAATCGCCCAGATACGAATACACCGTGCGCGCCTCCAGCAGCGGCACGTCGCGCAACAGCGTCTCGGCGTCGGTCAGCCGGGTCTCGGCCACGCGCCGGCCGGCGGCGTCGATGAACACGCTGATGCCGGTATTGGTCGATCGCACCAGCCAGCGCCGGTACTCGACCGAGCGCAGCAAGGCCAGATTGAGGTGGTGCTCGGGCTCGGCGGTCTGGCCGAACCAGGCGTCGTTGGTCAGGTTGATGAACACATTGGGATTGTGCGCCGCCACCCGCTGCGCCTGGCGCGGCAGCAGGTCTTCGTAGCAGACCAAGATGCCCATGCGCGCGTGGCGGTCAGGGCCGAATCGATACTCAATGGGCGCCGTCTTGGTGCCCGGTCGAAAGCGACTGGTCTCAGGCGACAACTGATACAGCCACGGAAAGGTGTCGCCGAACGGCATATACTCGCCGAACGCCAGCAGGAACACCTTGTCGTTGATGCCGCGGATGACGCCGTCCTTGTCGAGCAATACTGCAGAGTTGTAGCACTCGTCGCAGTGGCCGTCGTCGCCCACAGCCAGCGCGCCCCCGTGTGAAAGCGCGCCAAACAAAAGCGGTACATCGAATCCGCGCCGGGGCGTGGACCGGTCGAGTTCCGGCGTACCCTGGTCGGTCAGCGCGCTCTGCGGGTAGTCGGCGACCGCGGGCAGCGGCGTGCGCGAAGGCAAGATGCGCCGCGCCGTTCGCGGCACCGCCAGCGCAGGTTGCGGCGCCAGCGCCAGGATCGCCGTGATTTCTCCCCGCGGCGTCCCGCCAACCGCCTTCCAGGGTCCTCTGCCGTCGCCGCGCCAAAGCCGGCCGCCGCGGCCCACCAGGACGACATCGCCCTCGAGCGCACATGCTCCTGCCAAGACGTCGGCATCGACCGAGGGCGCCAGGCGGAAAAGCCGCTCGCCGGCACTGAGCACGGCGACCTGGCCGCCCTCGCCGCCCACCCAGCGGTCGCCGCCGGGGCACGCCCAGGCCCCGAACCAGGTCCGGCTGCCCACGGTGTGCGCGCGCCACTGGTCGCCGTCGAGCGTGAGCGCCGCGCCCGAGGATCCAGCCGCAACCCACGACGATCCGAGCGGTTCCGCGGCGACCGCCCACAGGTCGGCGGCGGTGGGCGAGGTCATGGCGACGAGCGACGCGTCACCCCAGCGCACGATCGCGCCGTTGCGGCCCACCGCAATGCGGCGATCGTCGGCATCGACTGCCGCCGCGGTCAGATCGAGGCCTGGCGGCGCGACGGTCGAAAGCTCTTGCAGTTCGGCCCGGGGGACACCGACGGCGCGCATGCCTTCGGCGGGCCACGCCAAGCGCCACAAGCGGCCAGTCCGGCCGACGATCCACCCGTCGCGCAGGCTGCCGTTCCAATCTGGTGGCGGCGAGACCGTGGCGACCGCAACGGCGGCGTCGGGCAGCGTGTGGGTGGTTGCCCCGCCCGGCGAAACCGACACGATGCGGCGACCGCCGTCGATCGCGCGCCACAGGTCGCCCCGTGCCGCCGACAGGCCGCTCAACATGCCGAGATCGCGCGGCAAGCCGAGACGGTCGGGAGCTACCGCGGCCGCATTGTCCGCACCGAGCGTGGCGATCGCGCCGCCCTGCCCGACCAGCAGAAAATCGTGCAGCGCGTGCGCGACCGGCAGCGGCCCCATCGGCATGTAGGCGCTCTCGGGCCACAGCACCAGTTCGGCGCCTCGCGCCTGCAGGTCGCTTGTCATCCGTTGGTGCTTGATCAAGTTGTGGCGGCGGGTCAATGCCCGCTGAACGGGGTCGAGGTGGCGCGCCTCCTTCTCCCAGATGCCGATGTTGCCCTCGACCAGGCCGACCTTGACCTTGGCCGCAGCCGCCTGCGCTGCATCCACCTCGGCGATGCGCCAAATGCCGTAGAACCACACAAGGATCACTGTCCCGCAGACCCAGGCATCGAAAAGCCAATCAGGCCGTTTGCGCACCATGCCAGCGCGCAGCAGGTCCGCCAGGGCGACATTGGCGGCGATGACTACGGCGGACACCAGCGAAACGCCGCCCAGGTCGGCGATCTGGATCATCGGCAGTTGCGGCGACAGCGCGTTGCCAAAAAACCATGGGAAAATCATGGGCACGACGGCTTCGCCAGCCCACACGCCGATCCAGGCCGCTGGCGCCTCGCCCGCACCGCGGCGCACCAACCACCGCCACAGGCCGATTCCCACGGCGAGCGACAGCCCTTGGGTCAGGGCCTGCAGCAGCAGGATCGCCCAGGCGGCGACGGCCGGCAGGTGCCCGAACTCGCGGAGCATCTCGGTCATCCACCAGAAGCCGCCAGCGTTGGTCACCAGGCCGCCCACCAGGCCGAGCTTGAAGCCGCGGCCGGGCGTCGCGTCGCGCGCGACCAGCAGGATGGGCAACAGGCACACCCAGGCCAGCGGGTGCCAGTTCCAACCCGGGTAGGCCAGGAATGTCAGCACTCCGCTCGCGGCAGCCGCAATCCACGCCAGCGGGCCGGCGGTCGCGCGTGAACTCATGGCGTTTGCGTCAGTGGCCGTGGCCGCGGTGGGCCGCCGAGGGGTCGCCGGGCAGCGGCCACTCCGGGGCCGGCGGCAGTTCTTTGGGAACCCACATCGGCTTGGTGCCTGGCTTGAGGCGAGGAGTCGCCGCCACCACCAGTGGGCGCACGAAGGCCAGGGCGCGCTGGCGGTCGGGGTACTTCTGCGCCGCGGTGTCGATGCGCGCCAGCAGGGGAGCCGCGCGATTTTGCGTCTGGGTCGCCAGGGTGCGGCGCTTTTCTTCGGTCGCTTGGGCCAACCACGTTTCGCCCTGGTTGCGCAGCGCGACAAAATCGGCGCCGTGCAGGGCGCGATAGGTCATGGCCGCTTCAAGCAGCGCCTTTTCGTCGCCGGCATGCCGCTCCAACATGTCCGCGGCGGCGCCAAGGTGCACGAAGCTGCGATCGACGAGATCATCGACCGGCTCGCGGTTGCAGGCGGCGCCGGTCACGATCACGGCGAGCGCGAGCAAGACACGACCATTGCCGCGACCGCCGCACACAGCAGGCGACGTTTGCGTGGACTCCAGCGAGAAGCCGTGTTTTTTTTGGGGTGCGAAAGGAGGGACTTGAACCCCCATGGGCTTGCGCCCGCTAGAACCTGAATCTAGTGCGTCTACCAGTTCCGCCACTTTCGCAGGGTGTGGACCGCCGCGGCGCTTGCCCGGGATGAGCGCGCGCTCCAGCCGGCACAACATCGACAGACTCCACGGCAACAAATTCCACGGCATTTTCTGCAGGTTCGACGGGCGAATCCGCAGCAGCCATGGGCAGGCGCGAACTCGCTTGGAGCTCGCGGCGGAGCGGTAGTGTGCGTCGGCCACGCGCTTTTGTCAACGGCGAGCGCGCGGCCGCGGGCGGTCCTTGCGCGATCCGGTCGACCGCTGGGCCTTCATGGTCGCACCAAACGACGGCCCGACGTCGTCGAGCATCTGTTCGTTGGTGGCGACCAGCGCTGGCACCTTCTTGCCGAGCAGTCGCTCGATCGCGGGCAGGTTCTCGACCAGCGCCTCGTCCGCCAGCGAGACGGCGCGACCGGCCTGCCCTGCCCGACCAGTCCGGCCGATGCGGTGCACGTAGTCCTCCGGGTCGCCGGGCAGGTCGAAATTGACCACGAGTTCCACGTCGTCCACGTGCAGGCCGCGAGCGGCGACATCGGTGGCCACCAGGATCTCGACCGTGCCCTTCTTGAAGTCCTCCACGATCTTGAGGCGCTTTTTCTGGGCGACGTCGCCGCTCATCAACTGCGACTCCCAGCCGTTGTGGAAGAGCTTGAAATCGAGCCACTCACCGCTACGCTTGGTGTTGACGAATACAAGACACCGCTTCGGCGCCTGCTGCTCCAACAGCCACAGCAGGAACGGCAGCTTGTTGCGCTCGCGCACGTGGTAGAGTTCCTGCGCCACCGTGTCGGCCGCGACCTGATCCGGGTCCACCCGCACCTCGACCAGGTCGCGCGTGTGGCGCTTGGCCAGGTGCATGACGTCGTAACCCAGCGTCGCCGAAAACAGCAGTGTCTGACGGTCTTGCGCGCAGTGGCCGAGGATGAAGCGCACGTCATCGACAAAACCCATGTCGAACATGCGGTCGGCCTCGTCGAGCACCGCGACCTGCACGTGGCGCAAGTCAAGCATCTTGCGGCGCATGTAGTCCATCATGCGCCCGGGCGTGCCGACCAGCAGGTCGACCCTGCCCTCCAGCGCCTTGGCCTGCTTGTCCCAGTCGACCCCGCCGAACACCGCGACGGTGTTGAAATGGCAGAACTGACCCAGCGCCTGCGCATCTGCGGCAATCTGCAAGGCCAACTCGCGCGTTGGCGCCACGACGACGGCTCGGGCCGCGGACGGGTGCCGGCGGTCGGTCTCCAACAGTTCTTTGAAGATCGTCACCAGAAACGCGGCGGTCTTGCCGGTGCCGGTCTGGGCCTGGCCGGCGATGTCCTTGCCCACCAGACTGTGCGGCAGCGTCTTGGCCTGGATGGGCGTGCAATAGCCGAACCCGGCGGCGTCGAGCCCGCGCAGGACAGGCGCGGGAATCGGCAGGTCGGCAAACGCGACGTCGCTCAAGCTGACGACCCGCTTGTGCGGCGCCGCGTCGATTGCGGATCCATCGGGATCGGCGTGGTCTTGGGTTGCGGATTCGGTCGAAGAGGCGGTTTCGATCATCGGGTTGGGCACCTGGGCGTGGCAAGGGCTGGGGCGCGGATCAGCGACCGGCGCCTTGGCGATGGGTGGGGCGACGGGCGGCGTCCCCGACAGGAATCGAACCTGTGGCCTTTCGCTTAGGAGGCGAACGCTCTATCCTTCTGAGCTACGAGGACGTTGGGACTGCAAGCCCGCGGTGGGGCGCAGGGTCAGAGTGGCGAGCCGCAGCCGCCGGGTGGTGAACCGCAGCCGCCGGGTGGTGAACCGCAGCCGCCAAGGGGTGAGCCGCAGCAGCCAAGGGGTGAGCCGCAGTCGCCAAGGGGTGAGCCGCGGCAGCCACGGGGTGGGCCGCAGTGGCCGGGGTGGGCCACAGTGGCCGGGGTGTCGCCCTGATTGCTGCGACGCCGGGTGGCGCTCAGGGCTGGTCGCGATCACGCCGCCGCACCCCGCCGACTTGACCGGGCCGGATGCGTTTCGCCAGATCGTGGCTTGCGCAGCGCACGGCCGTCGGCGCGGCGCCAAGGTAGCAGCCGCGCGCCACAAGCTCAAGTGCGCTCGCGCGTCCGTGATGCGGATTGGGTTTTTTCGCGCGACCGCGGATGGCAGGACAGCGCTGCGCCTGCCGCGATGCCCTGCCCATGATCCACCGCCAAAAAAAGGTCCTGAATCCTTGGCGATCGAATTAACTCAGGTTTCCCGGGGAAACCGGCGCAAACCTGCACCTTCAGGGTGACAGGTTTGCGCCGG
>VGRO01000043.1 GCA_016875335.1 Deltaproteobacteria bacterium | reverse complement strand
GCGAGCCCCCTTCACGCAACGAGCAGCTAGTAGGCGAAACCGATTGAGGAATTGTTGTGGCATCACGGCCCGTATCCCGGTGCGAATTTGGGGTTTCGCCTACTAGTGGGCCAGCGCGTTCGCCCGGCCAGTCTGATGACGCCCGCACCCATGGCCAACGCGGCCAGAATCCACCCGACGGCCGGGAGGTGACTCGCCACCGGGCGCGCGGCACAACTGCCTGGCTCTGGCGGTGCGGCAGCCCCCGCCTTGCCCGACACCTTGGCGCACACGTGGTTGCGCCCGCAGCCGCCGGTGTAGGCGGCGCAGACTCCTTGGCGGTCGTCGCCGTGCAGGGTGGCTTTCTTGGTCTGGCCGCTCGGCCCGCTCGAATCCATCGTCGATTCGCTGGCGACGCTGTGGTCCAGGCCGAGCAGGTGGCCGACCTCGTGGGTCAGGGTATTCGACAGGTCCTGCTGGCCGGGCCCACACGCGCCGGCGCAGAACTGATGGCCGCCGTCGTCCAGTTGGATGTCGGCGTCCACGATTTCGCCGGTGCACTGATCGAACGTCACGACGGTGAGGGCAAAGACCGTCGCCCCGTACGGCCACACCTCTGGACTGCGCACGGCGCGCACGAAGTTGCCGTTGCTGACCATCTTCTTGCACGGCACTGCGGCGTCGGTGCAGGTCGCGCCCACGGGCGTCGGCACGGCGAGACCGCCGAACCCGAACTGGATCGGCAGCGCGGCGGGCAGCCCGGTCGGGCCGGCGCACACGGTCGCCTGCCATTGGTCGAGGGCGCGCTTGGCAATGTCGCGAAGGGCCGCGCCTGCCACGCCCTGGACACCGCTCTGGTCCACCGACACGGTCGGGCCGTCGTACCAGCGCAAGGTGCAGCGGCTGCCGCTCTCGGTCTCGTAGAGCACCCATGCCGCGGCGGGCGAGGCGCGACCGCATACAGCGCTCCCGGCGACCGCGACAAGCAATGTCCATCGTTGAAGGCGGGTCACGCAGCGCAGCAGGCGGGCGCAGGGCCCGGGGAGCCGCAGCATACTTGACCCCCGGCCGCGGGCCAACCACACTGCGTCGCCATGGCCATTCCCCGTCCCGCGCGCATTGCTGTCTTCGATTCGGGCGTGGGCGGTTTGACGGTGCTCGCGGCGATTCACCGCGCGCTGCCCGAGTTGGATTTGCGGTTCCTCGGCGACACCGCACGGCTGCCCTACGGCACCAAGAGCGCGCACACCGTCGAACGCTACGCCCTGCAAGCTGCCGAGAGCCTCTTGCGCGACGGCGACGTGGACGTGCTCGTGGTGGCGTGCAACACCGCGAGTTCGTGCGCCCTGCCGGCGTTGCGGCAGCGGTTCGACATCGAGGTGCTCGGCGTCATCGAACCTGGAGCGGCGGCGGCGGTGGCCGCGACCCGCACGGGCCACGTCGGCGTCGTCGGCACCGAGCGGACTGTAGCTTCGGGGGCCTATGCGCATGCCGTTGCGGCGCTCGACCCGGCGGTGTCGGTGCATGCGCGGGCGACGCCGCTGCTGGTCAGCCTGGCCGAAGAGGGCTGGTTCGACCATCCGGCGACCGACGCCGCTCTGCGCGCCTACTTGCTTCCGTGGCTTGGCGACCCGGCGGTGCAGCAGATCGACACGCTGGTGCTCGGCTGCACGCACTACCCGGTGTTCGCGCTGGCGCTGTCGCGGGTGCTCGGCGACCTGCTCGACCACCCTGTGCGCCTCGTCGATTCGGCTGAGCCCATTGCCCGCCTGTTGGCCAGGCGCTTTGCCGGCGCGCCGGGCCAGGGCACCGTCGAGCTTTTTGCCACCGACTCCATCGAGCGCTTCGAGCGCGTCGGCGGCCTGTTTTTTCCCATGGCCCACGCCCAGGTGGCGCTGGTGGACTTGTAGGACCGTGCAATGCGCAAACTCGTGATGGTGTCGATGGCCCTGTGTGTGGGCGGCTGCGCGGTGTTGCAGCAGATCGCCGAAGACGCCGCTGCCAATCAGCACCGGCGCAGCGGCCCAGCGCCGCAGTTGCCGACGGTCGCCTACCAGGACGCGGTGCTGGTCGAGTCGCCCAGCAAGGCCCAGATGGCGGCCTACTACTGTCCACAGGTGGTGCCGCAGACGCCGATTCCGGGCGCGGTGGCCTTGCTGTGCGAACAGGTCTTTGGCCCGCCGCCGGCCCAGGCGACGATGCGCGTCAGCTTTGACCTGCGCTTCAAGGTCAAGAATCCGAATCAGTTTCCGATCCCGGTGGCCGAGTTGCTCGCCGCCGCGGTGGTCTTTCCGGACAAGACCAACCAGCGGCTGGGCGCCACCTGCATCGCGTTTTGCGGCAAGGATACGCCGGGTTGCACGGGCGCGCCGCCCCCCGGGGCTTGCACGTCCAAGACCAGCGACATCAAGTCGATCGACGACTTCAAGGCGGCCGCTGCCAACCTGCTGATTGCCGCCGGGATCAGTCTGCTCAACGGCGAGAAACCCACGTTTGCGATGCCGCAGGTGGTTCAGGACGCCGAGGTGGACGTCACCGCGCGGTTCACGTTCGGGCCCGAGGCGCTCTTGCAGGTGCTGTACGAAATCGCCAAGCAGTCGTACCAGCAGTTGCAAAACCGGCAGCCGATCGAATTCGTCATTCCGTACCGCATCGAAGGCGGCGTGTGGTTTGATGTCGGTTCGCTCGGTCGGGTGGCGGTCGGCTACGGGCCGGCGACGGGCACCTGGACGCTGCCCGCCGCGGCGTTGGTGCCGAAGTAGCCGCCTGCCTTGGAACCCCAGCACCTCGCGGCCCTGGTCGGTGTCGCGGCCTTGGCTGGCGCCATCGACGCGGTTGCGGGCGGTGGTGGCCTGTTGACGGTACCGGCGCTGATGATGACCGGCATACCGATGGCGCAGGTGCTCGGCACCAACAAGGGCCAGTCGGTGTTCGGCGCGGGCGCGGCCCTGGTCGGGTTCTGGCGCGCGGGGCGCATCGAACCCCGTCGTGTGCCGGCGCTTTTCGGCGGCGCGGCGCTGGGGGCACTCGGTGGTGCCGCCCTGGTCGGTCTGGTGCCGCGCGACGGGCTGCGACCGGTCGCGCTGGTGCTCCTGGTTGCAGCGGCACTCTTTGTCACCTTCCGGCCGCGCGTGCGGGCCGACCCCGCCGCCGTGGCTCGGCCGCTGGTCCGCCTCTGTGCGGTTGCGCTCGCCATTGGCGCATGGGACGGCTTCTTCGGCCCAGGGACGGGCACGCTGCTCATCGTCGCGCTCGTCGGGCTGCTCGGCGACGACCTGACGCGCGCCTCGGCCCATGCCAAGGTCGCCAACTTCGCCTCCAACCTGGCGACATTGGCTTGGTTTGCGGCCGCCGATGGTGTGCTGTGGCAGGTCGCGCTGCCGATGGCGGCAGGTCAGGCGCTCGGCGGGGCCGTCGGTGCACGCATGACCTTGCGGGGCGGCGACCTGCTGGTGCGGCGCGCCGTGTTGGCGGTGGTCGTGGCGCTGGTCGCCAAGATCGCTTGGGATGTCGCAGGTTGAGCGGGTCGAGGCGGGCGGATCCGCATCAAGGCCGGAGCGCCGCCGCGGCGCGGGCACGCCACGTGCGCGGCTGTTGCCGCAGACCTGCGCCTTGCGGCGCCCGAAAGGGCGGGCACCCCGCGGCAGGGCTGCACCCGCTTTTTTCGCGCCGAGCCCCAACCGCGCTACGCTAGCCGTCCGTGCGGCGTGTCGCCGCCAGTGCGTGCCCGTGCCCGACCCAGCGCCGTCCCGTTCGAGCTTGATGACCGTCGGCACGGGTGTGGCCGCGTTTGGCGCCGTCATCGCGGTGATCCTCTTGCAGGGTGGCGCGGGCCGGGGCTGGATGCCAAGGCGACCTGCGCCCGCCCAGCCAGGCGTCGGGCACATCGCGCCTGCGCAGGCGCCCGACGCCGTGGCCGCGCCGCTGCAGGCTTCGCAGACCATCCCGACCACCGCCGCGGGGACCCCGGAACAAGCAGTGCTGGACCGCGCCGCGGCCGCACCGGCCGAAAACGTGGGGCGTTGGTTCGCGTGCGAGGTGGCGACCGACGCGCTGCCGGTGTGGTGGCCGCCGCAGCGGGTACACGCGCCGCCGGCCGCCGCGGGCAATGGCGGTCGAACGCCGGCCCCGGGCGCAGCTTCGACCGGCGACGGCCACGGGCAGTTGGCGCGCCTGGGTGGAGCGAGCGCTCCGGTCGTCGCCGATCTGGTGTGCCTTGGCAGCGACCTGCATACCTGGCCCGTCCGGGCGTTCTTCGACGTGCCCGCGGTCGGGGCGTTGCCCGCCATCGGCCAGGCGACCAGCGTCGCGTTGCAGTTGCTTGGCACCGATGCCGCCGGGGGGTTGCAGGCGCGCTACCTGCGCATCCTCGACCGGCCGCGACTGGTGCAGCGCCCTGAGCTGCCCGACTGGACGGCGCTGTGGACCGGACCGCTGCTGGCCGGGGTGCCGTCCGAGCAGCGGTGCACCGCCGACGCAGCGGTCGATGTGCGCGACCCGGCGATGCTCGACCCGGCGACCCTGGCCTCGACGGCGACCGAAGCAGGGGCACCGCCGCACACCTGGCTGACCCTGCCTTGCCGCGACGCCCGCGGGTCCGCTGTGCCGATCCTGGTCCACGCACCGCGCGACCCCGCCCCGGCTCTGCTCGGGGTCGGGCCGGGCAGCGAAGTGCTGCTGCAATTGGAGCTGGCCGGCCCGGACGGCTTGGTCGCCGCACTGCCGCGGCTGCTCTCTGCGCCCGGGCCCAAGGGCGGCGGCGAACTGCGACGTGCGCTCATCGACGGCACGGCCAGCATCGGCCGCAAGGTCGTGTGCACGAGCCAAGGAGTGCCGCAGCCCGAGGTAGCGCAGCCCGAGGATCCGGCCGTGGACCTCGACAAGGCCCCGCTCGCCGACCGCAAGGCCTGGGTGGTGTGTGCGCAACCGGCCGGCCCGGCTGTGCAGGCCAACCTTTTCCTGCCGGGCGACCACGCGGACCGCCTGTTGCGCGTCGTGCGCGGGTCCGCCGTCGAGGCGCGCGTGTTGGGCGTGGTCGGCACGCGCCTGTCTTTGCTGGTCGAGCGCGCGACGCCGCCGCCAGGAACGCCTGCGGTGCCCGTCGATCCCCTCGACCCACCGGACCTGCGCCGGTTGGTCTTGCTCGGCCACGTCCTGCGCGACCCCGAGTTTCGCTGTCGGCTGACCCGGCCGCCGATCGCGGGCGCCGCCGCGTTGCTGCCCGCCGCGGCCCTGCGCCTCAGTCCGCAGGGACCGGTGGGCCTCGGGCGCCTGTGGTGCGGCGACCAGGTGCGCCCGCACGCCGGACAAGCCGTGGGCGTGGTGGGACCGGAGGACGCCGCGACGGCCCTTGCAACCGTGGGCATGGGGTCGATTGTGCGGCTGCGATTCGTCGGCGTGGTCGAGAACGAGCCGATCGCAGTGTGGGCGGGCCGGATCGAGGCAGAGGCAGGCGGCGCGCCGGCCGGGCCAGCAGCGCGATAGCGCGTCCAAGAAACGTCGCGTGGGCACCAGTGGTTCCATCCCAAGCCGCGCGCGTTGTCACCGCCCGGCGCTGCCAGAGCCGTGTGAATCCGTGCCACAGCGCCTACGGGCCGTCCTTGGCGCACCTGAACCCGAGCGACGACGACGCCACCGACGGCTTCTCGGCACCTCGCGCGGAGTTCCGCAGCGCGATCGGAGACCCCGACTCGAAGCCGCCGCCGCGGACCACCCGGTGCGATCCGGCGAGCGGTCCCTTGGGGTCCGTTTGCGGCGGCTGTGTGTACGCATCGGCCGCGAACCAATCGGCGACCCACTCGCGGACGTTGCCGGCCATGCCTTGCAGCCCGAATCCCAGAGGCAAGCCGCTTTGCGCCGGCCAGGTGCCGTCCAGGCCGCAGCCCAGTCCCCCGGCGGCCCACACCGCGAACGACGGCAGCCCCGGGTCGCAGCCGGGCGGCTGATTGCCCCAGCCAAAGAGCAGGTCGGGTTTGCCGCCGCGCGCCGCGCGCTCCCATTCGGCTTCGGTGGGCAGGCGGCCGCCCTGCCAGGCGCAATAGTCCTTGGCCTGATCCCAGGTCACGCAGTTGACCGGGTGGGTCGCCTTGGCCGGCTGGATGAAGGTGACCGCGGCCCCGCACGCCGCGGGAGGGCCGCAGCCGCCGCCCGACACACACACGCCGTATTCCGCCGCGGTGACTTCGCGCAGGCCGAGGTAGTGACCCGACAGTTGCACGGTGGCGGTCGGCGCCTCCGCGGGCTGGCACGCGACGTCGCCCGCAGTGCAACCGAGGACGAACGCGCCAGCGGGGATCCACGCCATGCCCTTCGGTGGCGCCTTGCAGGTGCCGGACGTGCACAGGCCCACCGCGCACGTCGCGCCTGCAGGCAGCGCGGTCGCGGTGCACCCAGAGGCCGGGTCGCACATGTCCGCGGTGCAGTCGTTGCCGTCGTCGCAGGTGGTGGCGGCGCCGGGCAGGCATGCGCCGGCCACACATGCCTCGCCAAACGTGCACGGGTCGCCGTCGTCGCAGGTGGTGATAGCGGCGCACAGGTCCACGCCCGTCGCGTCCACCGCGGCGTCTGCGGCCGGAGAGGCGTTTTGATCCAACCCCACCGCCGCGTCGTCGCCCGTCTCGATGTCTTCGCCGGCCGGCAGGTCGGTCAGTGTCGCGTCGCCGGCCAGTTCCGCGGGATCGGCGTCGGGCAGGTCGTCGATGGCAAGGTCAGCCGTCGCCGCCTCGGCGTCGCTGGCGTCGGCGCCGGCCCCGTCCATCTCAGGTCCTGGGTCGTCGCCGAGGTCGCCCTGACCGACATCCACGATCCGACCTGCATCGCCCGTTGGGATCTCTGTCGATGCGACGCCGTCGGGCAGTGCGCCGTCCGCGCGGTCCGTTGCTTCGACCGCGACGTCCGGGTGGTCGAAGAGCGCCAGGGCGGCCCGCTCGTCGATGCAAGCGACCGCCAGCGCACAGCACGCCAGCGCCAGCACCACCCGCCCTGCTCGTTCGCCGCGTCCGCAATCCGCTGCCGTCATGCGCCTCCGCGGGCAACGTGCGCCCGGCGCCGCACAGCATGGTGCCCGGATGCTTGGGGTTTGCCAAATCGGCGGCGGTCGCGCGGGTGCGGGTGCCAGGACCAGGGACGGACGCTGTGACGACGGCCGCAAACCGTCCAGGGCGCCGGTTGCACCTGGCGACCGCGGCGCCGCTGCACCGGTCCTGCGCCTGATGCAAGGGTCCATGGGCGCTGGTCAGGCGCTGCCTGCGCCGGTCCCCATCCCGGCATGGTCGACGAGGGTGCGGGTCGCGGCGTGGCCGGGGCTGTGCAGCAACTGCGCCACCGGTCCCTGGTCGACGAGTTCGCCGGCCTCCAGCACCAGCGCGCGCTGGCAGCACGCCGCCACCAGGCGCAGTTCGTGGCTGATGAGCAAGAGCGCCATCTGCGGCCAGCCGCGCGCACCCGACGCGAGTTCTCGCAAGAGGACCGCCAATTCACGGGCCTTGGGACCGTCCAGCGCACTGGTCGGCTCGTCGGCGATGAGCAACTGTGGCTGTGCTGCCAACGCCAGCGCCAGGCCGACACGTTGCCGCTGCCCGCCACTGAGCTCGTGGGGGTAGCTGCGCAGCACTCGCTCTGGGTCCTCCAGGCCGACCGCGTGGAGCAGGCGCCGCAGCAATGCTTGCAGTTCTGCGCCGTTGGTCGGCCGGTGCAAGCGGTGGGCCTCGCCCAGGGCGCCGTCGACGCGCTGCAGCGGATCGAGCGTCGCCAGCGTCTCCTGCATGGCAAAGCCGACCGCGCCGCCGCGCAGGTGTCGCAGTTGCTCCGGGGTGGCGCGCAGCACGTCGATGCCCGCGATCCACAAGTCCGCTGCCTGCACGGAGGCTGCGTCGTCCAAGCGCAGCAGGGCACGGCCCAGGGTGGTCTTGCCCGAGCCGCTACCGCCGATGACCGCCAGTCGCTCGCCCGGCTGCAGGTCGAACGAGGCGCAGCGCAGCGCCACGACGTCGCCGTGGGCCACCCGCAGGTCGCGGACGCGCACCAGCGGCGTCTGCACGGCGCGACCTGCTCAGTTGACGGTCAGGCTGTCGAACTGAGCGTGGTTCAACTCAGGACAGTCGGCGCGCAGCAATGCCTCGCCGGCGACGTCGTTGATGCGCTCGATGCGCAGCAGTGGGTGGGTGGTCTCGAGCAGGCGCTGGCGTTCGGCCGGGTCGCTGACCAGCGCCGATCCCAGCCGGTGGCTCAGCAGCAACGGCTTGCGGGTGGATGCAATGATTTGCGCCAGTTGCGCGCCCTTGTCGCCGAGCTTGACCACCAGGGTCCGCAGCGTGGCCATCAGGCGGGCCATGGCGTCGTCCAGTTCCCAGGCATCGACCGCGTCGTCGGGCAACACCTGCACGGCGGCGGTGCGGTACGGCAAAAGCCGGTTAATCTGCTGGATCTTGACGCGCGCGAGGCAGTGGACGTGCAGGCAGTAGCGGCCGTCGGCCTGACGTTCGTGGTTGATGACCTTGCACAGGCTGCCGACTTCGTACGGGGGCGGGGCGCCGTAGTGCTCGCTGTCGACGCCGGCCTTGTAACCGACCAGGATGAAGAGCCGCGATCCGGCGAGCACGTCGGCGACCAACATCCGGTAGCGCGGCTCGAACACGTGCACCTGGGTCATGGTGTTGGGCATCATCGCGAACTGCGGCAGCGGAAACAGCGGCAACGACTCGTAGGCGGGTTCGACCAGCGGCACATCGAGCATGGGCTTCCTTGGCGGGCGGGCGGCCGGTCCGGTGGCGCCCGCGCGCCAGTGTCGGGCAAAACGGCGGGCTGGCAACTTTTTCGGCAACGCGCGGCGATCGCGCGCCGGAGAAAGAGCTCGAATTTCCATAGCCTGTGTGATGCGGCGCGCGTTTTGCCGGTTTCGCCGTGCTCTCCGATCCACCGCCGATCGCGAGCGGCACGGGCCACTGGACGCAGCGTCCTTGCCGGTGCCGGCCCGCAGATCGACACTGCGCGCCACCAAAACCGGGCCCTGCGGCCCACCCACAGCGGCGCGCGACCGCGCGGACCGCACCTTCCCACGAGGCGACCATGAGCACCGACAACTGCCGCGGCGATTTCCTGTGGTACGAACTGATGAGCAAGGATCCGAACGGTTCCGTGGCCTTCTACCCGGGAGTCACCGGCTGGACCACCACCGCGATGCCCAATCCGATGGGCGGCGGCGACTACCTCATGTTCGCCAACGAAGGCGCACCGTTCGCCGGATGCATGAAGCTGCCGCCCGAAGCCGAGGCGATGCAGGCCCCTTCACACTGGATGGGCTACATCGGCACCCCGGACGTGGACGCAACGGTGGCTCAAGCGACCGCGCTGGGCGCCAGCGTGTACATGCCGCCGACGGACATCCCGAGCGTCGGCCGCATGGCGGTGCTCGCTGACCCGCAAGGCGGCACCTTCTCGGTGTTCTGCCCGGCGCCGCGCGAGGGCGACCCGCAGCCGCAGCCCAAGGCGCCGATCGCCTGGCACGAGTTGATGACCAGCGACATCGAGGCGGCTGGTCGTTCTACACCGCGCTTTTCGGCTGGCAGAAGGTCGACGACCTCGACATGGGCCCGATGGGCATGTACCGCATGTTTGGCACGGGCGCCGAGCCGATCGGCGGCGTGATGGTCAAGCCCCCCCGAGCTGCCCTGCGCCATGTGGAACTACTACGCCCACGTGGCCGACCTCGATGCCTCGGTGGCGAGCGCCCAAAGCAGCGGCGCGCAGGTGCTGGTGGCGCCGATGGAGGTGCCCGGCGGCGACCGCATCGCGCAACTGATGGACCCGCAAGGGGCGGTGTTCTGCCTGCACGCGAGTCCGGCCAAGGCGTAGCGCGCGGCAGGTCCGCCCAGGCAGCGGGAGCGCGTGGGCGCGGCCGTCGCGACCTCGGGCTCGTCGCCCGGAGCAAAGAGCGCCCCGGCGGGTGCGGTTCGCAAAATGGGGTCCGGCTCCGACGGGCGGAGATCGCCGTCTTGCGAGGCCGCGGCCACGCCGCGACGCCCTGGCGGGCGAGACGGAAAATCGGACGGAGCAGGGCCTGGGCCTGCACCTGTGCGGCGCAGCGGGCTGAGCCTGAGAGCTCTGCACGGTAGCAGTGTCCGTGGTGTTGGAGATGGGCCGCAGCCGGGCGCCCGACTCCGAAGTTCCGCCCTTGCCGTGCAGGATTGTGCCTCGCCTGGCTCTCAGGGTCAGCCGGCGCCGAATCCGCGATAGCGGTGGTCCCCTACAATGGCGCCGGACAGGGTCAGCAACAGGTACAGGGTCAGGACCTGATCGAATCCCTCGTACGAACGCCGACATCCGACACCGGACCTGTGCCTGGGCCTGCGCCTGTCCGGCGCAGCCGGCTGACTCTGAAACCGCGTTCGGTCGCGGTGTTCGTGGTACTGCGGGACCCGCGCAACCCGGTCGTCGTCCGTGCAAGCCGACCACGGCCCCGAAAGGCCCTCAGGGTCAGTTACCGCCGGTTTCGTCCAGACGCGAGTTCGGCGCTATTCGGGTTTCGCTGGGCCCCATTCTAGGAGCCGCTCCCCTGCGCCGCCTCGATAGGGCTCGTCGTTGACAGCCGGTGTCGCCCAATGCACATTCGCGCGGGCGAGCGGCGAACTCAGCCAGGCACTGCAAAACAAGCGACGTGAGGCAGCGGCGGTGGCGGACCACAACGACTTTGCGAACCTGATTTGGCAAATCGCTGACTTGCTGCGCGGCCCCTATCGCCCGCCGCAGTACGAGCGGGTGATGCTGCCGATGACGGTGCTGCGCCGATTTGATTGCGTTCTCGCTGGAACGAAGGCGCAGGTGCTCGCAGCGCACCAGAGGTACGCAGGTGGCAAGCTAGCGGGTGACGCGCTCGACACGACGCTGAACAAGGCTGCGGGCCAGCGCTTCCACAACCATTCGCCGCTCGACTTTGGGAAGCTCAAGGGCGACCCGGATAACATACAAGCACCTGGTCAGCTACATCAAGGGCTTCTCGGGCAACGTGCGGCGCATCTTCGAGTACTTCGAGTTCGACACCGAGATCGAGAAGATGCACGAGGCGAACATCCTCTACCTTGTGGTCAGCAAGTTCACCGATGTCGACCTGCACCCGTCGAACGTGGGCAATGAGCAAATGGGGCACATCTTCGAGAACCTCATCCGTCGCTTCAATGAGCTCGCCAACGAGACGGCCGGCGACCACTTCACGCCGCGCGAAGTGATCACGCTGATGGTCCACCTGCTGTTTACGGACTCAGTCGGCGAGAAATTCCTCTCCCAACCCAACGCCATCGCTCGACTGCTTGACCCGGCGTGCGGCACCGGCGGCATGCTCGCCGAGGCCAAGAGCTATATGGCCAAATACCATGACGACGCGACGCTCTATGTCTACGGGCAGGACTACAACAAGCGCGCTTTCGCCACGGCGGCCGCCGACATGCTGATGAAGGAGGTGAACAAGGCCGGTGGCGCGGATGATGTCCGCTTCGGCGACATCTTCATCGAGGACCAGTTCCCGTCCGAGAGCTTTGACTATTTCCTGAGCAACCCGCCGTTTGGCGTCGACTGGAAGAAACAGCAGAAGGTCGTCGAGGACGAGCACAAGAATTTCGGCTTCGACAAGCGCTTCGGCGCGGGCCTGCCGCGCGTGAATGACGGCGCGCTGCTGTTCCTGCAGCACATGTGGAGCAAGCGCGAGGACGTCAAGCCGAAGGAGCACAAGGAGGGCTCGCGGCTGGCGATCGTCTTCTCCGGGTCGCCCATGTTCACCGGCGGCGCGGGTTCCGGCGAGAGCGAGATCCGCAGGTGGCTCCTGGAGAACGACTGGCTCGAGGCCATCGTCGCGCTGCCGGAGTCGATGTTCTACAACACCGGCATCGGCACCTACATCTGGGTCGTGACGAACCGCAAGGAGAAGCGGCGCAAAGGCAAGGTGCAACTCCTCGACGCGCGCGACGTGTGGACCGCCGGCGGCAGCGAAGACAGCAAGCGCAGCCTCGGCGACAAGCGGCGGCACATGACCGTGGCGCAGATCGACGAAGTCGTGCGCACCTACGGCAGGTTCGAGGAGGGGCCGCGCTCGAAGATCTTCGACAACGCCGACTTCGGCTACACGCGCGTGACGGTCGAGCGGCCGCTGCGCTTGCGCTACCAGATGACGACCGATGACAAGGCGCGCTTTCTCGACGCCTGCCCGCACCTGCTCGACGACGTGCAGGCCATCGACAAGGCGCTCGGCCGCGAGCCGCGCCTGGACTGGGCCGAGACGTGGGAGGAGATCGAGAGGCTCCTTAGGAGGCGCGGGAGCCGGTGGAAGGGGCCGGAGACGAAGCTGTTTCGGTCGGTGTTCGCGACGAAAGACCCTGCTGCACAACCTGTCATCGTTGGTCGTGTGACCGGTTCGGTGGCGGGACGACAGACGCGCGTCGATTCGCTGCTAGACCCTGACCCCGATCTGCGCGACTTCGAGAACGTACCGCTCACGGAGGACGTGGACGCATACTTCGAGCGCGAGGTGAAGCCGCACGTGCCGGACGCGTGGATGGACCGGAGCAAGAACAAGGTCGGGTACGAGATCAACTTCAACCGGCACTTCTACGTGTTTACGCCGCCGCGTGCACTCGCAGATATCGATCGCGATCTGAAGGCAGCCGAGGACCATATTGTGCGCTTGCTCAAGGACCTAACGACATGAGCAGACGCATTCCATCCACGTTGCGCGAGTGGTGGTTCGGCGCGGTGCCAGAAGACTGGCGTGCGGTCCCGCTGAAGCACCTATGCGATCGGTCTTCGCTCTATGGAGCAAACATCCCGGCCGAGATGTACGAGAGCGATGGCGTCCGCTTTCTGCGCACAACGGACATCGGAGAAGACGGCACGCTCGGCGCGGATGGCGTCTTCGTTCCGCGCGAACTGGTGGCTGAATCCATCCTCGCAGAGGGCGACTTCCTGATCTCACGTAGTGGCACTGTGGGGCGCGGGTTTGTCTACCGCGAGACCGACGGTCCCTGCTCGTACGCAGGATACCTCGTCAGATACGTCCTCAATGACAAGCGTTCGGCAAGCTGGCTCTTCTACGTTACCAAGAGTGCACCGTTCGCTGTGTGGCTTGGCGCGTCGGCGATCGAGGCGACGATCGGCAACGTGAACGGAGAAAAGTACGCGAACTTGGTTCTGCCTGTCCCGCCGTTTGAGTTCCAACGCGCCATCTCCGACTTCCTCGACCGCGAGACAGCGCGGCTCGACGCGCTGGTCACAGCCAAGCAGCGCGTCCTCGGGCTGCTCGCCGAGAAGCGCAAGGCCCTCATCGCCGCTGCCGTCACGCGCGGGCTCGACCCGCAGGTGAAGCTGCGGGAGTCCGGCGTGCCTTGGCTGGGGGAGATCCCGGGGCATTGGGAACTCTGGAAGGTCGGGCATTTGGCCAAAGTCGGCAATGGCTCCACCCCCGAACGTGACAAGGTGGCCTACTGGAGCGGAGGCTCCTTTCCTTGGCTGAACAGCTCAGTCGTCAACCAGGAGGAAGTGACGTCGTCGGACCAGTTCGTAACCGACGCCGCGTTGCGACAATGCCACCTGCCGCGCCTACGACCTGGGACGGTGCTCGTTGCGATTACCGGACAGGGGAAGACGCGAGGGCAGGCCGTCGTACTATCGATCGAAGCGACCATCAATCAGCACATAGCGTTCGTCGCGCCCGACCCTCCACTTCTCGACGCTTGGTTCCTGCGGTGGACGTTCTATCGCGCCTACGACTATCTGCGCAGCATCAGCGACGACGCTGGGGGCACGAAGGGCGCTCTGACGTGCGAGGATGTGGCGGGCCTCAACATCCCTCTGCCGCCCCCCGACGAGCAGCGGACCATCGTCGCCCACATCGCCCGCGAGACCGCGAAGCTCGACGCCGTGCGGGCGGCGACTGAGCGCACGATCACGCTGCTCAAGGAGCGCCGCTCCGCGCTGATCGCCGCTGCGGTGACCGGCCAGCTCGACGTGGGGGCGGCGGCATGATTGTCACGAGGCTCAAGCTCACCAATGTTCGCGGCGTCGAGGATGCCGAGTTCGCGTTCAAGGCGGGCCTGAACCTCATCGTCGGTGTGAACGGCGTTGGCAAGACGACCGCCCTCGACGTTCTCAGAATCTGCTTCTCACGAGTGCTGCCCGGGCTCACGCCGTCACTGGCCAAGGCCATGTCGTTCGAGAGGTCGGACATTTGTCTCGGGTTCCCGTTTCTTAACGCGGTTGCGCACTTTAGCGTTGCGCAAGAGGAGTATGTCTTCGAGCGACGCGAGTGGCGCGAGACCGTCGCCGCAGACGACGAGGAGAACCTAGCGAAGCTGCGCCGCGAGATCATCGAGACGGAGCGGCCCCGCGAGCGCGCGCGGAAGCTTCTGCGAGAGCTTGCAACTCCTCAGTCGCTCGTGGACTCGGACTTCTACTCGCCCGACAAGGCGGCCCTGCGGACCGCGCTGTCGAAGGCGGCGCTGCCATTGGCGGTTTTCTATTCGACGAATCGGTCTGTGATCACGGCCACGCAGTCGAAAGGCAAGAGCGTCGGCGGTCAGGCTGCCGCGTACACAGAAGCACTTCTTCCTCGTTCGTGGAACATCGAGCAGTTCGCAGACTGGATTCGAGCACAGGAGGCGATGGCCAAGGAGCGCGAGAACGCTGGGCGGCATGTCGCCGCAATGAAGGCGGCAGCAACGCGCTTCTTGCCAGAATGCACGGACCTGAGCGCTGGCAAGAAGAAGGGCGACTCACTGACCGTCACCAAGGGGGGATTGGAACTCGATGTCCGGCAGCTCTCCGACGGAGAACGCGGCGTTCTTGGTGTCGTGCTCGACTTGGCCAGACGGCTTGCGCAGGTCAACCCAGAGTCCAACGACCCTCTCGCTGATGGACAGGCGGTCGTTCTTGTCGACGAGATCGATCTGCACCTGCACCCGAAGTGGCAGCGCCAGATCATCCGCAACCTTGAAGCGACTTTTCCTCGTTGCCAGTTCATCGCGACGACGCACTCGCCTCAGGTGATCGGCGAAGTTCCCGCGGACCGGATTCAGATCATCGCGAACGGTCAGGTGTACTCGCCGACGCACTCGTTCGGCGTGGATTCGAGCCGCGTGCTCGAGGAGATCATGGACTCGCTCCCGCGCTCGTCCGAGGTGCAGGATCTGCTCGACAGGCTCTTGAAGATCGTCGCAGCCAACAACCTGAAAGCCGCATCCAACTTGGTCACCGAACTCGCAGCCAAGCTCGGCGAACACGATGCCGAGGTCCTTCGCGCTCGAACGCTCCTCGATTTCCTTGGAGGCGAGGGATGAGGGCGATCACAAAAGGCAAGGAGCCGCGCAGCCTCGTCGAGCACCGGGCAACCACGCACGCTGACTACAGCAACTACGCCGACAAGGACGGCCTGCGCTCGGCGCTAGTGCGGGACCAGCGCGGCCTGTGTTGCTATTGTATGAACCGGATCGAAGCGTCCGGGTCGGCGATGAAGGTTGAGCACTGGCGCTGTCAGTCGCGCAACGCGGACCTCGAGTTGTCGTACTCAAACCTCCTCGCGGCCTGCCTGGGCGGGCACAGCCAGCCGGAGGCGCTCCAGCACTGCGACACCCGCAAGGGCGAGCACGACTTGAAGTTCAATCCCGCCAACGGTGCGCACCGCATCGAACAGCGAATCGGCTTCGAGATGAATGGGACCGTTACGTCGAGCGACCCCGACTTCAACGCCCAGCTCAACGCCGTCCTCAACCTGAACCTGCCGCTGCTCAAGAACTGCCGGAAAGGTGTGCTCACAGCCATCCTCGACTGGTGGAGGACCGAGCAGGCGCGGCTCAGGGGCCCGGTGCCGACCGAACAAATCGCCCGCGAGCGTGCTCGACGCGCGGGCGAGGGAGCCGGGCATCTCACGCCTTTCGGGCCGGTGGCCGTGTGGTGGCTGGACCAGCGCCTCACCCGGGGCGCCTCATGACCAACCAACCCCCCCAGCAAGCCGACCTCCTCCTCTACCGCACCCCCAACGACACCGTGCGCATCGAGGCCCTGCACGAACCCGACACCTCCTGGCTCGACCAGCGCCGCGCAGCCAAGCTGTTCGGAGTCGACGTCGGGACCGGCGACGAACACCCGCGTCGCATCAGCGCGAGCGGCGAACTGACCGTGGAGGCGACTATCCGGAAATTCCGGATGGATCTAACTTGTTGGAATCGCGACGTTTTGCGCGAAGTAGGCATCTACAACCTCGACGCGATCATCTCGGCCGCAGCGCCGCGCACCCCGACCGCGCGCACGATGGCGTTGGCCAAGGAGCGACAGGCGGCGATCATCGCGGCGGCGGTGACCGGGCAACTGGACCCGCGAGGCCACTCATGATGGACGCAGCTCAGGTTCCGACCCAGCCGAAGCTCTACCACATCGTGCATGGCGACCGGCTGCCGTCCATCATCGCGGTTGCCGCCCTGATGTGCGATGCTGACATGCGGAGCCGGAACGGCAGCGGCACGACAATCGGCATGGGCACGATCAAGACCCGACGAATGGCCACGGAGCTCACGAGCCGGCCGGGACTGCACGTGGGCGAGTGCGTGCCGTTCTACTTCTGCCCGCGCTCGGTGATGCTGTACGTCATCCACATGGCCAACCATCCAGACCTGATCTTCCGTGGCGGGCAAGCCCCGATCGTCCACCTGCAAGCGGACCTTCACGCCGTCGTTGCCTGGGCCGAACAAGAGGGCCTGCGCTGGGCGTTCACATTGTCGAACGCTGGCTCGAACTACTTCGAGGATCGTTGCGATCTCAAGGATCTGGCGCAACTCGACTGGGACGCAATCGGAGCGACCAGCTGGCAAACCCGCAAGGAAGGCAAGCAGGCCGAGTTCCTGGTCGAGAAGCGCATGCCGTGGTCGCTTGTCGAACGCATCGGCGTACGATCGGCTGCGACCCGGCAGCAGGTCTACAGCGCGCTAACCCAATGCGGCCATCAGCCCCCAGTGCATGTGCTGCCCGATTGGTACTACTGAGGTGCCGTCATGATCGCATACGAGCGTGGAGATATCCTGGCGTCACGCGCGGAAGCGCTTGTCAACACGGTGAACTGCGTCGGGGTGATGGGGCGCGGCATCGCCTTGCAGTTCAAGCACGCATATCCAGCGAACTTCAAGGCGTACGTGCTCGCATGCCAGCGCGGGGACGTGACCCCAGGGAAGATGTGGGTCTTCGAGACCGGTGCGCTCATGCCACCGCGGTTCATCGTCAACTTCCCAACGAAGCGGCATTGGCGAGGATTGAGCCGCATGGAGGACATCGAAACGGGGTTGCGCGACCTCGTCGAATTCGTACGCCACCGTGGAATCCGCTCGATCGCCGTGCCGCCTCTCGGCGCTGGCTTGGGCGGACTGCCCTGGGCCGAAGTCAAGCGTCGCATCGAGGCCGCCTTCGCGGAGTTGCGAGATGTCGAAGTCACGATCTTCGAACCCACGGGTGCCCCTGCGTCGGCGACCATGGCGCATGCCCTTGTGGCTCCGCGGATGACGCCTGGGCGCGCTGTGCTCGTCGAGCTGCTCGATCGGTACCTGCGAGGCCTGTTAGAGCCTGAAATCACCCTGCTCGAGGTTCACAAACTCATGTACTTCGTGCAGGAAGCTGGCGAAGCGTTGCGCCTGAGCTTCGTGAAGGCGCCGCGCGGCCCCTACGCCGAGAACCTGCGCCATGTCCTCACGGCGATCGAAGGCCACCTAATCGCTGGCTACGCCGACGGCGGCGACAACCCGGATAAGCCCATCCGCCTCGTTCCACGAGCCGTCGACGACGCCGCCAGCTTTCTCGCCGGACATTTGGAGACCCGAGCCCGGTTCGATCGCGTCGCCGAGCTCGTTTCCGGCTTCGAGTCCGGCTACGGACTGGAGTTGCTGTCCTCGGTGCACTGGCTGCTCGTTCGCGACCAGGTCCCGCCGGAGGCTCTCGTCGCCTCGCTGCACGCCTGGGGGCCCAGCAAGCGGGTCTTCTCTGAGCGCCAGATCCATATCGCCTCCGGGCTTCTACGCGACCAGGGTTGGTTGGCGTCGGCGAGCAACCTTGCGTGACGCACAAGGAATCGACCGTCCGCCCAAACCCCGAGAACATCGGGCGGCATCCGCGCGAGATCTTCGCGAATCGCGAGATCCACGCGGCAGCAACCCAAAGGCCAGCCTCACAGCTTGGAACCGACTTGATTCGACTGACACTGTCTGGCGATTCGGCGCCCTCACTGCCCACACGCTCCGAGCCGCTGTGGCGGCAGGACCGCCGTCACGACCGGAGAGAGAATCCATGATCCCGCCCCGCCACACCGAAGCCGCCTTCGAGTCGGTGATCGAGGAACACCTCCTATCGCACGGCTACGTCGGCGTCTCGCGGGATGGCTTCGACCGCGAGCGCGCCATCTTCCCGTCCGAGGTCCTCGAATTCATAAGGGACACCCAGCCCAAGGAGTGGGCCAAGCTCGAAGCGCTGCACGGAACGAAGACGGGCGAGCAAATCCTCACCGACCTCTGCAAGTGGATGGACGCGAACGGCTCGCTCGCGACGCTGCGCCACGGCTTCAAGTGCTACGGGCGCACGCTCTTTGTCGCCTACTTCAAGGCCGCCCACGCGCTCAATCCGGAGCTGGAGGACCGCTACGCCAAGAACCGCCTCGGCCTGACCCGCCAGCTCCGCTTCTCGACGCGCTCCGAGAAGTCGCTCGATGTCACGCTCACCGTGAACGGCATCCCCATCGCGACGCTCGAGCTGAAGAACGCGATGACCGGGCAGACCGTCGAAAACGCTCGGCGCCAGTACAAATTGGACCGCGACCCGCGCGAGACCATCTTCGAGTTCAAGAAGCGCACGCTCGTGCACTTCGCCGTCGACACCGACACGGTGCTGATGACGACGCGCCTCGCGGGCAGCGCCACCCACTTCCTGCCCTTCAACAAGGGCGACGACGGTGGCGCGGGCAACCCTGCCGACCCGCAAGGCCGGAGGTACCGCACCGCCTACCTTTGGGAAGAGGTGCTCGACCGGGAAAGCTTGCTCGACCTGCTCGCCCGCTTCCTCCACTTGCAGGTGGACGAGAAGCGCGACGATCAGGGCCGCAAGGTCAAGACTGAACAAATGGTCTTCCCTCGCTACCACCAGCTCCAGGCGGTGCGGTTTCTCGTGCAGTCCGCTCGCGCGGAAGGCCCGGGGAACAACTACCTCGTCGAGCACTCGGCCGGGAGTGGCAAGAGCAACACAATCGCCTGGCTCACACACCGGCTCGCGTCGCTGCACGACGAAGGCAACCGGCGCGTCTTCGACAGCGTCATTGTGGTCACCGATCGCGTGGTGCTCGACCAGCAACTGCAGGACAACATCTACCAGTTCGAGCACAAACGCGGCGTGGTGCAGAGGATCGACGAGAGCTCGCGCCAGCTCGCCGAAGCGCTGCAGAGCGCCGTGCCGATCATCATCACGACGCTGCAGAAGTTCCCCTTTGTCTCACGCCAACTGCTCAAGATGGCCGAGGAGCGCGGGGAGGTCGGCGCGGGGACGCTCCAGTCGCGGCGCTGCGCGGTCATCATCGATGAGGCACACAGCTCGCAGGGCGGCGAGACCGCCACGGACCTCAAAGAGGTTCTCGGTGGCGAGGCCCTTCGCACCGAAGCGCAGAAGCGGGCCGCGGAGGAGGGCCGTGATGATCTCGCCGAGCTGTTCCGCAGCATGGCAAAGCGCGGCAGCCACGCGAACCTGAGCTTCTTCGCCTTTACGGCAACACCCAAGCACAAGACCCTCGCAGTGTTTGGGCGCAGCGGCAGGCCCGCGCACCACTACACGATGCGGCAGGCGATCGAGGAGGGCTTCATCCTCGACGTGCTGAAGAGCTACACGACGTACGCCACATACTTCCGGCTCTTGAAGTCCTGCGAAGACGACCCGAATGTCGAGCGCAAGAAGGCAGCTCGCGCGCTGGCGCGCTTCCTCAAGCTCCATCCGCACAACATCGCCCAGAAGACCGAGGTGATCGTCGAGCACTTCCACACCGTCACCCGCCACAAGATCGGCGGGCGCGCGAAGGCGATGGTGGTGACGGGTTCGCGCCTGGAGGCCGTTCGCTACAAGCTGAGCTTCGACAGGTACATCAAGGACAAGGGCTACCCGATCAAGTCGCTGGTGGCCTTCTCGGGTGCCGTGCAGGACGACAAGCTCGCAGGCGTCTCGTACACCGAGGAGGCGATGAACGGCGGGCTGCGCCAAAAGGAACTGCCCGAGCGCTTCGCCTCGCCCGAGTACCAGGTGCTTCTCGTCGCGGAGAAATACCAGACCGGTTTTGACCAGCCATTGCTGCACACCATGTATGTCGACAAGCGGCTCGCCGGCATCCAGGCGGTGCAGACGCTGTCGCGGCTCAACCGCATCCATCCGCTCAAGGAAGACACGTTCGTCCTCGACTTCGTGAACGACCGCGAGGAGATTCGCGAGGCCTTCAAGACCTACTACGAAGGGGCGGCGATCGGCGAGGAAGTCGATCCAGCGCGGCTGTATGCCATCAAGGGCGATCTGGACGCGGTGGGCATGTACCGCGACGAGGAGGTCGCGCGGTTCTGCGAGGTCTACTTCAAACCCAAGCAGAAGCAGAGTGCCCTAGACCATCAAGCGTTGAACGCTGCGCTCGATCCCGCGGTCTCGCGCTTCAAGGTGCGCTCGGGGGAAAGCCCGGACGACGCCGAACTGTGGCGCGGGAAGCTGCAGGCTTTCCAGAACCTGTACGGCTTTCTCAGCCAGGTGATCCCGTACCAGGATTCCGATCTTGAGCGCCTCTACGTGTTCGTTCGGCACCTAACGGTGAAACTGCCGCGCCGTGCCAGCGGCACTGCCTATCAGTTCGACGACGAGGTCAAGCTCGAGTACTACCGGCTGCAGAAAATCAGCGAGGGCTCCATCTCGCTCAGGGACGGCGACGCGCGCAAGCTCGATGGGCCGTCTGAGGTCGGCAGCGGCCTACTCCGGGAACAACCTGTGCCGCTTTCGCAACTGATCCACATTGTCAACGAGCGCTTCGGCACTGAATTCAACCAAGCCGACCAGTTGTTTTTCGACCAGATCGTCGAGGCCGCGGTGGGCGATGACGGCTTGCGCCGTGCGGCGGCGGTGAACCCCGGCGACAAATTCGAGCTGCTGTTCAAGACCGTGCTGGAGCGACTTTTCATCGACCGCATGGACCAGAACGAGGACATCTTCGTTCGGTACATGAACGACACGCCGTTCCAGAAGGTGGTGACCGCTTGGATGGCCGAAGAGGCGTACCGCCGGCTGCGCGCCGACGACAACGCGCCGCATCGCGCCCCTCGGCCGAAGCTGCGGTTGGTCGACGGCGCCCCCAAGGACCGCTACGTCAAGTGTGTGCCGTTCCTGCCGCTCAAGGCTGCGGCCGGCGCCTTTGGCGATCCGCAGCATGTGGCAGACGACGATTTCGAGTGGGTCGAGCTGGACAGCGATCGGCGGCTGCGACCGGGCATGTTCGTCGCGCAGGTCGTTGGGCAGTCCATGGAGCCTGCTATTGGCGACGGCGCATTCTGCCTCTTTGCCGCCCCGGTGACGGGCTCGCGCCAAGGCCGAATTGTGCTCGTCCAGCTTCGCGATGCCTCGGATCCAGAGACGGGGCATCGCTACACAGTGAAGCGCTACGAGAGCGAGAAAGCCCAGGTCGGCGACTCGTGGCGACACACGAGGATCACGCTGAAGCCGACCAATCCGGCGTTCGCGCCTATCGTCCTTGAGGATGTCGAGGAGGACGCGGTCCAGGTGGTCGCGGAGTTCGTTGCGGTGATCGACACGCAGGGGCCAGAGCGGCCAGCATGAGCTGCTACGAGTTGCGCAGCCACATGAGGGCGCGGCAAGTCACTGCGCACAGCCCGTGCTCGACCACCTCGTGGGTCCGAACCGGCCCCCCCCCCTCCACCTCGTTGGCCGGCGCAAAGAACACCTCGGCTAGGTCCTTGCGCAGACAGTGGCGCGCGCCGAGCGCCAGCAGTTCGCCGACCACCGCCTGGCGAGTGCCATTGAGTTTCAGCAGCCAAGAAACCCCGCGCGTTTCCGGCGCAACCCGCAAACTCCGAGGTCGGGGCTAGTACCTCAGGCCCGAAATTCGCGCCGGGTTCCGGCGCGCAACAGGGCTGAGGTACTTCCGGCCGCGGCTGCGGCCGGCCGCGGGGGTGAGCGCGCATGGGCGCGCGAGGGGGCTGCGAGCCCCCTTCACGCAACGAGCAGCTAGTAGGCGAAACCGATTGAGGAATTGTTGTGGCATCACGGCCCGTATCCCGGTGCGAATTTGGGGTTTCGCCTACTAGCGCCCGCGACTTTCCAGACACGCCACCGCCTGGAAATCTGAAACGCTACTTGACCGTCAACGTCGACACCATCAAGTCCGAATCCGGCGGCGCGCCATCTTTCTTGTCCTTGCTCGGCACGAGCGGCACCGGCAGCGGTGGGTCCTTCCACTGCATGATCTTGCCGGCGTCGTCCACCGCCGCCTTGTCGAGCGCGTACGCTTTGGGCGCGGCGATGTCATCGACGGTGGCGTCGAGTTTGTCCAGCGTCGCCTGGCCCTTGTACCAGTAGCCGTTATAGCGCACGCCGTTCATGTTGCCGGTGTAGACCTGCGACAGCACCCGCACCTTGTCGCCCTGCACGGCGATGCCCTTGACGCGGTGTTCGGCGATTTCATCGGGGCCCTTGCCGCTGAAGTGGAACGCCGACCATTCAAGCGCGCCGTCGCCGGCCAGCCGCGCCACCAGACCGTCGCCCATTTGGCCGTCGAAGCCATTGACGAAGATGCGGCCGCCCAGCCACACCTTGCCGCCGAACAGCTTGACGAAGTGCACGTTGTTCTTGTCGCCGCCGCCGCTCAGGAACTGCTTGGACCACAGGAGCTTGCCGTCGGGCCCGAACTTGCCGAGCGCGAGCGCCGTGAACGCTCCGCGCAGGTCGAACGCCGCGTAGACGTTGCCGTCGGCGTCCACGTCCAGGCCATTGATGTTGCCCCCCTTGCCCAAGCCGACGTTCTTGGCCCATTCGACCTCGGGCTTGCTGTCGGCGGTCTTGAACTTGACCAGCAGCGCGCCCGCCGAGCCGATGCCGCCCGCGTACACGTTGCCCTTGCCGTCGCCTCTGACCGCGTAGAGGCGGTCGTTGTAGGTGGGCGAGAAGTCAACGCCGGTCCTGGCCTTGATGCTGCCATCTTTGGGGTCCAGGGCGACCATGAGGCCGAGGCCCTCGCCGCCGATGACGGTCACCGGTTCGCCGCAGGTGCCCACGGCGTAGACCAGGGAGCCGCTGGCGTCGACCGCGTAGAATTCGGCGCTCTGGGTGGCCTTGGTGATGTCGCCGTAGCCAAACTTGTTCTGCCAGGCCAGTGTGCCGTCGGGCTTGATCTTGGCCATGCCGGCGTTGAAGGTGTTGTTCGACGCGTTCATGGCGATCGACGCGATGGCATAGAGGTTGCCGTCGGCGTCCAGGCTGAGGGACCCCATCGACCCGCCCGACTCCGCGTTCTGGCCCGGGTCGCGGGCGCGGTCCTTGTTGGGGCCGTTCCAGAACTTGCTCCAGGCGAGCTTGCCGTCGGCGCCGATCTTGCCCACCAGCACGCCCTCGTTGGTCGAGAAGTCGACGTTGGCGCTGGCGTATTGGGCGCCGGACGCGTCGGCGACCAGGGTGCCGGCCAACTCGTCCTTGTTCGGCGTACCAAAGGCAAGTTCGCTGTCGACCGTCGTGCCCGCGGCCCACTCGCTGTCTGGGGCGCCCCGGCCCGCCAAGGCGACCTCGACGTTGCCGGCGTCGGTCTCGATCTTGAGGGTGGCTGCGCGGTCGGCGCCCAGCACGGGATAGAAACGCACGTAGAAGTCGTAGCCCTTGCCGTTCTCGATCTTGTGGCCGACGGCGTCGATGGGCAGGATCTTGATGTCGTACTTTTGCAGCGACCACTCCTCGGCGGCGTTGCCGGCCGCGGGCGTCAAGGTGATGGCCTTGATCGTCACGGCCTTGCCGGTCTTGTTGCCGAGCTGGAACGGCTCGCGCTGCTCGCTGAAAAGCGCCAGCTTGTTGTTGGCGGCGTTCAGTGGAATGAACCAGGTCTTGTCCACCGGCTTGGCGTTGGAGACCAGGGTCAGGGTTGCCGTGCCGCCGGCCCCGCCATCGCCGGTGTCGCCACCGCCGCCGTCGCAGCCGACCGAGGCCAACGCCGTGCAGACTGCGAGCGCCGGAAATCGAAGAGAATGAAAGGAAATCATGATGCCTCAGGTGGTGCGTGCCATGCGGCGGGGTCAAGGTCCACGGCGGCTACACGGATGCAATCGCCGCCGCCTGCCCGTCGGGTGCGAAGCCTGCCACGATGGGCGGGCGCGTCAAATTGCCGCGGGGCGCGCACCGGTCCGGCAGCCGCTCGCAGCGCCGCGAACCTGCGCGCCTCCCAGCGCAAGGGCCATCGGACCCGTGTCGGCGCTATTCCAGCATCCAGGCGTCGCTCGGCGTCTCGGGCCGGAGGTTGGCATCGGCCATGATCATCCGCGCACAGGTGTTCCAACGCAGCACTGCGTCTTCGTTGCCGGCGGGGGCCAACTCGATGGCCTGCTCGAAGAGGTGCATCGCCTTGCGCAGCCCCTCGAAGACGTAGAAGCCGGCCACACCGCGCCGCTGTTGCGCCTTGGCCCGGCGCTCGACCACCAGCCCGCCGAAGTAGGCGCGCTCGTAGGGGTCTTGCAATTGGCCGATGGCGACCTCGGCGTCCTTGACGGCGTGGGCCACGTCACCCTCGGCGAACTGGTCGGACAGCGCCAGCGCCAGGGAGGTCAGGGCCTTCTGGTTGCCGGGGTCGCAGGCCAACACGTCGCGGCAGATGCTCTCGGCTTCGCGCGGTTCGTTGAGCAGGCGGTAGTGGTCGGCCTTGGCCAACGCGCGCGGCACCGCCTCGGCGTGGATGGTCTTGAGTTGGAATTCCATGGGTCCTCCGCAGTGGGCCGGTCCCCGGCCGTCGAGTGCCCGCCTCGTGGGTTGCACTTAGGGACTGGAAAATAATAAGTCGATCACTCTCACATCAGGACGGAGCCGCGAGTCGGACCTTTGGTCCGCGAGCTGGCGACCCACGGAGCAAGCAAACGGGCCCGAGAAATGATTGAGTAAATCATTTCCTGGCCCTTACCGCCCGATGACCCCGCGCACCAGGCTGCGCAGCGGGTCATAGTGGCGGTCCACCACCCGTTCTTTGAGCGGGATGATGGCATTGTCGGTGATGGTGATGCCCTCTGGGCAGACGGTCGTGCAACATTTGGTGATGTTGCAGTAACCCAGGCCCTCCTGGTCCTTGAGCGCCTCGACGCGGTCGGCGGTGTCCAGCGGGTGCATTTCCAGTGCAGCGGCGTACACGAAATGGCGCGGACCGGCGAACTCGCCGTGCTTGCGGTGGTCGCGCAGCACGTGGCACACGTCCTGGCACAGGAAGCACTCGATGCACTTGCGGAATTCCTGCACGCGGTCGATGTCTTCCTGCTGCATGCGCCAGGTGCCGTCCTGCACATCGGCTGGCCGCGGCGCGAACTTGGCGATGCCCTGCTTGACGCCGAAATTCCAACTGACGTCGGTCACCAGATCGCGCAAACGCGGAAAAGCCTTGAGCGGTTCCAGCGTCACCGGCTCGCCCTGCGGCAGGTCGCTCATGCGCGTCATGCACATCAGCTTGGGCTTGCCGTTGATTTCGGCCGAGCAACTGCCGCATTTGCCGGCCTTGCAGTTCCAGCGCACAGCGAGGTCGGGCGCGCTGTCGGCCTGGATCTGGTGGACGCAATCGAGCACGACCATGCCCTCGCCGACTTCGGTCTGGTACTGGGCGAACTGGCCGCCCTCGCTGTCGCCGCGAAAGATCGAGAACGTCGTCTTGGCCACCGTGCCCTCCTGTCCACTGGCGCGTGCGATCAGCCCATTTCGGCGATGACGGCCTTGAGTTCGTCGTTCGGCGCCGGCACGGGCACCTCAAAGACTTCCATCTGTCCGTCCGCGCCCTTGTGCACGGCATGGTTCAAGGTGCCGAAGCGCTTGTCCTTGTCTGGAAAGTCCTCGCGAAAATGGCCGCCGCGGCTCTCTTTGCGCAGAAGCGCCGACCGGGCGATGGCTTCGCTCACGGTCAGCAGGTTGCGCAGGTCGATGGCCGTGTGCCAGCCGGGGTTGAATTCGCGGTTGCCGGTGACGCCGACCTTGGCCGCGCGCTCGACCAGCACGCCCAAGCGTTGCAGCGCCTGGGCCATGTCGGCCTCGTTGCGCACGATGCCCACCAGGTCCTGCATGGTGTCCTGCAGGTCGTGCTGCACGGCATAGGCGTTCTCGGCGGCCGAGCGCCCGAACGGCTCGAGCACCCGGCGTTCGGCGGCGTCCACCTGGCCGCGGTCGATGTGGACCGGGCCGTTTTCCTTGGCGAACCTGGCCGCGTATTCGCCCGCGCGCTTGCCAAAGACGATGAGGTCGCTCAGCGAGTTGCCGCCGAGCCGGTTGGCGCCGTGCAGGCCCGCCGCGCACTCACCGGCCGCGAAGAGCCCCGGAACGGTCGACATCTGGCTGTCGGCGTCGACGCGCACGCCGCCCATGATGTAGTGGGTGGTGGGGCCGACCTCCATGGGCTCGGCGGTGATATCGATGCCGGCCAGCTCCTTGAACTGGTGGTACATGCTCGGCAACTTCTTCTTGATGTGTTCGCCCCCGCCCGGCACGTGCGGCTTGATCCAGGCGATGTCGAGGAACACCCCACCGTGCGGGCTGCCGCGGCCGGCCTTGACCTCGCGCATGATGCAGCGGGCAACATGGTCGCGGGTCAGCAACTCGGGCGGTCGCCGCGCGTTCTTGTCGCCCTGGCAGTAGCGCCAACCCTCGGCTTCGTCGTCGGCGGTCTGCGCCTTGTAGTTGTCGGGGATGTCGTCGAACATGAAGCGCTTGCCGGCCGAGTTGCGCAGCACGCCACCTTCGCCGCGCACGCCCTCGGTGACCAGGATGCCGCGCACCGACGGCGGCCACACCATGCCGGTCGGGTGGAACTGCACGAACTCCATGTCGAGCAGTTGGGCGCCGGCGTGGTAGCAGAGGCTGTGGCCGTCGCCGGTGTACTCCCAGGAATTGCTGGTGATCTTGTAGGCCCGGCCGATGCCGCCCGTCGCCATGACGATGGCCTTGGCGCAAAACAGGTGCATCTTGCCGCGCTCGCGGTCATAGGCCACGCAGCCTGCGACGCGGTCGCCGTCCTTGAGCAACTCCACAACCGTGGTCTCCATGAAGACCTCGATGCCCTGGTGGATGCCGTGGTCCTGCAGGGTGCGGATCATCTCCAGGCCGGTGCGGTCGCCGACGTGCGCCAAGCGCGGATAGCGGTGGCCGCCGAAATTGCGCTGCAAAATGCGGCCGTCGCGGGTGCGGTCGAACAGCGCGCCCCAGGCTTCAAGCTCGCGCACGCGCTCCGGGGCCTCCTTGGCGTGCAGTTCGGCCATGCGGGCGTTGTTGAGGTATTGGCCGCCGCGCATGGTGTCGGCAAAGTGCACGCGCCACGAGTCGCGGTCGTCGACGTGGGCCAGCGCCGCTGCGACGCCGCCCTCGGCCATGACGGTGTGGGCCTTGCCGAGCAGCGATTTGCAGACCAGGCCCACCTTGACGCCGGCCGCCGCCGCCTCGATGGCCGCGCGCAACCCGGCGCCGCCTGCGCCGATGACCAGCACGTCGTGTTCGTGGGTGAACGATTCCGCCATGGTGCCCGCCTAGAAAATCCGCACGTCGTGCCAAACGCCCTTGGCGCACAGCCGCACGTACACGTCGGAAAAGCCGACCGAAAAGAGGCTGCACCACGCGTAGAGCTGGTGCCGCTTGTTCAGCGAAGTGACGAAGCGCCACGCCCCGAACCGCACAGGGTTCTTGGAGAATTCGTCGCAGTGGCCGCCGACGAGGTGGCGCAACGAGTGGCAGCCCGTGCAGTACAGCCACAGCAGCACGGCGTTGACCCCGAGCAACAGGCCGCCCACCGACAGCCCGAAGGTCGTGCCGCCCCCGGCCGCCGGGAACCACAGCGCCTTCCACACGTCGTGGACCAGGAAGAACCACACGAAAATCGCGCCATACAGGAAATAGCGGTGGACGTTGTGCAAGATGAGCGGCAACTTGTGCTCGCCGCGGTACTCGTCGCGCGGTTCGCCGACGCCGCAGGCCACCGGGTCAGCCCACATCGCCTTGTAGTACGCGCCGCGGTAGTAGTAGCAGGTCAGCCGGAAGTTGCCGGGGATGGCCAGCACCAGCACCGCGGCCGAAAACGGCAGGAACGACGGCCACGGCAGCCACGACGGCGGCGGGCCGAACAGCGCGTGCGGCGAATGGCCCCAGATCTCGGGCGAGTAGAACGGCGACAACAGCTGGCCCACGTGGTAGTCGGTGCCCTGCAGCGCAGCCCAGGTGGCGTACACGACGAAGGAACCCAGGCCCAGCGCCGTCAACAGGGGCGACAGCCACCAGCGATCCTTGCGCTGGTGCTCGAGCGCGGCAGGTCGCGGCTGACCGCCGCCAAAACGCAACGACGAGGTGCGGACGAACGTGCTCGCCATGGCCTGACCTTTGCTTCGGGTCGAACCCGCAGGGGGGCCCGAGCGTAACGCGGAAAAATCGCGGTGTCACGCGGCGAATTCGAGCGACCTGGGGGGCGCAACAAGGCCCCCGCCTGCGCCGCATGGCTACTGCCAGCGCCCCAACACCCGGCGCACGCGCCGCACCGCCGCCTGCACCTGGGCGCGGCGCGTCGACCACAACACCATCGCGGCCAGCACCAGCAGGCCACTGCAACTGAGCGCCACGAAGCCCAAGCGCTGGTCGCGCAGGCTGGCGCGCACCAGCGCCGTGGCGAGGTCGAGCAGCAGGAACGCCGCGCCCAACAGCAGGTAGGCCCGGACCCGCAGCACCGCGCCCACGGCGACACCCACAAGGCACGCTGCCGCAAAACCGAGCGGATACCAGTCGTTTTGCGCGTCGCCCAACTGCCAGAGCAGCGCCACTGCCGCCGGTCCGTAGCCGAGGGCTGCGCCCGCCGTGCGGATGCCGGCGCGCACGCCGGGTTGCAGGACATCGGCGTAGAGGTGGCTCAGCACCACCGCGAGCAAGCCGAGCGCGCCAAACCAGACCTCGAAGCCCGAGAAGCCCTGCGCCAGTGCCGCCTGGAGCAGCGCCAGGTTGCCGGCCACCGCGCCCAGCGCACCCATCGCGCGGCTGCCACCCGCCCGGCCGAGGACGGCGTACATTCCCGCAGCGCCCAGCGACCACAGCGCATTGTCGGCGGTGGCTTGCCACGGCAGTGCGGCGCCCATGCCGAGCGGCAGCAGCCCGGCGAAGCGCCGGACGGCGTCGGCAGCGTGGTCCAGCCCGGCCCGGCGCGCGGCGACGGTGGCGCCCACGAGCAGGAAGCCGACGGCGAGCAGCACCGCCGCGTCGTCCTCCGGGCCCGCGGTGCGCAGCCACGTCTGGCGCAGCACTGCGTACACGCCGAGCAGGGACGATTGCAAGAGGTACACGTGCAGGGCCCGGCGCTCCGCCGCGAATGCCCAGCCGTTGGCCACCGCGCACGCAGCCAACGCGGCCAAGCCCAGGTGCGCGGCCTGCGGGCCCGGGTCGGGACGGTCGGCGGCGCACCACACGCCCACCGCCGCCGCTCCTCCGACGAGCAGGAGGTCGCGGGCCGCCGCAAAGGCAACCCCGTGATCCTCCATGGACCGGCGCAGCGCGAACGCCAGCGCCTGGTGGCCCAGCGCGAGCCCTGCGCACACGGCGCCGATGGCCAGGCTCGCGTCGGCCGGTGACACGCCTACCTGCTGGGCCAGCCACGGCCCACCGGCCTGGGCGAGGCACAGGCCGGCGATCAGTGCGGCGGCGCTGGCTGCGTGGCGTTCCGCCAGGGCAGCGGCGGCGTCGAGCACCACCCAGCAAGCTGCGGCGGCGACGACCAACGCCAAGCGCGTGGCAGGGACTCCTGCCTCGCTGGGTCCAACGGGCCAGAATCGGGACCCATCGCGCGCCAGCGCGATCCCGAACACGGCGGCCGCGGCCAGCAACGCTGCCAGCGACGCAAGAACATGCAGCCAGATGGGATCGTTGGGGTGGTTGCGCCGCCACAGCGCCCGGGCCAGCCGGTCGCCCAGGTGGCCCGCCCGGACCACCAAGAGGGCCGCGACCGCCAGCCCAAGGGCACAACCCGCCAGACCGACGAGTGACCACGCCCAACGGGCCGCCGCGGCGGCCGGACCACCGTAGTCATGGACCGCACTCGCCCCCCATGCGCCGCCGATGGGGATTTGGTCCATCGGCATCCAGCGCCCGCCCGGCGGATCCCAAGCCCGCAGTTCGATGCCGAGGACGCCGCCTTGTCCGGCCGCCAACATCGCCCCCCCACACATCAGCGCGAACGCCGGGACGACCAGCCACACCTGCCGGAACGACCGGCCGAGCAGCACCAGCAACACAGCCGGCCCCAAGAGCATCAGCGGCGGCACCACCGCGAGACCGCGGTCCATCGGCAGCGCCGGCATCCACCAAGCGTCGAGCACCAACAACCCCGCCAGCGCCGCGACCCCGGCCTGTGCGACCCAGGGGTAGCGCGCTCCCTCTCCCTCGGGCGCGCCCAGCCACGCGGCGACGCGCGGACCCACCCGCTCTGCCCCCGCCGCCAGCAGCCACAGCCCAATGCCCACAACCGTCAGGTTGCGCGCCACGACCAGCGGCGGCAGCGGCCGGCCCAGACGGTTGGTCAGCGCCACCAGCACCACCGCCAACGCGAATGCCAAAAGCACCTCTGCACGGCCGCGGCGGTCGAAACTGGCCCAGGCGCGCGTGGCAAACCCGAGCAGCAGGGTCAGGGCCACACACGAGGCGCCCACCAAGGCCTCGGCGCGGTCGGCGCGGTCGGACAGGCACCACAACACGTTGAGGACCACCGCGTTGCCCGCCAAGCACATCGCGGCGATTCCGAAGCCTTGGGCCACGGCGCCGCGGCCGATCCAGGCCTGCGGCAGCTCAAAGTGGCCCCACACGCGGCGGCCAAGGGCCGGGAGGCGCCGAGCCGGGGTGAGCGCAGCCGCGACCCCCATGCCCAACAGGGCCTGGCCGGCGAACAGCGCCATTGTCTGGCCCGGGGAACGGGCGCCCGCCGCCATCAGCAACCCTACGGACGCCGCCAGCACCCCAAGCATGGCCGGCACCGCCGACTGGTCCAGCGGCGCCCGCACCAACAGCCCTGCCGCAGCCAACCAGAAGGGCAGGCCCTGCGCGAACCCTACGAGTGACCACTGCGGCCCCCACGCCGACCACCGCGGCGCGTCCACGTTGGTGAGCGGAAGCGCCAAGACTGCGGCGACCAGCAACAAGCCAAGAGAAAGGTCTTCCAACACCGCGGCCTGTGCCACATCGCGCGACCGCTGCCACCAGCCGACCGCGCCGTACCCCACGGCCAGCGCTACGCACACCAGCCCCGGCATCCGCGGATCAGCCGCCGGACCGGCCCCCAGGACCGCCGTCGCCACCGCCAGGGCCGCAGCCACCGCGTGCCAGGCAGGCGCCGACCGCCCGCGCAGGTGAGCCAGGACCGCCGTCGCCGCGCCCAGCGCCGTCGTCAGGGGCAAGCGCGCGCCGGCACGCGGCTCTGCCTGGGAGAGCCACACCAAGGCGACCGCCAACACCGCCAAGCCCAAGGCATGCCCCGTGCGGCGACCCGGCCACGGCGCCAGCCCGCTCAACTGGGCGAGCGCCGGCAACGCACCCGCGGCCAGCCACACAGGCAACGCCGACGGTTGCGGCGCGAGGCACCGCGCGGCCGTCGCGGCCAGCAGCGTCGCCATCGTCAAGACTGCGGCCGAACCGGCAGTTCCCGCGGCCGCCGCCACCCACGCGGCACCCAACCCGGCGGCAGCCGCCGCCAGCGCCACCGCAGCCGAACGCGGATCTGGCGCGTTGGTCGCAACCAGCACGGCCACACAGCCGAGCGCCGCGCTGACCAGCAGCCCGGACCAGCCCAGCCAAGATCCGATCGACAGCCACTTGCGCCCCTCTTCGCTGTGCGCGCGCACGTGCCGCAGGGCCCACGCCGCCCACGCCAGCGCCACCCCATGCAGGGGCAACCACGGCCGACCGGCCTCGGTGGTCGTGCGCCACACCATCGCGGCGGACTCCGGCGCGCCGGCAGCGTCGCCGACCAGCGCAAACGCCCCCGCCGCCAGTGCCGCGTACACGCCCAGCCCATACACCGCCGGCGGCAGACTGCGGGTCCAGCGCGCGACGGCCGCAGGCAGGGCCAGCGCCGCGACCGGCAAGGCCAGGCGAACCACCCCGCCATCGTCCAACTGCGGGCCCGGCAGCACCAGCAGCGACGGCAGCAACACCACAAGGGCCAATGCGGCGGAGCCCATCCACTGGCCAGCCTTGTGCAATGTGAACGCAGCGAGCAGCGCCACCAGCCCGGACGCGCCGCCGCCGGCCACCCGGTCCACCGCCATCCAGTGCGCCAACGAGGCAAAGACCAGCGGCAAAAGGCCCGCACCCACGGCGGCCAGCGCCCGGCCCGCCCGCGGCGAGCGGCCGACCAGCGCCAGCCCGCCCCCCCAGAACACCAGGTGATACACCGTCAGCGCCGCCGAAGTCGCGGCCCAGCGCCCCGCCGCGTCGAAACTCTGCCAAGCCACCCGCAGGCCATAGACCGACCCTGCCAGCACCAGCGCGGTGCCAACCAACCAGCCGATGTGTTCCACCAGCACCGGCAGGGCCGCGTCGTCGCGTTCGTCGCCGCCGCCGTCGGTCTCGGCCACGAGATCCAGCCAATCGCGGTCGCCGCCCGGACCCTCGTCCCCGCGCAAAGCATCCAGCAGGCCCGGCGGCCGCGAAACCGGCGGCTCGGGACAATGGCGTTCGCGTTCGGCGCGCAAGGCGCCCTGCTCCTGCTGGAACTGCCGTTCGGCCTCTGAGGCGCGGCGACGGGCACGACGCTCGGCCGCCACGGCATGCACGGCCAAGCCCGGCTCCACATCGTCGGCGGCCAGTTTGCGCAGCGCATCGGCCTGCTGCGCGGTGACGATGCCCTTGCGGAGCGCGCGCTCGACCAGCGCCGGCCAGTCAGGCTGCGGCGCGTGCGACCGGTCGTCGTCGGGCGCGGGCGGGTGCATCAGGGCCCCGGAGAGGCGCACGGGCGCCTGGTGCGCCCGGTGTACACCGGGTGGCTGCGGGGGGCAAGAGGTTGGGTGGCGTGAATTGGCCCTGAGCCTGGGAGTGGCACTGTCCGGCGCCGTCATAGGGGCGGCCTTGCCGCCGTGAACCCGGCGCCGGCTGAGCCCGGGAGCCAAGCGAGGCACGGTCCGGCGTGGAGACGGTGGCGCCGCCGCAATCGGGGGATCCAATGGCGGATGGCCTCCGGTACCACGGACATTGCGACCGTGCGGAACTCTCAGGGTCAGCCGGCTGCGCCGGACAGGTCCAGGCCCAGGCACAGGGCCAGTGTCGGATGTGGGCGTTCGTGCGAGGGATTTGCGCAGGTGCTGACCCTGTACCTGTTCCTGAGCCTGACCGGCGCCACAGCCGGGGACAACCGCTATCGCGGATTCGGCGCCGGCTGAGCCTGGGAGCCAGGCGAGGCACGGTCCGGCGTGGAGACGGTGGCGCCGCCGCAATCGGGGATCTACGGGCGAATGGCCTCTGGTACCACGGACATTGCGACCGGGCAGAGCTCTCAGG
>VGRO01000042.1 GCA_016875335.1 Deltaproteobacteria bacterium | reverse complement strand
TGTCACCCTGAAGGTGCAGGTTTGCGCCGGTTTCCCCGGGAAACCTGAGTTAATTCGATCGCCAAGGATTCAGGACCTTTTTTGCCGGTGGATCATGGGGCGCCAGCGCGCGGACCGCGTCAATGGAGGACGGAAGGCCAGTCGCGGCGGAGTCGTCGAAATTTGACGACGGCGTCGTCAAATTCTGGATGAAATTGACGACGGCGTCGTCATATCTTAGGATTTGCACCCAACCTTGGAGGATCGCCATGCTTTTCTCGCGCCGACTCGACCTTCGCCCGGTGCTGCGCCAGAGGTCGTGCCTGCTGCTCGGGCCGCGCCAGACGGGCAAGTCGCGGTTGCTGCGCGAGACCTTCGGCGACGCCGTCACCTTCGACCTGCTCGACCATCGGGTGTTCCAGCGCCTGAGCGCCGACCCGGGCCGCATGGCCGACGAATTGGCGATGGCCGCACCGCCCGGCGGCCTCGTGGTCATCGACGAAATCCAGAAGCTGCCGGAACTCTTGGACGAGGCGCACCGGCTCATCGAGTCGCGCGGCCTGCGCTTCGTGCTGACCGGGTCGAGCGCCCGCAAGCTGCGACGACAGGGGGTCAATCTGCTCGGCGGCCGGGCTTGGGTGCGCCAATTGCACCCGCTGGTGCGCTGCGAGATCGGCGAGGGGTTCGACCTTTTGCGGGCCTTGCGTTTTGGCACGCTGCCTGCCGTGTGGCTGTCGGACGACCCGGCCGAAGACCTGCGCGCCTACACGGGCACGTACCTGCGCGAGGAAGTGGCGCACGAGGGCCTGGTGCGTTCGGTGCCCGCCTTCTCGCGCTTCTTGGAGGTGGCTGCGGCCTGCAATGGGCAGCTTATCAACAAGACGCAGATCGCCAGCGACGCTCAGGTCGCCCGCACGACACTGCACGAGTACTTCGAAATCCTCAAGGACACGCTTTTGGCTTTCGAGTTGCCGCCGTATGCGCACACCGTCAAGCGCAAGCCCGTTCAGACCAGCAAGTTCTACTTTTTCGACGCGGGCGTGGCCAGGGCCTTGCGCGGCCTGCCCGCCCTGCGCGAGGACACCGTCGAGTTCGGCGAAGCGTTCGAGCACTACCTGTGCCACGAGTTGCGCACCTGGGTCGACACCTGCGCTCCGGGCACGCCGCTTGCGTTCTGGCGATCGACCGGCGGCCACGAAGTGGATTTCGTGCTCGGAGAGCGCCTCGCCGTCGAGGTCAAGGCGACCCGGGCCGTCAAGGGCAGCGACCTGCGCGGCTTGCGCGCCCTCGCCGAAGATGCGCCGGGCATGCGGTTGGTCGTAGTCTGCCGAGAACCCGTGGCGCGCAAAGTCGGGGCGGTCGAAATCCTGCCGTGGCAGCAGTTTCTGGATGCACTGTGGGCAGGAGCATTTGCTGAGCGGTGACGCTGGCGCAGGTGGCGGCCGGATCGAGCAGTTCCAGGGCAAGGCGCCGCGGGCCATTGCACTTTCCGAAAGGAAATCTGGTTTGGCAACCTCGTGCCGCCCCGGCCAGGCCAGGGCGCAGCAGATGCGTCAAGAGCGCGCCCTCTCGGCCGCTTTGTTTGCGGCACGTATCCGCCCGCCGCCGAATGCGGTTGCAACCGCCGCCCACCTCGGGCACAACAGAACCTGAGGGCGCTGGACGTCCCCAGCGCGCAGTGCCCATGACAGCCAGAGTACACGCGGTCTTTGGGCTGACTGTCACAGTTTGCGCGGTGTGCGCACCGCATTGGGCACACGCAGCCGCGCAGAACGTGACGGTGGTACAGGTGCGCGATTTGCCCGAGCCAGTCTTGCCCGACTTGGCGCCAGGTCCCGCGTCGCCGGCCGGCAACCCGAGTTCGCCGCCGCCCTTGGCCTCGTTCTTGGCGCTTGGCGGCACCGGCGTTGAGCCTTCGGTGCAGGGGGCGGTTGGGCCTGACCACGTCGTGGCTGCCACGATGGACTACGTGCGCATTCTGTCGCGGTCTGGGGACCCGTTGCGCACCGTGGCCACGACGCATCTTGCTGCCGTCGACACCATCTGGTCTTGCGTTGCAATCACGTTGACGTATGACCCCTACCGCAAGCGCTTCGTGGCGGCGTTGGCGCTCGCGCGCTACGGCAAGAGTGCAGAGCGACGGTTGCGGTTGCTGGCGTCGCAAGGGCCAGATCCGCTGGGTGCATGGGTGGCGCGCGACGTCGACACGTTCAAGTCGCTAGCGCTCAACCGGCCGCGGCTTGCGGTGACGGCCGATCTGCTGGTCCTGCACGCAACCGAAGGCCCGAAGAATTGGTCTGATGGCTATCTGTATTTTCTGCAAGCCGATGCCGTTGCCGGTCCAGGCCTTGCGCCGCAGTGGATGACCAACGCTGATCAGCGCATGGCGCCTGCCTTTGTGCCGCCCGGCGAGCCGGACCGCGTCGAATTCTTGGCGTGGAATCCGGGCGCTGACACGGCGACCGTGCGCTACAGCGTGGACAAGGCCAGCAACGTGGCAAAGGTCACGAGCATCAAGCAATTGCAGGGCGCAACCTGGAATTGGTCGGCGGTCGACAAGTGGGCCCAGTCTGGTTCTGGCGCGCCGCTAGCGCTCGATCCGTACGGTGGCATCGGCAGGGGCATGGTGCGCGGTGGCCTGTCGTGGTGGGCGGTGCCGGCGGGCCCCGTGTTGGGGTTCGCTCCCCGCGTTGCCTGGTTTGCCGTCGCGGAATCCGGCCACATCGTACACCAGGGCGTCGTCGGCGGCGACGATGGCATCGCCCGCGCCTACCCGAGCCTCGCTGTGACGGAAGGACTCAGCGTTTTGGTTGGCTTTGTGCGGGTGGGTGCTGCGAGCTCCGCCAGCGGCGCTTACGCATTGCGAATGGCTGGAGATCCTGCCGGTAAGCTGCGCAGCGATTATCTGTTCAGTCCTGGCTCTGGGTCGTTTGGGTCCTTGGGCAGTTGCCCTCAGGGCTGCAGCCTCGGCCCCTGGTCCGCCACCGAACTCGATCCCGTGCGCAGCGATGTGGTGTGGACCTTCCAACCCGTCGCCTTGGCGCATACCGCGTTTTCCACGAGGCCGCACACGGTCGCCGTAGCAGCGGTCGCTTTGCCGTGCGGCGCCGTGCAGTGTGGCGCCTGCGAGCGCTGCGACAACGAAAAATGCGTGCTTATGACGGACGGGGCTGCCTGTTTCGACGGCAAGCCGTGCACTGTTGCCGACCGCTGCCAATCCGGCGTGTGCGTGGGGCAGCCCAAGGTGTGCGCGGACAATGGTCCGTGTTTCCAGACCGACGGCTGCGACACGGCCACCGGCGGCTGCCGTGTCAGCGCGGCCAACGAGGGTGTCGCCTGCGACGACGGCAGCCCGTGTACGGTCAACGACCGCTGCGTCGGCGGTAGTTGCTTTGGCACGGCCACTTCATGCCCCTCGCCCGATGCCTGCCACGACGGCTGGTGCAACCCAGCGACCGGCAAATGCGCCGTGCGCCCGAGCCCCGCACCCGCCTGTGTTCCCGCGTTGCCAACGCTGACCGAGGCGGACAAAGAGGGTGGATGCAGCGCCCAAGCGCACGGCAGTTCTGCGGCCGCTTGGTTGGCACTTCTAGCCGCGCTCGGCCTTAGGGACTGGAAAATAATAAGTCGATCACTCTCACATCAGGACGGAGCCGCGAGTCGGACCTTTGGTCCGCGAGCTGGCGACCCACGGAGCAAGCAAACGGGCCCGAGAAATGATTGAGTAAATCATTTCCTGGCCCTTACCGCCAGAAGGAGGCCGACGTGAAGGGGAGCGCTGCATTGCTGGCCCTGCTGGCGTTGGTCGGTTGCATCGAGCCAGCGCCGCCGCGTTCATTGACCTTCGACCAATTCGTCGCCGACCTGGGCCTGGCCTTGTGCAGCAGTTGCCTGGGCGGATGGTATTTCGGTTTGCGCGACTTTTCGAGCGCCAAGAACTGCGCCAGGGCAGAGGGGCCTGGACTTCGCCAGCAGTTCCGAACACTGGTCGATCAAGGCGACGTTGCCTTCGACGGCGCGGCGGCCGCGCGCTGCAACGACTGGGTCGCGGGGCAGCGAGATGCGTGCGTAAGTCGCCACCCTTGGTTTTGGTCCGCATTCGATTCGCCGTGCCTTGCGGTGCTGGTCGGCGAGCGCAAAGTCGGGCAGCCGTGCCTGTCCGATGCACAGTGCTCGACCAGATTGTGCAGCGCAGATGGCCCTTGTGGGACCCCACGTTGCCAACCCGTGCGCAAGGAGGGCGCGCCGTGCGCCGAATTCGACGGCTGCGGTGCGCGAATGCACTGTGGCTTGGATGGGCAATGCCACGCCTACCATCGCCCCGGCAAAGGCCAAGCGTGCGACCTCCCTTGGGAATGCCAGCCCGGCCTGAGCTGCGCCAACGGCAAATGCCGGCCACTCGCTGGTCCGCAAGAACGATGCCGCCAATGGGACTACGGGTGGTACCCGGCCTGTGGACCAGGCTTGGCGTGCACCAATGCAAGCGACGGCGAGTACCGCTGCGCCGTTCTTGGCGCACTGGGCGGTGACTGTTCGACCTTTGAGGGCTGCGGTGAGGGGCTGGTCTGTGACGACGGTGTCTGCCAAATGCTCGCCAAAGACGGCCAGCCGTGCTCGCCTTCGCGCGTGAACTGCACCGGAGACGACCGCGCCTGCCAACTGGACGCGAGCGGCGTGGTGCGCTGCCTGCCGTTGCCCGATGTCGGCGCCGCGTGCGCACCTGAATCGGCCGTCGTGCCGGACGGCAACCGCTGCCAACTCGACCTGTACTGCGACCCCGCCACCGCGACGTGCCGCAAGCAGTTCGGGCGCGGCCAGCCCTGCGCGGGCCAAAACGAGTGCAGCGCCGGCACCAGTTGCCATGACCAGGTCTGCAAAGACGGCTTGGCCATGGGCGACCCGTGCCACCCACAGGCACATTGGCACTGCCCAACCGGCGCGTGGTGCAAGCAGGGCGTGTGCACCCCGCTGGTGGGCGCTGGCGGCGATTGCAGCGAATCCGCATCGGCTTGCGCCGCAGGCACCTTCTGCGACAACGGCAAGTGCCGAATGGCTGGGGGACTGCACGCGACCTGCAACGCCGACAAAGAGTGTGCACTAGGGCTGAAGTGCACCGGTCTAAAGTGCGAGGTGGATCCATGCGCTGGGCAGCCATGACAGCCGTCGTTCGCCGCTGGTTCGCCGTCGCGAGCGCCCTCGCGCAAACCGCCTGCAGCAATGTGAGGGTGTCTCGGGGTGGTTGGGCAGACCGATTCGGCTCTTTGCCCGGCCGTTGCGGCGCAGCGGAGGCGCGCATGACCGCGCTTTGCGCCAGAATTTGCGCAATCGCGGCGGCGATAGCGCTCGGCGGCTGCGCGGATTTGAGTTTCGGCGGGCCCATAGAAGCCCACGTGTTCATGAAGGCGGTTGCACAGGCCGCATGCGAGGAAAGCGCGGCTTGCGACGACCCGCTGACGGCCAAGTTCACCTCCATTGAGCGCTGCGCGCGCCGTGACTACTTTGAGGCCAAGAACCGCATCCAGACCTGGTATGACTCCAGCTACTGGGAGTACAGCCCGGCCGCGGCCGCGGCATGCCTGGATTGGCTCGCCAGTCGCCGCTCGCGCTGCGAGACAGCCTGGAATGCCTATTTGTGGAAACCGTCTGGCTCGCCCTGCGCCAGCGTCTTTGGCCGGTCGCGCGGGACTGGACAAGCATGCGAATTCGGGGGGCAATGTCGCGATGGACCCTGTGCGGCCAGCGCGCCGTGTGGTCCGACCGTCTGCCAGCCGGCCCGCGCGACTGGCGACAAGTGCACGACGCACATCGACTGTGGGTTTGCCATGCAGTGCGGGGCCAACCGCCGCTGTCGCCCAGCGCGGACACCGGTCGAATACCAACCGTGCGAGCCCTTTGAGTCGTGCGGTCCCGAAGCCACTTGCGTGCAGGCGGGCATCTGCATGCCGCGCGGCGCACTTGGCAGCACATGCAGTACGCACGCGGGCGGCCAATTCGCATTGTGCGCTCCAGGACTGGTGTGCGGGTCGTTCCCCTCCACCTGCCGCCAGGCCCTGGAAATTGGCGATCCCTGCGGCGCCCATTCCCGTGTGCGGCGCGGCCAGGTCTGTGCGGACGGCCAGGTGGTGCCGATCGCCAACGACGGCGATGTGTGCAGCAAGGACCGCGCCAACTGCACCGGCGAGGACCGCGCGTGCCGGCCGCGCCCTGACGGTCAACGCATCTGCGCCCCAGTGCCCGAGGAAGACGAACCTTGTCTCGCAATGGAGTCCACAAAGGCACCCACAAGGCGTTGTGCCCATGGACTTTATTGCGATCTTGCGGCGGGGTTGTGCCGTTGGAGTTTCGCCAAGGGTCAAGCCTGCGAGACCGACAGCGAATGCAAGGCCGGTTCCGTATGCGTTTCGGGCAAGTGCGTTCGCGGTGCTCCCTTGGGCAAGCCCTGTTCGTCGCTCGCGCCGTGGAGGTGCGCAGCCGGCGGGTGGTGCAAGGCGAGCGTTTGCGTGCCGCTCTCCGGCCTCGGCGGGTCCTGCGATTCTGCGGCGTCGTCGTGCATCGACGGCCTGCGCTGCGGCGGCGAAGTGTGCGTTCCGCTGAGCCTCTCTGGTGGCCCGTGCACACAGAACGGCGACTGCGCGGTGGGATTGGCGTGCAATGGCCTCACGTGCGGGCCGCCTATGTGCAAGTCGGCGCCGTAGGGCCTGATCGAGGACTGCAATACCTGCGGGTTCTTGCGGTTGACGACCTTGACGTGGAAGCGCAGGCTTTGGCAATGCCCGCAGGCTGACGTTTGCTGGCGAGGCCGCAACCAGCGCGGAGACGCATGCACAGGTTCTCGACGCGACTTTGGCGCGGTGCGCAGGCAGTGGCACTCGCGGCGGCGTGCGTCGCTTGCGGCAACGACCCATTCAGCAACCCAGCCGATGTCGCCGGTGGTCCCGTCGATGCAACTGCCGACAGCGAAGTTGGCAGCGTCGACGCCGCGCCGCAGCTGGAAGTCCAAACTTGCGGGCCCGCCGGCACCGCGGCCTGCGATCCCGCCGACAGCACCCACAAGCTCATCTGTGGCGCAACCGGCCAATGGCAAGACAACGGCTACTGCGACGTCGGCAAAAGCCAGGTCTGCTTCGCAGGAGGCTGCCAGGACGCTTGCGAAGTGAGCGCGCAACACGGCAAGAACAACGTCGGTTGCGCGTTCTGGGCCGCCGACCTCGATAATGCGTTGGTGCCCGGCGGGACGCAGTCCTACTACGACGCCGACAATGCGCAGTTCGCCCTTGTGGTCGCCAACGCCAGCGACAAGTTGTTGGCCAGCGTGACAATTGCCAATCACTTGGGCAAGCAGGAGCTCGACACCAACGGCAAGCCGCTGGACTACGCGCCGCTCAAGCCTGGCGAGCTGCGCGTGTTCAACCTGCCGCCGCGCAACATCAGTGGCACGACCAAGGAACCTCTGGCGTGGCGAGTGACGTCCACCGCGCCGGTCGCCGCCTACCAGTTCAACCCTTTGGAGAACGTCAACGCGTTCAGCAACGACGCGTCGCTGCTGCTGCCGGACGAGGCGTTGGGCAAGTACTACATTGTCCTATCGCGCGAGCAGTCGTTCTCGATCCTGCGCGGCTTCTTGACCGTCGTCGGCACCAAACCCGGCGTCAAGACCAAGGTGACCATCATTTTTGGGCCCAAGATCCGCAAGACGCTGCCGGGCACCGTCAAAAAGGTCAGCGCCGACGGCACGATCGCGGAGACGCCCATCAAGTCGTATCCCTCCAAAGCGGTGGTGACGCTTGAGTTGGAAGCACACGAGGTGCTCAACATCGAAACGGACGCGGTGGGCGCGGACCTGACCGGTACGGTGGTGCAGGCCAGTGAGCAGGTCGCGGTGTTCGCGGGAAGCGAGGCGGCCAACGCCCCCAACACCAACCACTGCAACGTCGACAAGTGCAGCGACAGCCAAATCGCCGAGGGCGACTGGTGCGGCGTATGCGCGTGGAACGGCAAGACCACCTGCAACAACAACGAGCATTGTCAGCAGTTCATCACCTGCTGCGCCGACCACTTGGAAATGCAGCAGTTTCCGGTCAAGACCTGGGGTTCCCACTATGTCGCGGTCAAGCTCAAGCCGCGGGCCACCGAGGCCGACAGCTGGCGCATCTTGGCCGCCAAGGACGGCACGAAGGTGACGCTGACGCCGCCGCAAATGCACCCGCAGACAGGAAAAGCCATTGAAGTGCCGGTGCTGAACGCGGGCCAGTGGTTCGAATTCGAGGCGGGCCAAGGCGTCGGGCCCAATTTCACCAAAACCAAGGGCGGCGTGTTTGAAATCGCGGCCAAGGACAGCCAGGGCAAGCCCGCGCCGATTGCGGTCGGCCACTTCATGCAATCGCAGGACGCTCCGGGGCCGGGCGCGCAGCAAGGTGATGCGGGTACGGGCGATCCGGCCTACCTGTTGGCGGTACCGGTTGAACAGTGGCGCAGCGACTACCTTTTCTTGACGCCGCACCAGTACAACTCCAACTGGATTTCGATTGCCGCACCGGTCCAAAAAGCGTGCAGTGCCGAGAGCAACCGGGCCGGACAGGCCTGCGCTTCCGACGCCACCTGCGCGCCAGGCAGTTGCGTGGACCAGGTGACGGTGCTTTTCGACGGCGTGGCGATTCCGGACGCGGCCTGGCAACCGGTCAGCGACGATTACAAGTTCACGTGGCAGTTCGCACCGTCGGGTGTGCATCGGGTGGCCACCGCTGCGGTCAAGACTGCGGAAGGGGATGCGACAAAGCCAAAGGTGGCGGTCGATGTGTACGGCTTCGACCAATACGTGTCGTACGGCTACCCGGCGGGATTGGACTTGCGCGATGCGCAGTTGTTTGAGGAGCCGTGAAGTTGGCGCCGAGGCGGAGTTGGGGCAGGGCTCTGCTCCCCGGGGCGCCATTGACGGCCGCGCCAGCGCGCCTAGAATCTATCGAGGCGGATAGCCATCCGCCGCGTACGGATCTCCACATGAAGACGACCCTGGTGATCGACGACACGGTCATGCAGCGCTTGCGCGAAGAAGCGACGCGGTCGCGGCGGACGATTTCTGAACTGGTGGAGACCGCGCTACGGTTGATGCTTGAGACAAGGCCAGAGCCGCCCGACCCGCTGCAGCCGCTGCCGACGTGGCATGGCGGCGTACCGTTGGTGGATATCTCGAACCGTGAAGCACTGCACACGGCGATGGACCAGGACAAGTAGGTGAAACCCAATCATCGGTTTCGGGAGGTAGCCCGTGCAGTGGCAACACGTTCTTGACCGGTTTCGCCCAGTAGCTGCTTGTTTCGCGAACAGGGCACGCCGCCCAGTGTTCAGTTTGCACCTGTTTGGCGCGCGCAAATGCGCGCTCACTGCCGCGTCCGGCCGTAGCCGCGGCGGGAAGCACCTCGGCCCTGCTGCGCGGGGGAACCGGGCGCGAATTTCGAGCCTGAGGGATTAGGCCATGCACGTGATCGACACCAATGTGCTGGTCTACGCCGCAAACGAGGACACGCCCGAGCACGCAGCGTGCGCCCAGCGTCTTCATGCGTTGCGCGAGGGCATGGCGCCGAGCTATGTCACCTGGGGAATCCTGTATGAGTTCGTCAGGGTAGTGACCCACCCGCGGGTGTTTCGCCTGCCATGGTCGCCGTCGCGCGCGTGGTCGTTCACCGGGCGTCTGCTGGCCGACGGCAAGGTTCGGCCCCTGCTGCACGGCGCGCGCCACCTTGAAATCGCTGCACAGCTGGCCGCCGAAGTTCCCGGGCTCAGCGGCAACTTGCTTTTCGATGCACAGACCGTCGCGCTGATGCGCGAGCACGGGATCCGGCGCATCTGGACCCGCGACGCCGATTTCTATCGCTTTTCCGGCATTGAAGTCCTCGACCCGCTCCGCGCGGAGGGGTGAACTGCGGAGCATCCTGATCGGCGGCCCGGACGCTGCTGGCCACTCAAGCTCAGCCGTCCCCGAACTGGCGCCGACGGCAGCTCTCACCCTACCAAAACAGCGCCACTTGCCCGCGCAGCGTGACCATGCCGTCGCGAAAATCGCCGCTAAACAGGTCGACGATCTCCAGTTGCACCTTGAAGTCGTCGCCGCGCAAGTGCGCGGTCACCGCCGCCGCCAGTTCGTCCACGGACCGCAGCGCGGGATCAGTGCCGTCCATCCGCCGCAGGCGAGCCATGCGCGCAGCGACCTGCACCCACGGGTTCACCATCTGCCCAAGCTGCAGGTGCGCCCCGTACGCCGAGCGCGACCACACCCGCACCACTTTGTGGCCGAGGTCGAGGTAGGCCGAGTCCCCTTTGGCCTGCCGGGACATCCACTCGCTGTGGAGGCTGAACCCCTTGTATTTGACCGTAAAGTCCAGCGCCGTGTGGAAAGTCTGGGTCCACGCCTCGGGATAGACCTCGCCGCGGGTCACCTGGGTGCTCAAATTGTCGACCGCCGATACCAAGCTACCAGCGAGCGCCACCCGCAGCCGCGGCGAACGCGCCACATCCCCCTCGACAGTGTCGTCGAAGGCACCCAACGGCCGCAGGCGCGCGCGCACGCCGGCCAGGAACCCCGGCGAGTTGCCAGCCACTACGCCGGACACGTCGGCGCGGTTTTCGGCCGGCGACTGCACAAAGATGCCGCTGGTCCGGTCCAGGTGCAATTCCTGTACGGTCGCCGACAGGTCGGTGAACTGCAGTTCGCTAGAATGCGCCAGCCGCTGGGCGCCGTACGGCACCTTGGCCCGGCCGGCCGCCACCGACCAGCCCGTCGTCCAGGTATAGCGGACAAGCGCCGTTTGCAGCAGCCGGTACCCGTTGATGGCCATCTCGGTCGGCGACAGGCCCAGTTGGATCCGCCACGTCAACCCAGGCCGCAGCGCGTGACCCGAGAAGCGCAGTTGGGCGTTGCGCACCAAGGCTTCCGCCGTCGGCGCGCCCTTTGGGTCCGTCAGCGACTGCCGCGCGCGCACGAACGCCCGCACCTGCAGGGACGACCCGCCGTCGCCTGCGGCCACCTGCAGGCCCTGGCCAAAGCGAAGTTCGATGATCGTCGGCCTCGGCTGCGCAGCGCGGTGGCCCGGTTGCGTCGGATCGCCAGGCGTCGCCGCGTCGGCAAGCGCAACGGGCGTGGTCGCCACTGCCAAATCCGCGGGTGCGGCCCACGCCGGCGCGAGCCCTGCGCATAGGCCGACCGCGGCCACTGTGGCAGCCGCGCAGTTCCGCCGGCCAAACGCGCTGAGCCCGCGGTGCTGCCTTGGCCGCCGGTCGCAAAAGGCGCCCTGCATCGGTCCGTCTCGCTCGTTGCGTGCACGGGTCGTCTGCATCAGAACCCCCAATGGTAGCTGGCGCCTGCCCACGGCCGCGTCATCGTCGTCCACGGTGCCTGGAACTTGGCCTCCTCCGCGCCCATATGGACGCCGACCTCGGCGGCCAGCCGGTGCTGGTTGGCGTCACCGACCAATTGCGCCAATTCGAGGCGCACGTGGCCGTACCACAGCGACCGCGCCTGGTCGGGGCACAGGTAGGGCGCGCACCGCGACAACGCCGCCGTTGCGAATTCGCGGGTGACGCCCACGTGGGCCCAGAACGACAGGTCGTCAGCCTGGTGCAAGCGCCGCCCGCCCGACAGCGCCGCGGCAATGCGCGGCCACAGCGGGTTGACCGTCACCTGTGCGCTCCAGCGCGGTGCAAGGATCGCGAGGCCCGAAAGGCCGCCCAGCATCGTGCCGCCGACGATGGCCCCGGCCCACCATTTGTGCTTGGGTTTGGGCGGCGGTGGGGCGCTCATGCGGCCGAGCAAGCGCACCGACAGCTCTTCCGCGGCTTGGGCGAGCACGTCCTCGACGGCGCCGCGCAACTCGAGACCTGTAGCGGTCTCGGGCAGGTCGCGTTCACCCTCGCCGCGCTCGCGAAACACCTTGGCGCGGTTGGCCGCGTCGAAAAGCACCGCGTCGACGCTGACCTGCATCCTGCCCAGCGAGACGCGCAACTGGATCTTGCGCGCCACGATGCGCAAGGACATCGGCGGCGAAAACGCCGTAACGGTCTTGGCAAACACGCGCTTGAGCGCCACTGGAGCCGCGGCCTCGATCATGGCCCTGAAATCGACGGCCCCGGCGCTGTACAGGCCCGGCGCGTCGATGTCGCCGAGCGGTTCGATGAACACCAGATCGGGTCGCGGCACGGCGCTGCGCGGGTCGTCGGCGCGGCCGGGCAACGCAATGGGGTCCTTGGCGGCGCCGGGCGGCAGGTCCGCGGAGGGCTGGGCGATACCCGGCGCGGCTGCGAACCAGGCGACCGCGGCAATCAGGGCATGGGGAGGGCGCATGGGGTCTCCGGTGCGGCGGGCCCCAGCGTGGCAGATGTGTCGACGGGCGGCAACCGGGTTGTGCAGGCGCAGGCTCAAGCCGTATTCTCGCGACGGCCCGCCCCGTCGGGCGCGCACGGGTGCCGGTTGACGCGGCGCGCGGGGCTACAGCGACCGGTGCGCCCAAAGAGCCGTGGCCGCCCAGACCCTTCGTCACGACGGACCATGGAGGCTGATCTGTGACCCTGTCTCGCGCCGTGCTTGCCGCTGCGTTGCTGGTGTCGGGCTGCGCCACCCTCGGCGGCACCCGGCAGGTGGTGTCGATCGACACCCCCGTGCGCGGCGCCGTAGTCCACGACGACGACGGCAAAGTGCTCGGCACCACTCCGTTCTTTGCCCGCGTCAAGCGTTCGCGGACCCTCGAGCTGCACTGGTCCCGGCCGGACGCGCATGGCGACCACCGCCAGGAATTCGGGGTGCGCTGCCGGTATCGCTGGAAGGACTCGCTCTTGCCCAACGCGGCCACGGCATCGGTCTCGGTGCTGGTCCCGCCGCTCTTTGTCGCCTGGCTCGGCACCGCCGTCGTCACCGATCTCATCAGCGGCGCGGCGTGGCAGTGTCCAGACGGCATCCTCTTGCCCGATGAGGCGGCGGCAAGCCTGCCCGCGCCTGCGACGCCCCCTTGCCGCGTGGTCGCCATCGCCCCGCCCAAGCACGACGACGAGGGCATCGCACGCCAGATCGCCGATGCATGGTGGGCCGCCACCCCAAAGGCCGCTTGCGACCGCCGCACCGACCTCGCCGAGACCGAAAAACTGCTGCGCCGCCAAGGGGTCACTGCTGAGAAGGGGTTGGCGTTCGAGCGCTACCGCCGCGGCCACCTCAACGAGCTGGGGGTGCGCACGGGCGCCACCCACTTGGTCGTCCTCGACGTCAAGCCGGAGGGCGACCGCGTCAAGGGACAGGCCGTGGTGCGCGACATGCACACCCTGAAGGCCGAACCGGCCGCGGCGGTGGACCTCGACCTCGGCATCGGCCGCCAGCCGTGGTACAGACGGGCCGCGCGGTGGATCGGCCGCAACGTGCAACTGCTGCCCGACAGCGTGGGCTACGCGCCCACCCAGCGCGAGTACCAGTTCGTGCCCAACGGCGGCAACGACTACGTCGAGGATCGGGCCAGTCCGAGCTGGGTGCCGGCGGTGTTGACCAACTTCACGCTGTTGTCGGTGGACCATCCGGGGCCGTACCAGCCGTGGGACGCGACCTTGCGTTTCGGCCCGCGCGTGCTGCTCGGCCTCGCAGAGCGCGACCTGGACTACGGCGTGCATACCGCCCCGGTGCAGAAGGCGGCGGTGCGCATGTTCGAGGCCGGCGGCCTTTTCGGCGCTACGGCCACCGTCCATACGCCGCTTGGTGCCGGTTCGGCGTTTGCCGGCCTAGGCGCCGCTGGCACGTGGCATTGGCGCGACGGGCGCTACGTGGGCGTCAAGGTGCCGGTGGTCGGCGGCCTGGGCACGGCGTTGACGGCCTTTGTCAGCGAAAACGTTTTTTTGCGCGTCGATGTCACCATGTACCGCAGCAGCACGCCGGCGCTGGCCGGCGCTGGGTACGAGCTGACCCAGTGGGCGACCGGCACGGTGGCGCTCGGCTGGTACGTGCCTGAATGGCGGGGGGTGGTGCGGTCGTGGTTTTGAGTCGCGTGGTTCGGGTTGCTTGCAGCCTTCGCAACCCGTTCTGACCGCTTTCGCAACCTGTTCTGACCGGGTGCCGACGAATCCGTTGCGCCACCTGGCACCAGGCAAGACCACAACGCGCCGGAAGAGGTTGGCCACCCCAACGCGCAGGGGAGGTTCTTCGCCGGCATGGAGGCCTTCGATTTTGCCTTGCCCGCCCCCTCCAGCGGGCCCATAATGCCCCAAGCACCTTGTGCTGGAACTGGCTTTGGCTGCACGTCTTTCGCATCTCCACCGACCACTGGCCGCCGTCGCAGTCGTGTGCGCCGGGCTCGCGGCAATCCTTGCGTCCGCTAGTACTCGGGCCGACGACGGCGCTTCGCGCTGGTCAAGGTGGACCAAGGCGCCGGAGCTGCAACTGCACAGTGGCCTCGCGCCAGAGGCCGACGAGCACTCGGACCGCGCCTTTGGCAACCTGCGCGCGCGCTATCCGTCTGGGTTGGGCGTATCGGGCGTCTTCGACCTCAAGTGGGGCAAGATGCCGCTGACAGAGTTCTCGTACGACGGCGCAGATGTCGTGCGGTCGTCGGGATTCGTGCAGTCCCTGTACGGTCGGGGCGCGCTCGGTTGGCGCAATGCCCACACCGACGTCGTGGTTGGCGTCGGCATCGAGCGCGAAGGCTGGCGGCCCTACCTGCGCTGGACGTCTGCAATCAGCGTGGCGCATGTGCGCGCGGGCCTGTACGACGGCGGACCGTGGACGCAGGCCGGTGACCTCGCGCATATGGGCGTCGGGTTCGACCTCTACGACTTCGGCAAACCGGTTGAATGCGACCTCAGCGCGATCCTGCGGCCCGGCGGCAACGTTGCGCCCGAGGTCGCGCTGTCGGGGTGGCCAGCCACGCAGTGGGTGCGGATGACGGCAGCAGTGCGGCTCATGCCGTTGAGCGGGGTGGTTGCCTTGCAATTCGCGCCCAACGTGGGCGACAACCGTTCTCGCGCCCTGGCGCCGATGCTTAGGAGGATGGACGCCGCTGCCTCTGCGGCTCGATCAGGCCGCACGATCGACACCACAGCCATCAGCGAGGTGCAGTCCGCTGGGGACCGGGCCGCACTTGACCTCGCCGCCGCGTTTCCAAAAGATCGAGTCTTTACGTGGACGTTGCAGGGGATGGCCAAAGCCACCCACAAGTGCTGGGTCGTCGAACACGAATCGCTGCGCGACATGGGCAAGATGCTCGACGTGGTGCGCCTGGTGTGCACCGAAGACGGCGACCCCGCGGCGATTGTCGGCCCCGACGGCCCGATCTTGTTGCGCACCGGGTGCCACCTGGTGGATGAAGCCGGGTTGTGGCGCATGCCCGCGTGCCCGGGCGCGTTGCCTGTCAACGCCAAGCAGCGGCCGACCCTATTGTTGCCGTTGCGCGTGGATCCGCAGAACACCGCCGCGTGGTTTGTGCGGTTGGGACCGCGGTATCTGCACGACCGCTCGTTCACGGTGTCTGGCGAGGCGGTGAATGCGCGGTGTGCCGACGATTTCCTTGCGGGCGTGCCGCAGCTGTGTTCGAGCCCGACGCTCGGCTGGATGTGGGCGTGCACCGCTGACGGCCGCAGCGCCAGGCTGACTGCGATCGGTCGGGAGCCCCTCAGCGAGCGGCCCACGCTGGTCGGCTTGAGCGGCTCCGAGGTGGCGTGCCGACTGGACAGCGCATGTGCGGTTCTCGGCCACTGCTACCCCTGGGGTCGCGGCTGTGTCGCCCTGCACGACAAGGATTGCGCACCCTCCTTGGCGTGCACCATCGCTGGCCAATGCGCGGCAGAGGGCGGAAGCTGCGTCGCTCGAAACGACAAAATCTGCGAGGAGACCGCGATGTGCGCAGAGCGCGGCCGCTGCACGGCGCGGGGCGGTCGCTGCGTGGCCAGCTCGCAGCAGTGGTGCAGCACCACGCCGGCATGCCTGTCCTCCGGTCGTTGCAGCAAGGTGGGCCCGGAATGTGGCATCGCCGCCGACGCCGACTGCGAGCGCCACGTCGGGTGTTTTTCCGAGGGGCTGTGCGCCAAAGTCGGCAACACCTGCCGGGCCGGCCACGACGGGCACTGCGAGGCCAGCGCGGCGTGCAGCAACCAGGGGCGCTGTGTGGCGGCGGGCGGGGCGTGCGTCGCGGCGCGGGGCCAGCCATGAACGCTGCCGTGAAGTGGTTGACGTTGGCGCTCTGCGTCGCGGCTTGCCATGGCGAGTTGGACTCGTCTGCAAAAGTCACCGTGGTGTACGGCCGGCCGTTTGAACTCGGGCGTTCGCGCACCCGTTCGCTGTGGGACGGGCCGGTTCCCTTCAAGCTTCTGGACTTCGACATTGCCGAGGTCGCCGACGCGAGCGTGCCCACGGCCGGAACGACCTTCACCAAGGCCGTGGCGGGCAAGCCGCTTTACGGCGGTCGTGTCGAGCGCGGGTGGCGCCGGCTGGGACCCCGATTCGCTCGACCCGGAGCTGCGGCAAGAGCTCGCCCAGTTATTGGGTTGGAAGCCGGCCGAACACTACCGCGCCCAGAGCCGCTTCGATCCGCACGCCAACCTGCTCGACTGGGCGCTGCAGCCGGCCGAACCGCAGGCCTTTGCCCATGCCGCGCGCGCCTCGACGTCGGCGTTGTGGCATGCTGTGCATCACCTTGCCCTTCAGGGCGTGCCCAGCCAGCAAACCCCGGTGCGCGCGGCGAACGCCTACCACGCCACTTTGGGTCTGTCGCCCGCCTTGCCGACGCTCGACCACAGCGACCCCGAAGTCGCCGCCGGCCACGAGACGTCTGCGGCTGTGCTGCTGCCGCAAGCCGGTTTCGGCGCCGTCAAGCTGCCCAACTGGTACAACCAGACCAAGCCAGGCCTGGCGCGAACCGCTGTGCTTGTGCAGTTGCCCGCGCCGCCCGGCACCGATGGGCACCGCGTCCTTTTCACGTCCAAGGAAGCTTGGCGCCTGGTCCGCTGCTTCTTGCAGTCGTGGCGCGATGGCAACCCGACGGTGGGTGGCACTGGTGAGTGCAGCGATTGACGGCCGAGCAGGGCCGCTGCGACCCCTTGACCGCCGGCCAGAAATCCGCACCCTGCGCGCCCATGCCCCCGCCTGCACTGCGCCATGCCCACGACTGGAAACGCCTCGCCGTTTGGAGCGACGACGGCTACTTTCGCCTGCAAACCGAGGACACCGGCGACGTGCAGGTCCGCCTTTTCTTGTCGCAGGCGCTGCTGACCGAGCTCAATGGCGGCGTGTACAGCCAGTTGGTGCAGGCCACGCGCTTTGCTGGCTGCAAGCTGGTGGTGCTGACACCCGACGCCCACCAGGGCTACGGTATGCCGGTCGGCTGTGCGCTGTTGACGGACCGCGCTTCCGGCGCCGTCGCGATGGGAGCCTCGGCGAGTCCCTACCAATAGCACACCACCTGCTGCCCGCCGCTTTTGTCGGTGACGTAGGGCGATAACCCCGCCGCCTTGGCCTTGGCGAATACCTGCTCTGCCGCGGCCTTGGCGCCACAGTGGCCGACGTAGTCCAACGTGCCGACCCAAAACGGCCGCCCGCCCGGCTGCAACCCGAGCGCCTGCCACGCCGCAAGCTCCTGTTGCACAGCCACATCGCCGGGCCACAGCGCCTGCTCGCGCGCCACGCCGTCGAGCAGGCTTGCAAACTTCACGCCATCCACCACCGCCTGCCGCGTGACGGCGCTGGTCGCGTTCTGCATGACCAGCAACAGCTGGGGGTAGTGCGCCCGCAGCGCCGCCACCAACCCGAGGCCGCCCTGCCGGCACGCCGCGTCGCACGGGCCGTTGCCGTCGGTCGGGCCGTGCTCCACCAACTCCAGGTTGTCCAGGTAGAAGCCGTCGATGCCCTGCGCCACCAATCGCGGTGCGATGTGCTGCAAAATCAGCGCGCGCCACGCTTGGTTCGCCGGGTTCATCCACACCTCGTTGGGATAGCCGGCGTAGGGCCCGAGCTGCGCCGCCTTGTTGGCCTTGCAGGGCAGCAGTCCGGCCGGCGCCTGAGCCCAGTAGCTGCGAAACTGCTCGCAGGCGCCGAGGTTGAGGTAGCTCAGCACGCGGTTGGCGCCGCCCTTGCGCAGCTGCGCGAGTTCGCCGGGCGTGAAGTTGCCGATGGCCGGATCGGCGTCGACGTTGAGAATGGCAAAATTCGCGGCGGCCTTGGACAATTCGCCCATGGCCTTGGCCGTGCCATAGAACGACAGCCATGGCCCCGCAATTGGGAAACCGCGGTTCGAGTGGGCTGCCGCAGCGTCCGGGTTGGCTGCCGCGGCGTCCAGCTTGGCCGTTGGCACGGCCTCGGAGGAGTGCGCGCCCACCCCGTCGGGTGCCGCGTAGGAAGGTAGTTCGGCGGCGGCGGACGGCGCGGGAACTGGGGCGCGACTGCAAGCGAGCCCCAACGACAGCGCCAGGATCAGGGCAAGCCGGGCACCGACGCGGCGCCCATGGCCCTCGCGGCGGCGTCGAGCCGCGGCGACAGCGGACGCGACGTCCAGTTTTGGCGGCTTGCGGGCCATGGCTACCAATCCAGCTCGACGACGAATCAAACCGCAACCTCGCGAAGCCCAAGCATTCCGTCACTCGATAGACCGTCCGCCACCCACGAATCCACCAAGCCTTCCAACCGCGCGGCCAGCGACGAGTCCTCGACCAGGATGCCAATCTCCAAGTTGTGCTCGTAGGCCACCTGGGTGAGGTTGGCGCTCGTCACCAGCACCCACCGCCCATCGCATACAGCAAACTTGGCGTGCTGTACACCCTGTGCCCTGCCGCCTTCGTCCGTTTGCCACTCGGCCGCATACCCCAGCAAGCGCGGCAGCCGCACGCCGCCAATCCACGTCTCGGCCATGCGCCGGGCAAAGCGCCGCTGTAGGTCGAAGGCGCTGGGCCGTTCGCCTGGTTGGCCTTGACGGCTGTTCCTGCTCACCGGCGTCACCATGTTCCGCAGCAGCAGGCCGGCGCTGGCCGGCGCGGGGTACGAGCTGACCCAGTGGGCGACCGGCACGGTGGCGCTCGGCTGGTAAGTGCCCGAGTGGCGAGGGGTGGTGCGGTCGTGGTTCTGACCCGCGTGGATGCAGGAAGTGCCGGCAACCCGCAACCCGTTGACAGCGGTTGCATTCGTCTCGCGGCCAAGCAAAACTGCCCTTCCCCGCCCAATCGCGGGCTCGCGGAGTCGGTCATGATGGCCCCACCACTTCGAGTTGGCCCGCTGCTGGCGGTCAGTTGCGCGATGGTCTGGCTGCTTTCGTGCAGTTCGGCGGGTGACACCGGCGAAGGGCGTTTGCCGACAGCGGCCGAGCTGACCGGCTACTGGGCGATCGAAGAAGACGGCCGCACGCTTGTCTGGCAGTTTGCGCCCACCGCGACCGCGGACAGCCCCGAGTTGCAGGGCAAGGCTGACGTCTTCCACATCTGGGACTACGCCACCGACGCCGACCACCAGCAGGCGCAGCGCGGCACCTACACGTTCGCCAACGGTGCGCTGACGTACGCTGTCTCCTGGGATCGATTCTACCCTTGTTCCCCCTTGGCCGACCTGTGCCTGACCATGGTCGGCAAGACATACAACCACACGATATTGGGCTTTTCGGGCAGCACGATGACCCTGTCGAGCGCAAAGACGGCGAGCGGCAAACGCGTACTCAAGCGGGTCAGCGGCTGCCCGCCTCCCAAGTCCACTGGCCGCTGGGTCGCGGGGCAAACGGCGCTTTTCGACCATGGCTACGGCGAGGTCGGCCATGCCCGCATCGCCATCGACGCCAAGCAGCGGGTGCACGTGTTGACCGGCACCGCCAATCAGCGACCCTTGCGCCACGCGGTGCGGCAAGCATGCGGTTGGTCTGCGGATGTGGTCGACAGCAATGCCACCAGCCAGAGCGAGTTCGCGTTCGACCAGGGTGGCGCGCTTCACGCGGCCTATTGGCAAAAGGATGTCGGCAAGACGGCGTATGCACATGGTTCCAATGGCGTCTACCAGAGCGTCGACTTTCAAAGCTGGTATGCGCCGACGCTGGCCGTGGTACCTGACGGCACGCCGCATGTGCTGGTATCGCCGCCGGACGGACTGCCACGCCATGGCGTGCGGAGCGAGTCCAGTTGGCAGTGGACCGAACTGTCGGCCTTGGCCGGTGCACAGGCGGTGTCGCCGCCGGTCGCTCACGCCGATGGCCGGGTCGAACTGCTGGCGCGCATGGGCTACGGGTGGGTGCTGGCGAGCCATAAGCCATTCGAACCCTGGACGGTGGAGCCGCAGACGTTGCCGTGTGATGTCGTATGGCGGCTGCAGAGAACGGCCAGCGGCGGCCTGCGCGCGCTCTGCGGCCAGACGGTCGTCCAACCTGGCGGCATCGTCGCCAAGTACTGGGACACGTGGTACGCCGAGCGCGACGGCGGACCTTGGAAGCTGACATGGCTGGACGACGCGATGCGCGGCGACCTGGCCGTCGACAGCAAGGGCCAGGCGCACGTGGCTTTTTTTCGTCCCGGCGACGGACTGGGCAACAAGCCTGGCGCGCTGGTCTACGGCAACCAAGCCGCTGGCGACTGGCTTTTCGAGCAGGTGCACGTCAGCGGCGGCCTGTTGCGCGAATGGGATGACCTGCGTCTGGCCGTCGACGCGTCTGGCAAGGCCCACCTGCACTGGGGCAGCAGTGTCTATGCCACCAATGCGGTCCAAGCGAGCTCTGCCAAGGCGAACCTGCGCGTCACGCTGGACGCCGGGTTCAGCGGCAACGTGACATCGCTGCCCAAGGGGATGCAGTGTCCGGGCCCGTGCAGCCTCACGGTCGCCGCGGGCACCGAGGTGCGCCTGTTTGTCGACTTTGCCGCGCCGCACGCCATGCCGGCCTGCCGACCCCGTGCGCCCGGCGACGCGCAGCACTATGAATGCCGCGTCATGGTCAACCAGGCAGAAACCAAGCAGTCCCTTTCCGCAAAGCCGGCGCCTGTCGCCTGGGCGGCCCTGTACGGAGGCCCGGGCGACGAGACGTGGCACGACGTCTCCCATTTCGCCGGAGGTGCAATTGCGGCGGTTGGCGTGGCTGGCGCAGGGGCCGTCATCGGCAAGCCGCTCCAGAGCGACATGAGCGGCCAGCTTTTCGTTGCAGGACTTGGGGCAGCCGGTCAGGGGCGCTGGATCGCCGCGCTGCCCGTCCAGCAGGCCAAAGGCGAAACTGCCGCGGTCGCGGCGCTGGGCGGGGGCGCCGCCGTCGGGTTGACGGCCGCCACCGGTTGGACGCCGCCCGGCCGCCCACCGATCCCCCACGGCGCCGCAGTCGTCGCCCTCGATGGCTTCGGAAACATCACGTGGGCGCGCACCCTCGCCACTGGCGGCGGTGGCACGTTGACGACCCTGCGGCCGGCCGCCGACGGCGGAGTTTGGGTCAGCGGAATTTTCAGCGGCGACGCGCTGTGGGGCAAGCAGTTCCTGACGGCGGCCGGGCCAAGCGACGCTTACGTCGCCAAACTGGAGGCCACCGGCGAGACGCAGTGGGTCATCGCGGCAGGCACGACGGGCAGCGACAGCAGGGCCCTGCTCGACACGACCGCAGAGGGCGGCGCCGTCGTGGTGCTGCTCGGCACCGGGATGCCAACCGTCGCCGGCAAGCCCGTCGCACAGGAGGTGCCGCCAAGCGGTGCGCTGGCGTTTGGCGTGGACGCAAAGGGGGCGGTGCTGTGGTCGACCGCCATCGGCGACATGGCCCTGCACGGGTTGCGAGCAATGCGGGCGATGCCCGGCGGGTTTGTGGCATCGACGGCAGCCGGCCTGAACTTCGTGCACCGCCTCGACACCAGTGGCAAGATACTGTGGACGTTTCAAGCCCAGGCCAAACAGCAGTTGGTCGACATGGCGGTGTTCCCGGACGGACGCTTGGCTTTTTGTGCCTCTTTTAGCGGTGGGATGTCCGGGGCCGTCGTCGGGCAGGTGATGACCCTGAACAGCAGTGCGGGCACGGTCGCCACGTACCTCGGCGACGGCGACCTGCCGGGGTGCAACTTGCTGCGGCCCATCGGCGACAAAGACGTGCTGCTGGCCGGGGTGACGGCGGGCGCAGTGCAGTTCGGAGCACTGGTCCTGCCGGCCGTTGGGGGCACCGATCTCTGGCTGGCGCGGTTCGTGGGCAAGTGAACTGGGCTTTGAAAACCAGGGACTCGGGAGTTCTTTCTTCGATTGGGTGGTCGCGTCGTTTGCTCGCAGCGCTCGCCGCGCTTGCACCGTGGCAGCGGCGACCGGCCGCCAACTGGTGATCTGCGGATTCGGCATACCGTCAACGAGTTGATCGTGCTTGCCGTGTTCTTGCGGTAAGGGCCATGAAATGATTTACTCAATCATTTCTCGGGCCCGTTTGCTTGCTCCGTGGGTCGCCAGCTCGCGGACCAAAGGTCCGACTCGCGGCTCCGTCCTGATGTGAGAGTGATCGACTTATTATTTTCCAGTCCCTCATGCGCACGCTCCGCGACCTCCGCCCACTTGCCACCCCCCTTGCCAACCCGGCCCGGACTCTCCAAAATCCGCGTCCCTCGCCGTCGGAGCCGACCCATGTCCCGCGTCACCGCCGCCCCTTCTTCACAGCCCGCCGCCAGCGGCAAACCCGCCAAACCAACCAAACCCACCTGGACCAAGGCCGACGTCGCCCCCGAAGACGACCCGTTCCAGCTCGACCTCGACGCCCTGGCCCCGCTGTGCAGCGAAACCGCCCTGCGCGAGGCCATGCGCCTGTGGCACAAGCACTACGTGACCCACGTCGGGCTCGCCGATGACGCCGGCACGCTGATCCTGCACGGCGACGTTTCTGGCGACAGCTTCGACACGTCGTACACCGTGACGCTGTCGCTCGACGGCTCCGCCCAGGTGGTGGCCAGCTGCGACTGCTCGCCGAGTTGGCGCAAGGACCTGTGCACCCACGCCATCGCGGTCTTGCTCGCCCACGGCGACCGGCCGACGACCACCAAGCATGCCGCCATGAGCGCCCGCGACCGCGCCAAGGCGGAGCGCGAAGACTTGGGGCGGCGGGCTGTGCGTGTGGAGTTGGTGTCGGGCGACCCGGATTTCGGCACGTGGGCGGCGCGGTCGGTGGTGTCGACGGCCGAGGCGGTGCTGCCGTACCGGGTGCAAATCCGCCACCTGAGCGATCCGCTCAACACCTGCAACTGCCCGGACTTCGCGGTCAACGGCCTTGGCACCTGCAAGCACATCGAGGCAGTGCTGCACCGCGTCCGCCGCAACCGGCCGACGCCGCGCCAGAGCGCCATCGCGATCGTGTGGCTGGATTGGCAGAGCGCCGAGCCGCCGCAAGTCCGCGTGCACGTGCGCGGGACGTTGCCGCTGACGGTGGCCACGTTGGTCCGCCAGCACTTCGGCGCCGACGGGTCGCTCATGGGCACTCTGCCGGGCGCTTGGTTTGCCATGGAGCGCTCGGCGGGGCGGCTGAGCCCGCAGGACGGCCGGGTGCTCTCGCTCGGCGACGATGCCCGCGGTTGGGCCCTGCGCGCCGCCGAACAAGACGCCAAAGCCCTGCGCCGCGGCAAGATCGAGGCCGAACTGGCCGCATGCCAAGGGCAACCGGATTGGCTGCGCGCGCGGCTGTTCCCGTACCAGCGCACGGGCGTGGCCATGCTGGCCAGCCAGGGCCGCGCGTTGCTGGCCGACGACATGGGCGTGGGCAAGACCTTGCAGGCGATTGCCGCGGCGCGCTGGCTGATGGAACACGAGGGGGTGCGGCGGGTCCTGATTGTCTGCCCGGCGTCGCTCAAATCTGGCTGGACCAAAGAGATCCGGAAATTCACCGGCCTCGATGCCTACACGCTGAGCGGCTCCCCCAAGCAACTGGGTGCCGGTTGGCAGCAGCCCGCGCCCTTCCACATCGCCCACTACGAACAGGTGGCGCGCAACCAGTCGCTCTTCTGCACCGATCTCACGCCCGACCTGCTGATTGTCGACGAGGCGCAGCGCATCAAGAACTGGGCGACGAAGGTTTCGGCCAAGGTCAAGTCGATCCCGTCGCGGTTCGCGTTCGTGCTGACCGGAACGCCGCTGGAGAACCGCTTGTCGGACCTGTACAGCCTGATGCAACTGGTGGACCCGCACGTGCTCGGGCCGCTGTGGCGCTTCGAAATCGACTACATGGTGCGCGACGAACGCAACAAGTTGGTGGGCTACCGCAACCTGACCGTGCTGCGCCGGCGGGTGGCGGGGGTGATGCTGCGCCGCAGCCGCGAGGTCATCGCCGACCAGTTGCCCGAGCGCACCGAGGCGACCCACGAAGTGGGGATGACGCCCAAGCAGCGCCAGTTCCACGACGGTTTCATGTCCACCGCTGGCAACTACGCCACCATCATGCAGCAGCGCAAGCTGACCCCGCCCGAAGAAAAGCTGGCGCTGGCGGCGCTCTTGCAGGCGCGGATGGCGTGCAACGCCGCGGGGTTGATTGACAAGGTGACGGTCGGCAGCCCCAAGCTCGACGAACTGGGCCGGCTGCTCGACGAGCTGGCGGTGACCGGCGGCCGCAAGGTGGTGGTGTTCTCGCAGTGGGAGCGCATGACCCGCATGGCCGAGGAAACGGCGCGGGCGCTGGGGCTGGGCACGGTGCGGCTGCACGGCGCGGTGGCGGTGGACAAGCGCGGCGCGCTGATCGAGGCCTTCGAGAACGACCCCTCGGTGCGGGTGTTCCTGAGCACAGACGCGGGCGGCACGGGGCTGAACCTGCAGTGCGCCGACGTGCTCATCAACCTCGACTTGCCGTGGAACCCGGCGGTGTTGCAGCAGCGGCTGGCGCGCATCCACCGGCTGGGTCAAAAGCGCAACGTGTTGATTGTGCTGGTGGTGGCCGCGTCGTCTTACGAGCAGCGCGTGGGCCAAATCCTCGCGGGCAAGCAGCACCTGTTCATGCAGGTGATGGCCGCCGAGGGCGACGACACGGTCGGGCTGTCGAGCGCGGCCCTGGTCGAGGCGATGCGCGCGGTGGTGGACCTGCAAAAGGACGCCGCCCGCGGCCCGCAGTCGGAGGCCGAAGAGAGCGCCGACATTGAGGTCGCGGCCGAGGCGGCTGCGGAGCCTCCGTCTGCCGAAGGAGCCCCGCCGTTGCAGCCCGAGGAGTCCGCGCAGCCGCAGGCCGGTCCGCGGCCGGGCCAAGCACAGCAGCCCGAGGCCGAGTTGCCCGAAGTTGCGGCGGCGGTGACGTCCTTGTCGCAGCGCCTCGGCGGCCGGCTGGAGCGCATCGTCGTCGGCCCGACCGGTCTGCTGGCCTTGGTCACGCGCTCGGATCCGAACGACGCACTGGTGGCCGGCGAGGTGTCGGTCGGCGCGGCCAAGGTCGCCATCCTCGACCTGCAGACCTACGCGCTGTTGCGGACGATGGGCCACCTCGGCGGCGATGCGGCCGAGCCGGAAAAAACCGTGTACCAGCGCCCGCAAGCCCCAGCGGATCCGCCGCTTCTGGTCGCTGCTCGCCGCAAGCTGCAGGCCGCCGATGCGCTGTTTGCCAGCGACATGCCGGACGAAGCGTTGTCTTTGGCCTGCCAGGCCCTGACGCTGGCGTTGCAACGGCGGGCCGCGGTGGATTCGCCGCCCGCCCTGGCGACGGTGGCGTGGGTCTACGCAGAGCTGTTGCCGCGCGGCGTGGTCACGGCGGCCGAAGCGGGCCAGATTGCCCAGGCGTTCGGGTTGGCGGCCAGTCCCGGCGTGCCGTTGGTGCTGGTGCAGCAGTTGCTGGTGGCGGCGCGGGAAATGGTCGAGTAAGAGGGTGTAGCCAAATTTCGTCTGTTGCGAGGTCGAAGCGCATGCCGGCAGATCGCGAGCGCGCCCGCAGCGACCGACCGAGGCGCACTCGCAGTGCGCCGACCAAGCCAGTAGCACACTGATTCGGACAGGGGAGGACGTAAGCCGCGAGATGCCCAGGATCTTCGGCCGTAGCGGGACGGGGTTTTGGCTACACCCTCTAAGGTTTGGCCGCGAGAGGGTGGTCCTTCCACACCGGCAGGCCCGCCACCGCCTGCTTGGCCGCGGCCGACATCGGCAGGCCCCACGCGGCGTAGAATTCGCCGAGGTCCATGCCGACCGCCTTGGAGGTCCGCACGATCCAGGCGTCGAACTTGTCCGCATCCGTTTTTGGGTCGTCGGCGGGCGCGACCGCGCGGTACTCGGTCATGACCTGGGTTAGCGGCTTCCACCCGAACTTCTCTTGCAGTTGCAGGTAGGTTTCGAGCGCCGTCCACACGCTCCAGTTGGCCAGCGGGGCGCCCTTGGCGAGGTGGTCGGCGATGCGGGCTTTGCGGTCGGCGGGCGCCAGCGCCGGATGCGCGATCCCGCGGTCGATCCCCAACACCTGCTCTGAAGCGTACACCGACCACAGGTTGCAGCTCGACTCGGTGGTGCCGGGCAACACCCACGGCAGCCACTGGTGGTTGTGGCCGAGCTCATGCAACGGTCCCCACGCCCCCGCCTGCAAGGCGTTGAGGTCGACCAACGGTGCCGTGCTGTCGGGGTGGCCCATGATCGGGTAGCCAGAGTGCAGCGACCCCGCCGAAATCTGCCGGTCCACCACCAGGCGCTCGGCGCGCGGACGATTGACGTCAAAGCCGGCCAGCGCGGCGTCGGCGTCGAGGATCTTGTCCCACAGCTCCACGACTGGGCCGGGATCATCGAGGGTGCGAATGGCCGACGAAGGCACCGTGCCGATGAAGCGCTTGCCGGCCAGTTCGGCCCACGGCCCAGGATGGTTGCGCTCGGTCTGCTGCCATTGCGCCTGCGTGGTGACGCCCAGCTGGTAGTAGGGGGCCGCCACGCCGCCCGTGAACTCAAACTGCGCCTGCCCAAGCTTGGCCCCCACCGGCACCAACACGTAGACCAGGCCGCCAAAACCGCTGGCAATTTCGGTTGTGGGCGACGTAATCGCCGCCGTGCGCACCACTGCGGGCATGCGCTTCCACGACTCCAAGCCGTAGAGCGTGTCGGTGTGGCTGCCCACCTGCACCAGCAGCCCCTTGCCGACCGCTGCCGATGGCGCCTTGACCGTCAGCTTGGCGCCCGGTGGAAGGTAGATCCCGGTCGAGCGCCAGCCAAAGTCCTTGGCGTCGGCATAGCCGTAGCGTGGATCCAGGCCGGCGTGGTCGAGGTCGAGCGTCCGCTTTGTGACGCCCAAGGCGGGGGCGTTGGCGGGCACCGATCCGGGGAAGTCGGCCGCATCGGGCTTGACGAGGTCGACCTGCTGCTCCAAGGCCAACTTGACGCGCAAGCGCACCGCCAGCGCCTCGATCGGGTTCGCTTTTCTGTTGAGCGGTTTGGACTCAGAGACCTCGAACGCGGCCGCGCCGTTGACCAGGGCCATCGCCGGCCCATACCACGGCCAGTCGAGCGGCAGCACTTCAATGGCGCGACCGGCGATGACCTCGATGAGCTGCCGGTCCGCTACGTCTTGGACCACTTTTTCGCCCAGCACGTGGGCCACCACCGCATCGCGCGCAGTTCGGGCGTGCACCAAGCTCGGCGGCAGCTTGCTGTCCACGTTCAACTTGCCGTTCGGCAGTTCCGCGACCGCGCCGGTCAGCGTAATGCCCATCGGCTTGAGCACGCGGTTGGCGGCAAAACCGTTGGCGACGTTGCCATTGCCGCTGGCCCAGTACCAGGCGTGGCCGCCGAGCAGGAGGCCACCGCCCGCCTCGACAAACTGCCGAATCTGTTCCACTTCGTCGTTTTTCCACTGCGTGTGCACGGTCGCAACCCACACAGGGTGCTGACCTTTGACCGGCAGCGCGGCGGTCGTCAATTGCAGCTTGGCGGCCTTTGCGAACTCGCTGAACGCGTTCAGGCCCGGCGCCATCGCCAAGCCATTGGTCGCGGCCGGCTGGCCCAGCCAGGCCAGGGCATTTTGGATCAGCGCCTGTGCAGCGCCCTTGCCGCCCAGCATGCCTTCGTGGCCCACGAACACCACGCGCCCTTTGCCGTAGCGCGCCGCGGCGACGACCGGCTCGCCATTGGGCGCGGTGGCCAGCGCGAACGCCGGCAGCTCGTGCAACACCAACGTGGACGACAGGCCACCGCCGTAGTCGAGCGGCTGCACGCCTTGGGTCAGCGCGGCGTAGTCTGCGGTGGCGTCAAAAGCGCACTGGGCCTTGCCCGCGACGGGCGTGCAGCTGTACAGGGGCGCTGGACCGCAGCCGCCGTTGTCCTTTGCGCAAGGGTCGGGTGCTTGGACCACCTCTGGCGCGGTGGTTTGTATGTCCGCAGATACTGGCACGTCCGCAGTTGGCGACACGTCAGGGGCGCGCGAGACGTCGCTGGTGGCGGTAGCGTCGACGGCGACCTCGGCGCCAGTTGGCGCTGGCGTGCCCGACCCGCAGGCAAGCAGCAGGGCCGCGGCGAAGGCGGAGCAGAGGGTCAAGCTGGCAAAGCGCATTGGGAACTCGCGCGACGGACGGCGCCGCCGATGCGAAGGGTAGCTGGTGTTGGCGGTGCGGGCTATCGTTCCGACTGGCCAGCCGAAATCGCGTTCGGTCTTCCCTGCGCCCACCCGCTGGCGGCGTGGGTCACGAGCCCGTGTCTGATCGGCGAACGGCCGCTGCGGTGCAGATTGCCGCGATCGTATTGCTGCGTCGTGGGCCCTATGGCCCGCACGCTCCGCCTTTGCACACCTTGCCGCCGCCGCACGAGGTGCCGTCCGCGGCGTCGACCGCGGTACAACCGACCTTTGCGCTGCACGAGTCCACTGTGCAAGGGTTGCCGTCGTCGCAGCTGCCCGCCGCGCTGCCGCAGCCGTCGATGGGCGAGCAAAGATCCACCGTACACGCGTCGCCGTCGTCGCAGTTGCCGGGCGCGAGCTTCGCACATCCGCCAGCGACCGAACACAGGCCCTGGCCCCAGGCGTCGAGGCGCACCAGCCAGCCATCCGCCTTGCCAGCGCCCTTGGACTCAATGTAGCCACTTAGGACCAACCCGCCTTGGTAGGGCACTACACCATACAACTCGTCCACACCGGTGCTGCCAAGCAGCCGTTCCCACGCCAGCTGGCCGCCAGACGACACGCCCGCCAGCCAGCCCTGATGGTTCAGCGGCCCCGGTGTCTCGTCCCATCCCGCGACGACAAGACCGGCGCTGGTGACTGCGATCTGGTAAGCCACCCTGTGCAAAGCGGGCAATTGGCGCCGCCACACGACGTCTCCGTTCGCCGTCACGCGCGCGACGTGAGTCCTCGCCGGAAGCTGGCCAGCGGTATATGCGAGCGGGGCCTCTGTGATGGCCAGGTAGTGGTCCCCGCCCGGGGCCGCCGCCTCGCGCACGCTGTAGGTGTAATCGGCGGCCGCGAGCACGATCTTGACGTCCAAGACTTTACCGTCGCCTGACAACACTGCGCGCACGGCATTCTTGGGCTTGCCCAGCACCAAGCCCGCGCCCCATGCCTCAATGTGGCCGCCAGGTAGCGCGTTGACACTATGCAAGTTCGCCGCGCCAGGGACGGTCGTCGCCCACACTTGCTCCGCTCGATCCGTAAAGCGTGCGACAAACCCTGCCGCATTGTTGGCATCGCCACACATCGCGATTTGGTCGTCGTCCAAGACGCTGACTCGGTTCCCTGCGCTGTTGGTGCTGGCCGCCGGCGTGACCTGCGAATCGTGCAGGTGGTTGCCGGCCGCATCGATCACGCGCAAGCTGGCCTTCCAGGCTTTGGCGCCCGCTACGGCCCAGCGGCCGTCCGGCAGCTCTGCGGCTGCGTAGGAGAGATTGCCGTCGGGTGCCAGCTTGAGCACCTTTTCCCAAGCCGCGTTGCCTGCGTCGTCGCTCCGCACCATGTAGTGCGCGTAACCACTCTCGTAGTAGCGATGGCCCACCGCCAGAAAACCGCCTGCGCGCGAGGGTGTGGCCGAAATGAAATACTCCTGTTCGGCGCTGCCCTTCGCCACGTCCCACAGCTTGGGCTTGCCCGGCACGCACGCCCCGTTTGCGCACGCATCCAAGGTCGTGCACGCCGCCGTCGACGTACAAGGCGCGGACTCTGGCACGGCCGTGCACCCGGCCTTTGGGTCGCAGCCCGGTCGCGTACAGGGCGCGCCGTCGTCACATTGCTGCGGCGTCAGGTCCGGGCACTTGCCGGCCAAGGCGCAGGACGTATTGCCCCAATTGTCGAAGCGCACGGCGCAGGCGTTTCCGGTCGCGGGGCCGCCTACGGCGAGCACACCATCCTTGCCCATCGCAGACAGGCCGATCACATCGGTGCACACGTTGGCCGCGGTGCTGGACCACTGCACGCGGTCCGTCAGGTCGCGCCGAACCACGGTGCCAGAGATGCTGCCTGTCACATAGCCACCTGGCACAGCGGCGACGGCTCGCAAGTAGGGGGTGTCCGGTGTCGTCTCGGCGAACTTGAGCAGGCCGTTGGCATCGGCATGGAACAGCCATGCGGTCCAAGGATAGGACGTGCCGTTGAGACCAACCGCCGCCAGGGAGCCGTCGTCCAGCACCGCCACGTCCGTGATGGACTGGTCGTTGGCCATGCCATAGGTATGTTGCCACAGCACGTTGCCCTTGGCGTCCAGCCTGACCAGCCAGCCGTCCTGGCCGCCACCGCCCGCGCTGCTGGTGTAGCCTGCCACCACGGACCCGCCGTCGGCGGTCGAGCGGATGGCGGTGAACGCATCGTCCGCGCTGCCGCCCATCGGTTTGGACGAGATTTGGACGCCGTCCGCGGTGACCCGCAACAGCCAGCCATCAAAGCCGCCGGCACCCTGAGAGCTGGTGCGGCCCACCGCAACGTAGCCGGTCCCGAGCGGTGCCGCGCCAATCAGGTCTTCGTCTTTGGCACCCCCGTAGGCATAGGACCACAGCGGTTGACCCGCCTTGTCGACCCGATGCAGCAGTCCGTCGGAGCCGCCGGCGCCAAGGTTGCTAGTGTAGCCGATGACCAGGGCGCCGTCCGGTACACCGAGGATGCCGTACGAGGCCGCGTCTTTGGCGCCAGCGTCCACCACCTTGGACCATTGGATCTGGCCACCTGGGTCGAGCTTGACCAACCAAGCCTGTGTCGGCTTCTGCGCCGCAGTGTACATGGCCACGAGCGCTCCGCCGTCGGCCTCCGGAAGTGCCGCGAGGCCGCGCAGGTAGGTGGTGCCGACCGAGAGGTTCGAATTGACGTACAACCGCTGCAGCGATCCCGCGACGCAGCTACCGTTCGCGCAGGTGTCGCCGGCATAACAAGAGATGCCGTCGTCGCAAGCGGCGCTGTTGTGGATGTAGCTGCAACCCTTGACCTTGTCGCAGCTGTCGGTGGTGCAGACGTTGCCATCGTCGCACTGCTTGGGGTCCACGGCCGACGCGCACCCTTTGGGCTCGCTGCAGGTGTCCGCGGTGCACGGGTTGCCGTCGCTGCAGCCCTTGGCCTTGCCGCCACAGACGGTCCCAGCGCAGGCATCGCCGTCGGTGCAGACCTTGCCGTCGTCGCAGTTGCCTGAAATCGCGGCGTATTGGCAGCCAACCAGCGGATCGCATGCGTCGGCGGTGCACGGATTGCCGTCGCCACACTCCTGCACCTTGCCGGGTCCGCAGGCACCGAGCTTGCAAGCGTCGCCCACGGTGCACGCATCGCCGTCGCTGCACGGCTCGGTGTTGGCCACTGCGAGGCAGCCGACCTTGGGCTCGCACCAGTCGTCGGTGCAGGGCTTGGTGTCGGCGCACGTCGCAGCGGCGATGGTCGCGCACTTGCCAGCGGACGCACAGGAGGTGCGGCCCCAGGCATCGCCGCGGACGGCAAGGCCGAGCCGGCCGCCGCCGCCGCCGACCGCGGCCCCAACGGCCAAGATGCCGCCATCCGCGGTTGCCGCAGCGCCCGCGAGGCCACCTGGCACCTTGTCCAGTTGCACGTCCCAAACCGGATGGCCGTCGCCCGCAAGGCCCAGCAACCACGGCACCGCCGAGGCGGCGTCTTGCCCGGCGGAACCCACCACCCCAAAGGCATCGTTGGCCAAGGCCACCGTGCCGCCGACCGCGCGCCAGCCGCTGACGCTGCGCTGCCATACCAGCTGGCCGCCGCCGTCGAGGTAGGCCAGCCACAGCTCGGGCGTGCCCGCAGCCTGGCTGGTGCCGGCCGCGAGGACGCCACCACCCGAGGCCACCGCAGCCGACCACTGCTGCCACGGTGCCGTGCCGAAGGTGGACTGCCATTGCAGCGCACCTTGGCTGCCGACGCGCGCGGCCCAGGCCTTGCGTGTGCCGTTTGCGCCGTCGCGCCAGCCGACCGCCACCACCGTCCCGGCCGGGGCCGCGACCACCGCGGCAAGCTCGTCCGCGTCGGCGGTCGCCGCCTCCCACTCCCACAGCTGTTTGCCGCTGTCGGCCACCCGCACCAGCCACCCATCGCGCGCACCGCCAGGGTTCGAGCGCCAACCCGCGCCGACCCAGCCGCCGCTCGGGTGCGCGGCGAGCGCTGAGACCGCGTCGTCGACCTTGCCCGGCTTGCCGTAGTCCTGCTGCAGCGTCAGGACCTTTCCGTCAGCCGCCAGCCGCACCAACCGCGCCTGCAAGCCCTCATTGGCCAGCGGGCGCCACGTGCCGACGACGCTGAAGGTGCCGTCGTCCTCGGCCTTGGCTGCGGTGGCCGCGGTCTCGGGGTCGGCTGCGCCGGTGACGGGGCTCGTTGCCCACTGCGTCGCGCCGCCCGCCGCCGCCCGTTCCATCCACCACTGGGTCTGCGTTGGGGCGCTGGGCGGGCCGACCTCGCGCCGGCCGACGGCCAGCCAGCCGCCGTCGTTGGCCGCTGCGGCAGCCCGCAACCTCAAGCCAGCGCCAGAGGCGTCGTGGGTGGCGACGAACAGTTTCTCAGCCTTGCCGGGCAGGCAGTTGCCGCCGCCACAAGCCGCCCCCAACAGGCAACCGTCGCTGCCTGCGCATGGGGTTCCATCGGCGACCGCCTCGGCGACGCACTGGAAGGCCGCTGGCCCGGTGGACGCGCATTTGGCCGCCTCGCACGGCCCCAGCGCCAGCTTGCAGATCACCGGGGCGCCGACAGCGCATTGTCCAGCCTTGCACGTATCGCCGGCGGTGCAACCGTTGTCGTCGCCGTTGCAGGCCTTGCCCTCCAAGGGCTTGCTGTCGAAGGCGCACTGCCCCGTCTTGGGGTCGCAGACATCGGCAGTGCAGGCGTTGCCGTCGCTGCAGTTGGCCGCGCTGTGCACGCAGCCGATCGCCGCCGCGCAAGCGTCCGCAGTGCACACGTTGCTGTCGTCGCAGTTGACCTTGGCGCCGACACAGGTTCCGCCGCTGCAGGCTTCGCTGGCCGTACACAGCGAGCCGTCGTCGCAGGGGGTCCCGGTCGCCGTCGGTGTCAAGCCACATACGCCCGACTTCGGGTCGCAGGTGTTGGTCAAGCACGCGGTGTCGTCCTTCTTGCTGCAGTACACCAACGAGGCGGGGTTGAAGGCGCACTTGGCCGCCTTTGGATCCGACTTGTCACAAAACCAGGTGCCGTTGCAGAGGTTGCCGTCGTCGTTGCCCTCGCAATCGCTGTTTTTCTGGCACTGGCAGGCGCTGGCGCCGGAGGCACATTTGCCGTCCTGGCAGTAGTCGCCGAAGGTGCAGGGTGCACCGTCTTCACACGGCAAACCGTTGGTGACGGGCTTGAACAGGCACTGGCCGGTCGCCGGCGCGCACGTGTTCTTGGCGCACGCGGTGTCGTCGACCGACGAGCACGACTTGGCCGTGGCAGGATTGAGCACGCACGTCGGGGTTGCGCCCGACTTGTTGCAATACAGTGTGCCCTTGCAGAAGTCGCCGTCGTGCCATTTGGCGCACTCGGCGTCGTTGCTGCAGGTGCAGATGTTGGTGCCGGGCAAGCACTTGCCTGCCGTGCACGCGTCCCCTGCGGTACACGGATTGCCGTCGTCGCAGGTGGTCCCCGTCGCCGCGTGGGCCATGGCGCACAGGCCCGTCGTTGGCTGGCAGGTGTTCTTGGTGCACGCAGTGTCCGCGAACGACGGACAGACCACCACTTTGGCCAGGTTGACCTCGCATTTTTGCTTGGCCAAATTGCAGAACAGTGTGCCGTTGCATTGGTTGCCGTCGTCTTGGCTGGCGCAGTCGGCGTCTTTTTTTGCACACGCAGGTGTCCGTGCCGCCCTTGCACTGCCCAGTTTGGCACACCTCGCCGACGGTGCACGGGTTGCCGTCGTCGCAGGGCGGTGGGTTGGCGGTGGCGGTGCCAGCGGCGGCAAGTTCGATGCCACACACAGCGCCGACGCAGAACTTGGTGGTTTGCTCCACCGGCACCATCGCGCAGCCGCCCGTGGTCGGGTCGCACGCGTTCTTGCTGCACACGGTGTCGCCGCCGTTGGCGCAGACCTTGACCGTCGCCGGATTCAGAACGCACGCGGGGACCTTGAGCGCCTTGTTGCAGTAGGCCACGCCGTTGCACAGGTCGCCGTCGTCGAGGTCGAGGCAGTCCGCGTTGGACTTGCAGGTGCACGTATCCGTTCCTGCCGTGCAGGTGCCGCCGCTGCAGTAGTCGCCGCTTGTGCACTTCTGACCGTCCTCGCAGGCCAACGACGGCACGGCCAGGTCGCCCGCCTCTTTGGCTTCGAAGTGGCAGCCTTTGCCGGCGACGCAAGTTTGCTTGGTGGCCTCCAGCGGCGCGCTTTGGCAAGCACCCGTCTGCGCAAGGCAGACGTTCTTCTTGCAGGCCGTGTCCGCCGAGGTATCACAGACAACCACCGTCGCCGGGTTGACCTTGCAGTTGAAGGGAAAGGTCTGCTTGTCGCAGTACAGCGTGCCGTTGCAGACGTTGCCGTCTTCCAGCGCCCCGCAATCCGCGTTGGTCTTGCACGCGCACCACGACGCCAGTTTGGCCACGCATTGGCCTGCCGCACAGAACGCCAGCACCGCGCAGGGGTCGCCGCTGTCGCAGGCCGCGCCATCGTTGGCCTTGGGGGCACATTGGCCGGCCCCGTTGCACAGGTTGGGCATGCACGGGTTGCCGCTCGGCGGGCAATCTGCGTCGACGCCGCACCCTTTGGGCGCGGCAGGGCTTGCGTCGCTGGCAATGTCGGCCGCGACCTCCACTGCGGCGTCTGTGGCCCCTTGTGCGCCAGTGTCCGCTTCTGCAGCGTCGTCGAACCCAGCATCGCCATCGTCAGATGCTGCGTCCGCCGAGGCGTCCAGTGGACCGGCGTCGCTGGCAAACACTTCCGCGGCGCCCGTGCTGCCGCCTTCGGCGTCGGCGGACGTCGCGTTCGCCGCCGACGTTGTCGCGGGATCCCGGCACGCCGTTAGGGCCAGGAAATGATTTACTCAATCATTTCTCGGGCCCGTTTGCTTGCTCCGTGGGTCGCCAGCTCGCGGACCAAAGGTCCGACTCGCGGCTCCGTCCTGATGTGAGAGTGATCGACTTATTATTTTCCAGTCCCTTAGG
>VGRO01000041.1 GCA_016875335.1 Deltaproteobacteria bacterium | reverse complement strand
CGCCAGCATTGGCGCAAACGCACGCAAACGCCCCTAGGACGCGCGGAACGCAGCGGGGGGCGGCAAAACCGGGGGCAAAAAAGGTCCGCCGGGCGCTGCCGGGCACGGCGTGGAGGCGAAAAAAGGCACCGGCACCGCCGCTCCGCGGCTGGCCGGCGCGGGGCGGTGGATTCTGGCCGGGCCGGCCATTTGACGCCAACTCCAAAACGGTCCAAGGTCGCGCTCGAGGCATGGCCGCGATCCGCTTTTCCCACGCCTGCGGAGGTTTCCATGGCAGTGTCCCACTATGGCTTTGTGTGCCGGGTGACCCAGGTCGACACCAGTGGTCCCGACGAACTGGTGTATTTCCTGGTCGAGGGCGCGGGCAGCACCGAGTACCGCGTGCGCTGGGCCAACCCCGATGACATGATGACCGAAGAGGAGTTCATCAATGGCGGCGGCGAGCTGCCCGAGGGCTACGACTACCTGACCGACACCGTCGACGACGTCGGCATCCTGTTGGTGACGGTGCGCTGGCTGGGCGACCCTGCCGATCCGGACATTTCCAGCGCCATCATCAAGTATCCGCCCGTTGAACCGGCCACCGAAGGTTTCGCCCACCGATACGCCGTGGTGGCCCTCGGCCCCATGGTCCAGGTCGTGACCCAGGCCGAACTCGACGCGCGGCCGCCCGCCGGCAAGGGTCCGGTCAAGCGCAAGCTCAAGGCCTACGAAGTGGCGCGCCTGCCGAGTCACGAGGCGGCGGGCTACGCCAACCAGATCGGCCAAGCGTTCGGCGCCAAGGGCGAATTGCGGCTGAGCGAGACCGGTCGGCGCGCGGCGGGGCTGCCCCCCGGGGACCGCTTGTAGACCCGGTCAGGGCCCGGAAATGATTTACTCAATCATTTCTTGGGCCCGTTTGCTTGCTCAGTGGGTCGCCAGCTCGCGGACCAAAGGTCCGACTCGCGGCTCCGCCCTGATGTGAGCGTGATCGACTTATTGTTTTCCAGTCCCTCACCGGTCACAAGACGCGTCGCAGCGTCGGCAGCAGCCTTCCCGCCCTGCGACCTTCCCAACCGGTCAGCGGCGGCCGCAGCGCGACGAAAAGGCGCTTGGCGCTGCCATGTGGCCCGTCGGCCAGCAACTCGGCTTGCACTGCGACATCTGAGGTGTGCAGGGCGACCCGAGCCAGGGCCTCGCCGAGCCAGCCGGTGAGCGAGAACCACTGGCCCGGCGCCCCGCCGAGCGCCGCGTGGACGCTGTCGGCCAGCGCCGGACCGAGGTAGCCTGCGGCCGGCAGTACCGTCGCTACCCGCACTTGGGACCACCACGCGTCCAGCACCGCGCTGTGGTCGCCGTCCACGGGTTGCGGGCGTTTCACCCGTGCGGGCGGCACTCCGCCAGGGTCCATCGGCTCTGGCAAGGTGCGCGTCTGCGGGCCGAACCACGCGATCGACGGGTTGCCGGGGTCGAGGCCGTCGCAGCCTTGGTCGAATGAGTCCGCGTAGAGCCCGAACGCCGGCACGCCGATCCGGCGGCCGCAGGACCGCGCAAGGGCCCACGCCAGCATCGCACCGTCGCGGGTGGGCGAAAGGCGGCTGGCCATGCCGACCGAACAACCCAGCAAGCCCACGGTACCGTCGCGGGCGACGTGGGACTCGATGGCCTCCATCAACTGCCAGCGCGCCAGAGTTTCGAATCCCAGGAACCCCTGCGCGTCGAATGGGTCGCCGATCGCCAGCCGGCCCGGGCTGCCATGCGCAAGCACGTCGAGACGATCCAGCGGGCGGTCGCCCCACGGCGAGGCCGCGCGCCATCGGTCGAGGGCACCCAGCAAGGTCTCGGCGGCGCGGACCGGGGCGCGGTGGCCGGGGCGGATGGCCCGCAGCGACTCCCACAGCCGCGCCGACGCCTCGTCTTGCGAGTCTGCCGGCAGGTCGGGATGCAGGGTCAAGCGCAACGGGATCGTCATGGCGCGCCGCGCGCGCACCGAAAGCCGGTGGCGAGGTTTGGGATCGAGCGGTAGCGCATGTTCGGTTGATCCAGACGGTGCAGACCGAGCTGCTCCGGCGCGCTCCAATTGCCGCCCCGCACGATGGCCAGCGCCGGGTGTCCGGCGACCCAGGTACTTGTCCACTCGGCGACGTTGCCGGCCAGATTGCGCACACCATGAGGGCTGACGTCCGCTGGTGACGCGTCGACCGCCGACGAGCCGCGCAAAGGGCCGTCCTCGCGGTCGATGTGCGCGCGCCCGTCAGACGCATCACCCCATGGAAAGCGCCGTTCGGGCCGCGGGTTGGCGACGCGGCCGGCGGCGTCCAGGTACAGTCCGCCGCGACCGGCCTTGACCCACTCTTCTTCGGTCGGCAGGCGTTTTCCCTCGGCCCGGCAGTACACATTGGCTTGGTGCCAGGTGACGACCGTGACCGGACGGTCCGGCGCGCCGAGGTCGCCCGATGTCGGGGTCGGTGGGTATTGCGGCATGTCCACCCCCGTCACCGCCGCCATGCGTGCGAACTGCCGAAACTGGGCGTTGCTGACCTCGAAGACGTCGATCTCGTACGTCGGCAAGGTCCGGGTCACCTCGCGTGCGGTGGCCTCCGTCGCACCATCGGCCGCCGCGATCGCAAATCGGAACGGGCCCCCCGGCACCTCGGCCATGTCGCGCGCGGATTCTGCACAGGTGGGCACGGACACGGCGATGTCGCGCGGACCGTAGGCTCTGTCGCGGTAGCCAGGTAGCTGGGCGATGCGAATCCACACGTCGTCGCAGGGCCGATCCGCCGCCGGGCCGCGCGCCCCCACCCGCAGCCACGCCGGGCCCGAGCGCGTCTCCAGGGTCTCCTGCACGCTTTCGCCAGCGTAGAGGCGCTGCAGGCGCCGCACCGAGTCGGGCACGCGCTCCAGACCGGGCTTGCCGCCCTCGGCCGGGTCATCGTCGTGCAGCGTCCATTGCAACTGGCCCGCGCCCACCGCAACCGCCGCGGGCTGGCCGTCCGCTCGGCGTTGCCACAGGCCCAGGCGCAGATGTACCAAGCCCATGTCGGCGGCTGCCAGGTGGATCTGCCGCTGGTGCTCCATCTCGCGCAAGGTGCGGTCGCGAAACGCCCGCGTGGTCTCGATCGTCGCGATGGTGACGATCGCCATCGCGGCGATCGCGGCGATGATGACGTTGCGTCTGATGCGCTGGCCACGCCGGCCCGCGTGCTCACTGGCCGCGAGAAAAGCCTGAGCGTCGTCGCCAATCGGCTGGCGGACGCCGCGCAAGCGACGCCGGAAGTCCAGGACGCTGTCCAGCGCCCACAGACCGTCGCCCTTGCTGCCGCGGCTGCGCCACACCTGCGCGGCCTGTGTCACCTCGGCGACCGCGCTGCGTTCGTCGCTCGACTCTTCGATCCAGCGCGCCAACTGCGGCCACAGTTGCACGAGCGACTCGTGGGCGAGTTCGAGCTGCCAGACGCCCCCGCCGGTGGACCGTCGGTTGTGCAGCAGGCGCGCGTTCAGCAGACGTTCCGCGATCCTCGCGCCCGGGAGGCCAAGGCCCGCCAGGGCCTGTTCGCGTGCGACGACCTGGCGCGTGCCTGCCGGCGTGACCAGGCGCAAGAGCAAATGACGAGCCGCGTCGAGATCGGCCGCGTCCAGCCCGGCCAACTGCGCCTCGGCGTGGCTGGCGAGCGCCCCCACCACGCCGCCGATCGCCGCGTAGTCCGCGGCCCGCAGCAGACCCGCTGTGTCGTCGCGGCGTTGCCACAGTTGCGCGCAGGCGAACTGCAAAAGCGGCAGGGCCGCGGGGTGGTCGCCCACGTCCGCGACCATGCGGTCGACCACCGCTGGGTCGTCAAAGCGGTAGTTCTGGCGCTGCAAGGGCCGCAGCACCGCGTCGCGCAACGCCAGAGGGCCGGGCCGGCGCACAATCTCGATGTGCGAAAGCGCCGCGCGCATGGCGTCGCCGCCGCCGACGTGAACCAGCTGGTCGTCGCGCAACGTGAACACCACCCGCACCAGCGGGTCAATGGGGTCGGCGGCACCGAGGACGGCCTGCAGGAAGGCGTCGGCCTCTGCGCGCGGCGTGCCGAGCGTCACCACCTCTTCCAACTGGTCGACGAAAAGCAGCACTTGGCCGTGGCGCGCCGCCAGGCCGTGCAGGATCACGTTGGCGTGGCCGGGCTCCTGGCGGATGCGGTCGGCGAGCACTTCGGCTTGCGATCGCGCACCGGCGGTGACGGCGCTGCTGTCCAGTTCGACCAGGCGGGCTGCCAGCGCCAGAAGCGGCCGCTCGCCCGGACGCAGGGACACCAGGTGCAGCGGCCGCGCTTCGCGCAAGCGCGGAATCAGGCCCGCCTGCACCAGCGAGGACTTGCCCACGCCGCTCGGGCCGACCACGGGGACCACGCTCGATCGGCGCATCCGCTCGACCAGGGCGTCAATCTCGGCGTCGCGACCAAAGAAGTGGGCGCAATGGCGCTCTTCGAACGCCGCAAGCCCGCGGAATGGCACCGCGTCGCGATCGGCGTGGTCGCCGCGCTCCAGCATGCGCGTCAGCCGGTCAGCCACCTCTGCGGCCCCCGGTCGCTGCCACGGGTCGCGGAGCAACAGGCTGGCGACGAGCGCGTGCAGGGCCGGGTCCATCCGCGGGTGCTCGGGCAGCCGCCACGCCGGGTCGGCCACCCGGGCCTCGATGGTGCGGCGGCGGCTTGCGGCCAGCCCCGCGTCGTCGAGCGGACCGGAATCGCCAGCGCTGCCGACTGCCGTCTGGGCGGACACCTCGTGCGCATCCGGGGTGATCCGCGCGGACAGCGTCGCGGCGCTGGCCATGTCGCGCGGTGGATCGTGGGGGCGCTGGCCCGTTGCCAGTTCGTACAGCAGGATGCCGAGCGACCACAGGTCCACGGGGGGCGCGATCGGCTTGCCCTCGAAGCGCTCGGGCGCCATGTATTCGGGCGTGCCCACCACCAGTGCCGGGCCAGCCGGGCTGCGCGGCTTCGCATCGACCGCGGCCGAAGCGATTCCGAAGTCGACCACGCGCAGGCGACCATCGGGCGGCAGCAAGATGTTCTCGGGTTTGAGGTCGCAGTGGACCACGCCGGCCTCGTGGGCGGCTTGCAGGGCCCGGGCGACCGTCGCGCCGATCCGCAGGATCTCCAAGGGACCGGGCGATGTGGCGTTCAGCCGCTCGCGCAACGTTTCGCCCGGTACGTATTCGAGGGCCAGGTAGGGGACGTTGCCCCAGCGGCCGATCGCGTGGATGGTCACGATGTTCGGGTGCGACAACAGGGCGGTGATGCGGCCCTCAGCCCACATCGCCGCCGCGCGATCGGCGTCGAGCCGGTCGGGGCGGGTGAGCTTGAGCGCCACCGTTCGGCCAAGCCGCTCGTCGCGCGCCAAGAGCACCGCGCCCATGCCGCCGCGGCCGAGCAGTTGGATGATGCGAAATTGGTCGATGACCTCGCCCGCGGCGGGCAACGCGAAGGGCGCGAGCGGCCGGGGCTGCGGCGTGGCGAGTGGCGATGCCGGCGTGCCGGCCGGCGGCAATGCGAAGGCCATCCAGTGCACGGGGCGGCCAGGAACGGCCGCGGCCCCGCGGCAATTGTCGGCCACATTGGTGCTTTTCGGCAAGGTCGCGGCCCGCGCTCCGCCCGCCGAGCGCGTGGCTTTTGTCGTGGTCGTGTGTACCATGACTGCCCTGGCGCGGCAGGCGGGGATCCACGCCGCTGGGGCTCGATCGGGCGGGGGACGGCATGGACAAGCGGGCGGCAGTGTGGGCGGCGTTGTGCGCCGTCGTGTTCGGGTGTGCCGGCGCGACCGGCGGCGAAGACGGAGCGGCGATCGCGTCGGCAGAAACGTCGGGTTCGGCCGGTGCCGATGCGGCAGCCGATGCTGGACCGGACGGCAATGGGGCCGCAGGCACCGCCGACGCTGCCCAGGCCGGCGAGGCCACAACCGATTCAGCCGCAGGCACCGACGGCGCAGGCGAGGTGGCGGACCCACCCGAAGTGTCGGCCGAGTTGCCGGCACCCGACGGCGGTGTGGTCGCCGACCTCCCGCCTGGCCCCGACGCTGCGGATGCGCCGGACGCGGTGACAATCCCCGAGATCGCCGCCGATGTCCTCGCCGATGCGGTCAACGACGGCGCGGTCGAGACCAGCGTGGCCCCCGAGACAGCCCCCGACGCAGTCCCCGACGCAGCCCCCGACGCGGCCCAGGATGCAGCGCAGGACGGCGGCCAGGACGCCGCCGACGTCACCGTCGACGTGCCACCCGACGTACCGCCGCCGCCCGCCTGCAAGGTGGACGCCGACTGTGCCGCCAAGGACGACGGCAACCTCTGCAATGGCGTGTGGTTTTGTGACCTTTCACAAAAGACCGCTGCGTGTGCCCCCAAGGCCGGGTCGGCCGTGATCTGCGCGCCCAGCAAGAACCCCTGCCTCACCGCTGCCTGCGCCCCGGCCAGCGGGCTGTGCGCCGAGAGCCCGGGCAACGACGGCGCCGCCTGCGACGACGGCAGCCTGTGCACCGTGGCGGACGCCTGCGCCGCCGGCAAGTGCGGGGGTACGACCAACCCCTGCGATGATCAGAACCCCTGCACCAACGACACCTGCGATCCGGCCAAGGGCTGTGCGCATGCCAACAACGCGGCCAAGTGCGACGACGGCAACGCCTGTACCCAGAGCGACCTGTGTTTTGTCGGCAAGTGCGCGGGCAACCCGGTCAACTGCAGCGACGGCAACGCATGCACCGACGACAGCTGCGAGGCCGCCACCGGCTGCAAGAAGGTCGATAATACCGCCAGTTGCAGCGACAACAACGGCTGCACGGTCGGCGACATGTGCACCGATGGCACCTGCAAGGCCGGGACACCCAACCCCTGCGACGACAAGAACGAGTGCACCACCGACAGTTGCACGGCGGCGACCGGCGCATGCGCGCACGCTGCGATCCCGGGGTGCGTGCCCAAGTGCAAGGCCGACGCCGACTGCAATGACAACAACGTCTGCACGGCCGATGCGTGCGACAAAGTCAAGGGATGCATCCAGACGCCCAACACTTCGACCTGCAACGACAACAATGCGTGCACGACCGGCGACGTGTGCAAGGCCGGCGCGTGCACGGGGTCCGGCACGGTCAACTGCGACGACGGCAAACCCTGCACCGACGACGCCTGCGCCGCCAAGACCGGTTGCACCCACACCAACAACACCGCCAAGTGCGACGACAAAGATGCGTGCACCGCGACCGACGTGTGCGCCGCGGGCACCTGCGCCGGCAAGCCCCTGGTCTGCAACGACAGCAAGCCGTGCACGTCGGACAGTTGCGACAAGGTCAGCGGTTGCGTCTTCACCAACACTACCGGCGCGTGCAATGACAGCGACGCATGCACCAGCGGCGACGCCTGCGCCAACGGCGCGTGCACAGGGAAGGCCGTGGCGTGCGACGACAAGAACCCCTGCACCGCCGATAGCTGCGATAAGGCCAAGGGCTGTGTGCAGACCAACAACACTGCGACATGCGACGACAACGACGCCTGCACCACCGGCGACGTGTGCGCGGCGGGCGTGTGCAAGGGCAGCGCAGGTTCGTGCGACGACAACAACCCCTGCACCACCGACGGCTGCGCCAACGGCTGCACCCACGCCGACAACACCCTGCCCTGCGACGACGCCAACGCCTGCACCGGCAACGACAAGTGCGCGGCCGGCAGTTGCCTGGGCGGCGCGCCGCCCTTGTGCGACGACAGCAACCCGTGCACGACGGACGCCTGCGACAAGGTCAAGGGGTGCACCCACGCCAATACCACCGCGGCGTGCAACGACAACAACGCCTGCACCAGCGCAGACACCTGCGCCGGCGGGGCGTGCACGGGCAAGACGGTCTCCTGTGACGATGGCAACATCTGCACCACCGACAGCTGCGACAAGGCGACCGGCTGCAAGAAGGTCAACAACACCTTGCCGTGCAACGACAACAACGCCTGCACCACCGGCGATGCCTGCGCAACGGGTGCGTGCAAAGGCGGCGCGGCGCCCAATTGCGACGACAACAACCCGTGCACCACCGATGCGTGCAGCCCGACCGCTGGCTGCACCAACAGCCCGATTGCCGGCTGCGCGCCCGCAGCGACGTGGCAGGACGTCTACGACAAGGTCATCGTGGCCAACGGCTGCACCGGCTGCCACGGCTTTTCGGGCGGGCTCAGCCTTGGATCGACGTCAGACAGCGCCTACAACGCGCTGGTCAATGCCTCGGTCAGCAGCAGCAAGTGCGCGGCCGGCGTGTACGTCAAGCCTGGCAGCGCCACCCAGAGCCTGTTCTATCTCAAGGTCACGGCCGGCGTCACCCACGGCTGTGGCGGCAAGATGCCCCCGGGCAGCCAGGGCGTCGGCACGACGCTGTCGAACTTGGTCAAGGACTGGATCAACGCCGGGGCCAAGAAATAGCGGCAGGCCTCGGCGCCAGGGGCCGCGGCGTCGGTCGCTTTTGAACGCGCGGGCTACGGGACTGGAAAACAACAGTTCGATCGCGCCCACATCAAGATGGAGCCGGGCGCCGGGCCTTTGGTCCGCGAGCTGGCGACCCACCGAGCAAGCAAACGGGCCCAAGAAACGATGGAGTCAATCGTTCCCGGGTCCTACCCCGCAGGCGCGTCTTGCGGCTCGCGCTCGGCGTTGCCCCACATCTTCTTCTTGACGTGGCCGTCGTCGGGCCTTACGAGCGTCGACTTCTGGGCGCGGCCCTTCTTCTTGTCCTGCTTTTCCTTGGCCGCGGCGATCATCTCGGCCGCCAGCTTCTCTTCGGCCGATCCGTGCCCTTCCTCGCGGTCGTCCTTGTCTTCCTTGGCGCCCTGGGCCCCCTTGAGCTTCTGGCTGTGGCTCTTGTCGTCCTTGCCGTGGGCCTTGTCCTTGGCGACGGCGGCGACCTTGGCGGCTTCGTGCTCCTCGCCTTCGGTGGGCTGCTGCTCGTCTTCGTCCTTGTCCAGGCCCGCCGAAACGCCGGCCTTGGCAAGTTCCTTCTTGTTCTTTTCCTTGTCGAGCTTGCTCTGGACCGGTGGGGCCTTGTCTTTGGTCTTCTTCTTGGGGTCGGCTTTTTCGGCGGCCTTTTTCTCGGCTTTCTTCTCGGCTTTCTTGAGCTGTTTCTTGGCCTCTTCCAGCGGGTGATCCTGCTTGCTGTCGCCGGGCTTGTGGCCTGACGCCGCCCGCTCGGCGGCCTCGCCGACGCCGACCTTCTTCTTGTCCTCGGTTTTGGGGCCGAGCGCCTGCGCCGCGTGCTTGTCTTTGGGCTTGAGCGCGGCTTTCTGGTCGGCATAGCCCTTGGACATTGCCTTGTCGACGATGCGCGCGGCTGCGCCCGCGACGTTGGCGCCCTTCTTCTCCTGGACTTCCTGCTTCTTGTCCTTCTTCTCGATTTTTTTGGGGTCCTGCTTCTTCTTCTTGTCCTGGGCGGCGGTCGCCATGGGTGCCTCGCAGTGCGTGGTTGGGGCCGGGTCGGCGCCGGCGTGCGGTCCGGTGCGCGCAGGCCGCCAAAGGCAGCGCGTACGGCCGCCGGTAGCGTGCCCCTGGCGCAGTTGAAAACGCAATGCGCGCGCCCCGCGTCGTCCGCGGCCATGGGGTGCAATCGCCCCGGCTGTCGGGGCTGTGTCGAAGAAAGAGCTTCTAGAACAAGGCTTTGCCATACAGGTCGTACATACCGCGCGCGATTTCGATCATTTGCACCCGTTCGTCGAGCATCCACGGATAGAGACCCGTCTGCTTCGCCGCGATCCGGGCTGCCAACTGCGCTGCGCCGACGACCATCTCGTACCCTGGGCTGAACCAGCCGTCGTCCTTGTTCAGCTTGGCGGCCTTGTAGGTGCGGCCGTTGAAGGCGTGGCTGTAGGTGGCGACCGCGGCGTCGGCCGGAGGATTGAAAGGTTCTTGCGATCCTTGCAGGAAGATCTGTAGAGAATCGTTGAAGGTCTGGTCCCAGTTCGACGGCAGGAACACCATGCCGTAGTAGATGGCGTAGTTCTGCAAGATGAACATGCCGGGCACGTCGATGGCGGCAAGCTGCTGTTCCTTGTCCCATTTGGCTGGCTCCATCCACGCCCGCGGGCCGATGTTGCCATTGGGTCGGCGCACCCAGCCGACCACATCGTCGCGTCCGGCGGCCAGGCCGCCAAACAAGCGGTTGAGCTCCTTGGCGAAGTAGATGCCCATGCTCAAGATGTAGTTGTGGACCGGCTGCGACGAGTCCACGCCGATGAAATAGGTGCTCGGGTCGGTCAGCACGCCCATGGCGGCGATCTTGTCGTAGAACGACCCCACGTGGCGCAGGCGCTCGTAGAAGTAGTACCCGGTGTCGCGGTCGTAGTCCGTCTCGTACAGCCGACCGGTGCCGAGCGGGATGACCAGGTCCGCGCACGCCTGCGTGCCGTCGCACGTCTGCGGCGTACTGCACTGCGGCAGGGGCACGCCGCTTTGCGTTGCTGTCACATAGCTGAACTGCCTGAACTTGTTCTCGGACTTGTCGAAGCAATATTGGCCCGGCTCGGGCTGCGCCAGCACGTTGGCCAGGAAGTCCATGCCCTCCTTGACGCCCGCCGTCATCGGCAGCCCGCCGCCCAGGGCCTGTTCCCACGGCTTGGTCTCCAATCCCAGCTTCTTGGCCACCGATTTGTCGTAGGTCAGCCAATCCCAGAGCACGCCCGGGTTGGCCTTGGTCTCCGGGTCGTACTGCAAGAACACCCAGTTCTGGTACTGCAGGCCGACGGGCAGGAAGTAGCGCGACCACACCCGGTACTCGTAGTCCTCGATGGCAAAGCCCACGCGGTCGCGGCGAAAGGCCTGCAACACGTAGTGGTCGCGCCACTGCTGCATGCCCGATCGCACGATTTCCCAGGCGTCGGCGCCAGCGTCGAACATGTTGCATGTCGGCGTGCCCTCGGTGTACTCGTCGGAGCAGAAGCGATAGGGCACCTCCCAGAGTTGGCGCTTGCGGCCCTGGTCTGGCGTGCTGCCCTCGCCGGTCATGTCGGCGATGACCTGCGCATAGGGCACGAATTTGCGCTGGCGCATCGCCGCGAGGCCGCCAAAAACACGTTTCGGGATTTGGGTGTAGTGGCGCAACTGGCTCTTGAGCGCCACGCGCAGCGGATCGCGGTACAGCGGTTCCATCACCGCGTAGCCGTCGGCGTCGCTTGGCTTGGTCGGGCTGTAGTCGGGCGGGTTGACCACCAGCGGATCCACCGGCGCGTTGGCGAACACCTCGACCAACTGGCCGTAACCAAATGCGATAGCGGCGATGTCGTAGCGGCCCAGGCCCTTGAGGTCATGGTGCCAGCGCTGGGCATAGTCCATGATCGACGAGTAACGGAAGTCGTCCATCCCCGCCTTCTTCTGGGCCAGCGTCGGCTCTGTCAGCGGTTCAGCAGAATCGCCGCGCAAGTCCCAGTAGGCATCCGGCCAGTTCAGCGCATCGGTCGAACTCTCGAAGTTGTGGCGCAGCCCCAGCGTGTGGCCCACCTCGTGCAGCGCCGTGGACAGGAACACCTGATCGAAGATCTTCTTGCGCACCTGGTCGGTCGGAAAGTCCTTGAGCGCTTCGGCCATTCCCAAGACGGCATCGTCTGCGAATTCAGCCAGTTCGATGCTGTGCCGAGCGAGCAAACGCTTGCGTTCCAAGTGCCGGCTGCGCGCGGCGCGGGTCGACCAGCGGTGAGGCGCCAGGGCCAAGAGCTGCGACTGCGTCAGCGCAGGAAGGGGCGCGCCGGGCGGCGTCTGCGACAGTTTTTCGCGCAGCGCCGGGTCGCCGTGGGCCAACGCGACCTGGCGATTGATGAGGTTGCCGAGCAGGCCCGAGGCGGTGATCTTGGCGAGGCGTTGCTCGGCCCAGCCCGGCTTTTCGGCCAGCGCCGATTTCTTTTTGGCGATGACCGCCTTTTGCTTTTCGCGGTCGGTCACGCGCGCCGCGAACTGCTGCACCTCGGCGACGCGGTCGGCGTGCGCCATGTCGCCCTGGTCAGGCTGCGCGCCCATCCCTTTTGGTTTGGGCTTGTCGCCGGGCGCAAAGGCGTGCAGCGCGGCGTGGACCTCGGCTTCGGTGACATGGCCCAAGCCGTATGCCTCGGGGCTGATCTCGCCGCGCACCAACCGCAAGAGATCGCGGGCGCTGGTCGCCAGCACCTGATGGGCCGCGCCGTACACGTTGGCAGTGGCGCTGACGATTTCGCCGGTCACAGGGTCGGTTGCGCTCGGCCCGTAGCCCAGCAGGCCGGCGCGGGTCGGCTTGGCAACGTAGTTGATCATCGACCAGCGCAGGTCGCCCACCCGCTGGCCACGGTCGGTGACCTTTCCCGCCTTGTCCACCGCGTAGGTGTTGTCGGCCACCACGAAGACCGGGCCCACCTGCGCCGGATCCTTGCCTTGTAGGGCGCCCACCGTTTTGCGAAAGGCCTCGTCCCATTGCTTGCCCGTCTCGGCAGCCAAGGCATCCAATTCCTTGGGAAAGCCGATGGATTTGTAGTACACGATCGGCCTGACCTTGCGCTGACCATACGGGATCGGCTTGCCGTCCTTGTGCGACTGCTGCCACAGGTCGTGGCGCGAAATCTTGAGTTCACGTGCGGACTCCACCTCGCCGTGGCGCTGGTCCCAGCCATAGCGCTCGGCGCGGAAGTACCCGAACTTGTCGAACATCGGCACGCGCACCGCCTCGCCGTCCGGGTCGCGGGCGATGGTGCCGTCGGCCAGGGCCCGGGTGCGGATGATCTGGCCCTTGTCGTCGCGGGCCAGCGCGTTATCGGGGTAGTCCAGAACCTCGTAGTCGCCTGCGGGGTCGATCTTCAACAACGACGAGCGGACGGTGATTTCGGCAGGCTTGCAGTCCTCGTTGCCGTAGATCCAGCACACCGGCACCGACCACGGGCCGTCCCAGTCCCAGCCTGCGTACACCTGGGGCGTCGCCAGCAGCTTGTGCACGAAGTCGAGGTAGTCGGCGCTGGCCGCGGCGCGCTGCTCGGCCGGGTCGCGGGTCTCGCGCCAGCCGGTCTTGCGGGCCTTGTCCCGAAACCCCAGCAGCAAGCTATCCGGGTCGGCCGGATTGGTGACGGCGAACTTGACGAACTCGGTGGCCACGGTGTCGACCGTGAACTCGAAGCCCTTGCCGGGCGCCAGGTTTTCGGTCCAGTCGACGCGGATGTAGTCGCGCTCGAACCACGGCCGGTCCACGGTGTTCTCGGCGATGACGTTGTCCTGCTCGCCGGTGGCCGCGCTGTAGTTGCGCTTGATGTCGAAGTGGCTCTGGATGCGGTAGATCGCGACGGGCTGGCCCGACTCTCCTGCGGCGCTGCCGGGCGAGCGCTTGCGGCGCTGGCTGTGGTCCAGGTCGGTGCCGGCGACGAAATCGTAGCTGCGGTACGCAATCAGGTGGTTCTCGTCGATGCGGAAGCGAACGCGCTCGACGTCGTCGGCCTCGCCTACGAAGGTGAAGCCGGCGGTGTAGGGGGCGTCGACCACTGTGCGCCGCCAGTACCACTCGCCGGAAAACAGGGACTTGCGCAGCGCACCGGGCTGTGTGCGGTCGATTTGCCCGACGTCCTGGGCACAACTGGCGGCCAGGAGCGTCCAAAGCAGGCAGGCGCACGCCGCGGCGCCACTGCACAGCCGGCGGGGCTGCGCAAGCACGTTGAGGAACATGGACATTCTCCGCAGGTGGTGGGCGGGCGTCAGCGCGGGCCGTCGCGGGCAAAGCGGCGAATTTTCCACGTCTGCCGCCCGGCTGCAACCGCAGGCCGCGCCCGGTTGGACGCCGAGGGAGAAAACGGGCAACCTTGGCCCCATGCGCAGCCAGGCCGATAGCCCCACCGCGCCGCCGGGTCCCGCCGACCTGCAGTCGCGCATCGCCGCCTGGACGGCGCACGCCACGCGCCTTCTACAAGCGGGCCAAGGGCCCGACGACGGTTCTGCGGCCCGCGAGGACGCAACCGCGCACCAACGCATCGCTGCCCCAGTCGCCGTCGCCGCGGATCCAGGGCCGGCCGCCGACGACCGCGGTTTCGACCGCGCCAAAAGCGGCAACACCGGCATCCTGGTCACGCGGCTTGCCGCCGACGGTACGTTGCAGCCGAGCGAGGGGGACCCCGACGCGCCGTTCGGGTGGTTCCACGGCTGGCGTATCATCGGCGGAGAGACGCGCATCGACGGCGGCGTCTACCTTGGCCGCAAGCCGCGCGAGGCCATCGTGGTCGACATGCGCCGACCGGGAAGCCTGTTGCGCAAGGTGTACGACCTGTGGCTCGAACGCCTGCTGGCCGACAAGACCGTGGAACAGGCCCGCGAGGATCTGCGCGCCCATGTGCTGTCGCGGGTGGCCCAATTGGTCGAGGACCACATGCCGTACGACGAGCAGGTGGTCAAGCGCCTCGACAAGCAAGGCTTCCTGCGGCCCGACGAGCCCATCGACCTCGACGTGTTCCTGGCTGCCAAGGGCGGCGTGTGCCGGCATCAGGTGTGTTTCGTCGGCGCGGTGCTGGAGCGCCTCATTGACGGCGGGTGGTTGCGCGGCAAGGTGTCGCTGGAGCGCAAGTTCGTGTCGGGCTGGTTCTCGCACGCGTGGGTGCGGTTGGACGCCGTGGACGGCGCCGTCTTCATCCTCGACCCGGCCCAGCGCCGGTACGCGCTGCTGGCTGCGCTCGATCCCGGGTCGCGGATGCTCTACGGGCGCAACGGCGGGGCGTGATTCCGGCGGACCGCGGCGCATCACAAAACTTCACATTTCTCGCAAACCCATGACAGCGCGAGTATTATTCCGCAACCATGGCGCTTGGCCATGGGCCATGACGCACTGCGTCAACTTTTCAAGTTGTCGCCAGCAAACTCGCCGCTATCCTTTGCCGCCCCAAATCGGGGTCGCGCGCCGCGCAGGCGAACCGCAACCTCCTGGCCTTACAGGAAAAACGCTGCGCTTGCGCAGCGCTCCGAGCGATCACGTCCAGGCGAGTTGACCGCCTCTTGAACGCGGCGGCCGAGCCGCAGCGGCGGCCCGGAATCGCAATACACCTTGAAAATCAGCACACTGCCTGAGGCACGCATGCAACATCCCGTTCGCCCCATCCTGGTCCTTGGTCTTCTGGCGATCGCGGCCTGGGGGTGTGCCGAAGAGCGCCCGCCGATCAACCGCGTGCAGCCCTACGCCCTGGACAAGACGCTCTTTGTCGGCACGAACCTCGCGGACCCCAAGGACAACCCGGAGTTCTACGCCCAGGCGACGCTCATCGACGTCGGCTATGGCGCCTCGCAGGACGGGCTGTTCACATCGACCTACGCTCAGCCTCTGTCGCGCATCAAGTTCCAGATCACCCAGAATCTGCTCATCGGCCGGCTGGCCTACGAGCGCATCGAGGGCACCGACGGCAAGGGCGCCGGCAAGGCCACCAACGACGGCGTCATCGTGTGCGCCTACCCGATCACCTCGCACTTCGACATCCGCAAGAGCTACAACCCGACGACCGGCGAAGAGCTCAATGTGCTCGAAGAAAACGCCTTCGACCGGCCGTGGTACGAGCGCCGCCACATGCGCGTGGACTGGAGCCGCAACCTGAACACCGACAGCTACGACTTTGACACGCTGTCGATGGTCGGCATCTATGGCGGCGTACAGTACGAGTCGATGGCCTTCGACATCAACGACCCCAACGACGAGAATGCCCCGTACTTCGCCAAGGATGGCAGCTACTTCGACGTCACCAATAAGGCCTTTGCCAGGCCCAAGCTCATCGACCTGTCGCACCTGGGCTGGGGCATCGACAAGTTCCCGGCCTGCATGCTGCCGCCCGAGTTTGCCGGCGGCACCGAACCGGCGGGCAATTGCAATCCGGTCGAGTTGACGATCCGCCAGGCGTTCAAGCGCGTCGAGGACACCGATTTCGAGCCCACCGAATACGACGGCTACCGCTTCCAGGCCTATGGCATCTTCACCACCGAGCGCAACGGCTACGCCCGCAGCTACGGCATGACCGACGACCGCTGGCACCGCTTCGCCGACAAGTACAACATCTGGCAGCGCAGCCACTACTACAAGGATCCCGCCAAGATGCTGGGCGAGATCAAGTGCTTTGTGCCCCAGGACAAGTGCACCGACAAGTCGTGCGTGGGTACGCCCTACGGCGCCGACCCCAACCGCGACGCCGACAAGAACGGCACCGCCGACGAGTGCGAAGCGGCCGGCCTGGGTTCGCGCTGCGACACCTTCAAGCAGCGCTGCACCCTGCCATACGCCAAGCGCACCGAGAAGCCGGTGGTCTGGTACTACGCCAGCGGCAGCAGCCAGGACTACTTCGGCGCCACAGAAGACGCCACCCACGAGTGGGACGTCGCCATGCGCGCCGCCGTCGTCACCGCCAAGTACGCCGAATGCGCCCACCTCACCAAGGGCCAGGAAGGCAAGAAGAACGAGTGCGCGACCGCGTTCCCGATGTACCGGGGCCAGATGGAGGACCACTGGGATCTGGTGCAACTGGCGCGCGAAGTCGACGACTGCCGCCACGGCGTGGCCTACAAGGACAACAAGCGCGACGAGGCCAAGTGCGCGGCCCTCGCGGACACGCTCGGCAAGAAGCGCGGATTGGATGCAGGCATCATCGCGCTGGCAAAGGCCCCAGAAATGGTGGTGCTGTGCCACAGTCCGGTCGAGGCCAACGACCCCGACCTGTGCGGGCCCAAGGACGCAAGGCTGCCGCCCACCTGGACCGCCATGGCCTGCGCGCAGGCCCGGCAATCGGGCGACTGGAAGACCGTCCAGCAGTGCAACAAGGCCGTACACGCCCGCCGTGGCGACCTGCGCTACCACGCCGTCAACGCCATGGTCGCGCCGCAAACCCCGTCGCCGTGGGGCATCATGGTCGATGCCGACGATCCGCTGTCGGGCGAGGTGGTGTCGGCGAGCATCAACGTGTGGACCCACGTCAACGACCTGTTCAGCCAAGGCCTCGTCGATCAAGCGCGCTACATTGCCAAGGAACTCAAGACCGAGGAAATCACCAACGGCACCTATATCCGCGATTGGTCGAGTGCTGCGGTGGCGGCGGCTCAGAACGGAGCACTCGGCCAGCTGACCGCGGACCAGGTGGACGAACACGTCGGCGACGCCGCCGGCATGCGTATGTCCGACGCCCAGGCCCAGCAGTTTGCCGAGCAACACCCCAAGGCCGTGCAGTTGGCCGCCAAAGTCAAGGAGAAGCTTGAGTACGTGACCGCGGCCGATGGCGCCGTGTCGGTCAGTGCGCCACTGTATGCGGCCCGCCGCCAGCAAGCCCAGGGCACCGCGTTCGAGGCGGCGCTGTTGACCGAACACGTCCAGCACCTGCACGGCCTGGGCGGCATGCCGATGAGCCAGGGCGTGCTCAACCTCGCCTCGCCCCTGCGCGGCGGCAACCCCAGCGTGCAGCGCGAGTTCCGGCGCATGCGCGAGACTGCGCTGTCGGAGCGCGGCGCGTGCATCATGGAGATGCAGGATGCGCCGTTGTCGATCGCCGGCCTCGGCCAGGGTCTGCAAGAGAAGTTCGGCAAGTTCGACCCGAGCCAGAGCAAGGACGAACAACACAAGCGCGCCGACCGCATGAAGCAGTACCTGGCGCGCAAGGTCCACTACGCGGTCATCATCCACGAAATGGGTCACAGCATCGGATTGCGCCACAACTTCATCAGCTCCAGCGACGCCATGAACTACCGGCCGCAGTACTGGCAGTTGCGGACCAGCGACGGCGCCAACACCAAACCATGCACCAGCCTGGCCAAGGACGGATCGGCATGCGTCGGCCCGCGCTGGTTCGACCCGGTGACGACCGAAGAGCGCGACAACCTGATTTGGATGTGGATGCACTCGTCGGTCATGGACTACGCGGGCGAGACTACCCAGGACCTGCTGGGCCTAGGCGCCTACGATTTCGCGGCGGCGCGCATGTTCTACGGCGACACCGTGGCCGTGTACGACGACGAGAAATACAAGTCCAACGCGGCCCGCGGCAAAGGGGCGCTGACCAAGATGGACAACTTTGGCGGCATCCTCGGCTTGCAGCCCAAGTACAACGGCGCGGACATCCATTATTCGCAATTGCAGAAGAACTACGCCCTCATCAACGACTGCGACGCCGTCGAGGACGTCGCCCAGTACAAGCCCGCGCGCTGGAACGAGGCGACCGAGGGCGCGTGGAGCCCGCTGCTCGACGGCCTGCTGGTCACCGTCAACGGCGCCACCACCAAATGCAAGTCGCAGAAGGTCGACTACGTGCCGTGGACCTCGCTGCGCCAGGCCAATGCCAGCGAGGCCACCAACTACCGCGCCGGCCCCGGCGTCGACCCGCAGGGCCGCGTTCGCGTGCCCTATGGCTTTGCCACCGACCGCTGGGCCGACCTCGGCAACGCCAGCGTGTACCGGCACGACAACGGTGCGGACCAGTACGAGATCTTCAACTTCATGGTCACGATGCAAGAAGTCGGCCACATCTTCGACAACTACCGCCGCGGTCGAAAGAGCTTCTCGGCCAAGGGCGCCGCCAACCGGACGCTCGCCCGCTACAACGAGAAGATGCGGGACGGCGCCAAGGGCCTGGGCCTGTACCGCAACATCTACCGCTCGGTGGCCGAAGAGGCCACGACCGACGCCGACGAGTTGTGGGCCTACGCCGCCAAGAACTTCTTTCCGAGCCCGATGCTGGCCGCCGGCATGGTGTTCGACCACTTTGGCCGACTGCTGGCCCGGCCCGAGCCCGGCCCGCATTTCAAGGACGACCAAGGCGTGATGCGGTCGATGGAAAGCAAGATCAGCAACGCCGTCAAGCCGACCGCGTTCCACATCCCCAACGGTGCCACCGGCTACTTTGGCAACGTGGCGTATGGCGGCAAGCTCGTCGAGAACCAACTGGCCGACGACAAGGGCGAGTACGACGCCGAATACACCATGAACGCCGGCTCGTACTACGACAAGATGTACGTGTCGATGCTGCTGACCGAGTCGGTGGACAACTTCATCAGCTCGTCGCTCGGCGATTTCACCGACGCCCGCTATCGCTCGGTGTCGATGGCCGACCTCTTCCCTGAGGCGTACCGCCGCATGATCAGCAATGCGCTCACTGGCGACGAGGTGCTCAAGGGCCCGCGCGTCGCCGTCAACGCCAAGGGCGACGTCCCGGTGGACGCTGAGCAGTTCCCGCAGCAGGCCATTGGCTGGACCAGTTGGATCGGCGCCACGCCCAAGGCGTGCTTCCCGGGTCCGGGATCGACCATCTGCCAGAGCGCGGGCAGCGACCTGCAAGCGGCGTTCGGATCCCAGAACGTGGTCGACACAGCGGTGGTGGACAGCCAGATCGGCTGGGAGCAGCAGAAGTTCCTGATCGCCTGGACCATGCTGTATCTGCCCGAGAACCAGAAGCAGAACTGGCTCGACATGATGCGGGTCTACGAGTTGGCCGAAGATGCGTCGCCGACCTACGCCTCGCGCATCGAGTTCCACGACCCGACCGGCAAGGTCTTCATTGCGCGGACCTATGGCCGCGAGACTTTGTTTGGCAAGGTGGTCGAAAAGGGCATCGCCGCCCGGGTCCTGCAGTACGCGAACGAACTGCTCGGCAAGGCCTACGAAACCACACCGGGCCCCGACCTGAACGGTGACGGTGAGCCCGACTGGTTGCTGCCGCTGCTCGGCGCCGATGGCCAGGCGGTGGTCAAGTACGACCCTGCCTACGACGCCACCGCGACCTGCGGCCCCAAGATCACCAAGGGCTGCAAGTGCACTTCCAACGGCGCTTGCCTCGCCCTGCAGAACTACGTCGAAGTTCCCTTCTTCCTGCGTCAGGCCGTGGCCGCCTACGGTTATGGCGGCCCCAAGGTCAAGGCTTGGTATTGATCCTGCGAGCGACCGATCCTCGTTCTGCCTGATTCGGCGCCCAGGCGCCCCTGCTCTGGAGATCCACGATGCGCACCCCCTCTTTGCTCAAGACCTCGACCCTGGCGCTGGCCGCAGTGATGGCCGCCGCCTGCAGCGACCCCGTGCAGCCCTCGGGCACTGGTGGCGGCGGCGGCACGACCAGCGGCAGCGACTCCGCGGTCAACATGGGCGACGGCAAGGCGACCGACGTCAAGAAGGACGGCACCGACGGCACCGACGGCGCCGCGACGCCCGAGACCGGTCCCGCCGATGGCGGTCCGATCGACGACAGCCTCGACGCAGGCGCTGAGACCACGCCTGGCGGCTGCACCAAGGACGACGATTGCAAGCTCGACAGCCTGCAGATCTGCGAAAAGGCGGTGTGCGACACCGCAACGGGCACCTGCAAACCTGGACCGGCGACGGACGGCGAGGCCTGCGACGACGGCAACGCCTGCACCGAAGCAGAGGCCTGCGCCGCCGGCAAGTGCGAAGGCGGCAAGCCCAAGGGCTGCGACGACGCCAACCCGTGCACCGACAACAAGTGCGACAAGGCGACGGGCTGCGTTGCGACCAACAACACCGCCTACTGCGACGACGGCAACCCGTGCACCGCCGACGACACCTGCGCGGACGGCGCGTGCAAAGGTGGCAACAACACCTGCAACACCACCGAGACGGCCTGCGGCGACGGCAAGGACGACGACGGCGACGGCCAGACCGACTGCGGCGACAACGACTGCGCCAATGCCGCGGAATGCGCCAACGTCGGCAGCGAGAAGAACTGCACCGACAAGACCGACGACGACAAGGACGGCGCCACCGACTGCGCCGACAGCGACTGCGCGCAGGATGCTGCGTGCCTCAAGCCGACCAACGAGATCGCCTGCACCGACAAGGTCGACGAGGACGGCGACGGCCAGACCGACTGCCAGGACAACGATTGCGCGACCGACGCCGCGTGCCTGCAACCCATCAAAGAGGCCAATTGCGTCGACCTGATCGACGACGACAAGGACGGCCAGATCGACTGCGCGGACTCCGATTGCGCCCAAGATGCCGCATGCAAGCAAGTGCCCAAGGAACTGGACTGCAAGAACACCAAGGACGACGACACCGACGGCCTGACCGACTGCGCCGACAACGACTGCAACGTCGAACCGGCGTGCGCGGTGACGACGACCACCGAGACCTTCTGTGCCAACAAACTCGACGACGACAAGGACGGCGCCCTGGACTGCGCCGACACCGACTGCAAGAACGACGCCGCGTGCAAGGTCACCGCCAAAGAGACCAACTGCACCAACAAGCTCGACGATGACGGCGATAAGTTCGTTGACTGCAAGGACTCGGATTGCCTCGCCGACGCGGCCTGCAAGGCGACCTGCGACGTGTGCAAGGAAAGCCCCACCCCGCTCAAGGCGACGTGCGATCCCTGCGCGGACATGGTGTGCAAAGCCGACAGCTTCTGCTGCACCACGGCTTGGGACAACCTCTGCGTCGAACAGGTCGCCAGCGTCTGCAAGAAGCAGTGCATGCCGCCCAAGACCGAGACCGCCTGCAACGACAAGGTCGACAACGATGCCGACGGCCAGTTGGACTGCGCCGACGCCGACTGCGCCAAGGACGCGGCGTGCCAGGGCAAGGAGACCAAGTGTGCCGACAAGATCGACGACGACAAGGACGGCATGACCGACTGCGCAGACGCCGACTGCAAGGTGGACCTGGCGTGCCCGGCCAGCGCCTGCGTCGACGACTTCAATCTTGTGTGCGGCGCCGCGGAGAAGAACAACAACGGCGGCACCGGATCGACCAAGGCCATCAGCGGCTACGACTGTGGCGCCGACGGCAAGGCCAACGGCGAGACCGGCCCGGAATACACCTACGCGCTGACCGCCGAATGCGACGGACCGCTGACCGTGACCCTGGTCAAGAACACCACCAAGCCGGGGTACCTCGACCTGTTCATCCTCGACGCCGCCAAGGGCTGTGCTGGCAGCTCGTGCGTCGGCCGCGCGCTGATGGCCGGCACCCAGGCCACAAAGACCGTGCAGGCCAAGAAGGGCCAGAAGTTCTTCGTGGTCGTAGACGGATACCAGGGCTTCACCGCGGACTTCTCGCTCAAGGTCGGCTGCGGCTGCGCCGGGGGCAAGGAACTGAACTGCACCGACAAGGTCGACAACGACGGCGACACCTTGGTGGACTGCAAGGACGGCGATTGCGCAGCGGATCTCGCATGTGCGCCGACCGTCGAGACCTCGTGCGTGGACAAGATCGACAACGACAAGGACGGCAAGGTCGACTGCCTGGACAGCGACTGTGACGCCAGCCCGGCGTGCATGGTCGGCGGCCCCGAGACCAACTGCACCGACAAGATCGACAACGACAACGACAAACTGGTCGATTGCAACGACGGCGACTGCGCGCTCGACCCGGCGTGCGCGCTGACGGCCACCGAGACCAACTGCGTCAACAAGCTCGACGACGACAAGGACGGCAAGACCGACTGCGCAGACACGGACTGCGCCAAGGATTTGGCGTGCGCGGCGACCGCGTCCGAGACCAACTGCGCCAACAAGCTCGACGATGACAAGGATGGCAAGACCGACTGCGCAGACACGGACTGCGCCAAGGACCTTGCGTGCGCGGCGACCGCGTCCGAGACCAACTGCGCCAACAAGCTCGACGACGACAAGGATGGCAAGACCGACTGCGCAGACGCCGACTGTGCCAAGGACGCCGCCTGCGCGCCCAAGGTCGAGACGCTGTGCACCGACAAGCTCGACAACGACGGCGACAAGCTCGTCGACTGCGCCGACCCCGACTGCTCGGGCTTGGGTGCCTGCGTGTGCAAGCCCGACTATCCGCTCGGCTGTGGCGGCCAGGACTGGTGGTCCAACACCGGTGTCGGCTCGACCAAAGCCGTCAGCACCTACGTATGCAGCGACGGTACAGTCGGCAGCGAAACCGGCAGCGAATACACCTACGGCTACAGCGCCAACTGCGACGGCGAACTGACGGTGACCGTCACCAAGACCTCGGGCGGCATGGGCTTCCTGGACCTTTTCGTGCTCGACGCCGGCAAGACGTGTGGCGGCAGCGCCTGCGTCGGCCACGCCCTGATGGGCGGCACCACCGCCACCAAAACCGTGCCCATCAAGAACGGACAGAAGTACAACATCGTGGTCGACGGCTACCAGAACTTTGCCGGCAACTACAGCATCAAGGCCACCTGCAAGTGCGGCCCGCCCGTCGTGACCGAGACCAAGTGCGCCAACGCGGTGGACGACGACAAGGACGGCAAGACCGACTGCGCCGACACCGATTGCGCCAAGGACCTTGCCTGCGCGGCCACCACCACCGAACTGCTGTGCGCCGACAAGGTGGACAACGACAAGGACGGCCAGACCGACTGTGCCGACACCGATTGCGCCAAAGACGCCGCGTGCATCGTGCCGGCGACCGAAACCCAGTGCGCCGACAAGCTCGACAACGACAAAGACGGCAAAACCGACTGCGCCGATACCGACTGCGCCAAGGACGTGGCCTGCGCTGCCGCAGTCGAATCGCTGTGCGCCGACAAGGTGGACAACGACAAGGACGGCATGACCGACTGCGCCGACAGCGACTGCGCCGGCAAGACCGGCTGCGTATGCGCCAAGGACTTCACGGCGGCATGCGGCGGCAGCGACAGCTACAGCAACTCGGGCAGCGGCAGCACCAAAGCCGTCAACGCCTACACCTGCGCCGATGGGTCGCAAGGCAACGAAACCGGGCCCGAGTACACCTACGAGTATGTGGCAGCGTGCGACGGCGCGGTCACCGTCAGCTTGACCAAGACGGCGCAGGCCTCCGGGTTCCTCGACCTGTTCGTGCTCGACGGCGCCAAAGTGTGTGGCGGCAGCAGTTGCCTGCAGCACGCGCTGATGACCGGCACCACCGCCAAGATGACCTTCCAGGCCAAAAAGGGCAACAAGTACAACATTGTCGTCGATGGCTACAACAACTTCGCGGGCACCTACAACATCAATTTCGCCTGCGCGTGCCAGCCGACGACCGAGACCAAGTGCGCCGACAAGCTCGACGACGACAAGGACGGCAAGACCGACTGCGCCGACAGCGATTGCGCCAAGGACGCCGCCTGTGCCGCGCCGGTCGCGCAGTGCAAGAACGACTACACCCTGACCTGCGGCTTGACCGACAACTGGAACAACAGCAACCCCGGCAGCACCGACCTCATCACCAGTTGGACCTGCGCGGATGGCACCGTCAGCAGCTACACGGGACCCGAATACGCCTACGACTACACCGCCACCTGCACGGGCAACGTCAAGGTCACGGTCACGCGCACGGGACTTTTTTCCAGTGGGTTCCTGGACCTGTTCATCCTCGACGGAAGCAAGCCGTGCGGGCCCGCGGCGTGCACCGCCCACGCACTGATGTCCGGCAATACCGCCACCAAGACGGTCGCGGTGACCAAGGGCCAGAAATACTACTTCGTCGTCGACGGTTGGCAGAACGCCACCGCCGACTACGCCATCAAGGTCGATTGCACCCAGTGCAAATAGGCCCGCGCAGCAGCGTCGCCCACTTCCGGGCCGATCGCGCGCCTGGCAGATGACCCGATGAATCGAAGCCGCCGCGCCGCCATCCGCATGTCGTGGGCGGTCGCGGCGTGCGCGGTCGGCCTGATGGGTGCCTGTGCGAGCAAACCCGGGTCGCGGCGCGCCTTCTTCGCCCCGTGCGCGGCCGCCGCAGACTGCGAGAGCGGCCTGTGCTACGTCGGGGTGTGCAGCAAATCTTGCACGCTGGCCGCGCAATGCGGGTCGGGCATTTGCATCGATAGCAAATGCAAGCCGGTCGCCAAAGTCGGTTGCACCAGCGACGCCGATTGCCAGTCCCAAGTGCCAGACAACGGCTGCCGCACCACCACTTGCGAGGCTGGGGCGTGCCACAGCCAGACCATTGCTGCCGCGACATTTTGTGCAGCCGCGTGCGAAAAGGGCGCGGCCAAACCGGGCAGTTGCTCGACGGGACACTGCATCCCCACCCAGGGCGCGGCGCTGTTGTCGTGCACCGACGACAACCCGTGCACTGCCGACGACTGCGCAGCGGCCAAGGGCTGTACGCACGCTCCGCTCGACGGGGACGGCTGCGATGACGGCGATGCGTGCACGGCGGGCGACCAGTGCACAGCAGGCGCATGCAAGGCGGGGTCAGCCAAGTCCTGTGCCGACGACGGCAATCCCTGCACAACCGAGGCCTGCGACCAAGCGGCTGGCTGCCAATCCGTTGCGAACGCAGCCCCGTGTGACGACGGCAACCCTTGCACCAGCGGCGACGGCTGCGCAGGCGGCAAGTGCCAGGGCGCGGCCAATACCCAACCGTGCGACGACGGCGATCCGTGCAGCGCCGGCGACCTGTGCTCGGCCGGGGCGTGCAAGGCGGGGCAGTTCGCCGACTGCGCCGACGACAACCCATGTACCCTGGACCAGTGTCAGCCCAAGGTCGGCTGCGCGCATCTGCCGATGGGTGGGTCGCCCTGCGACGACGGCAACCTGTGCACCATCGGCGACAAATGTGGGACAGAAGGGTCGTGCGCTGGCGCCGCCAATTCGTGCGCCGACAACAACCTTTGTACGGCCGAAAGCTGCGACCCCGCCAGCGGCTGCAAGGTCGCGCCCGCGACTGGGCCCGCATGCGACGACGGCAACCCTTGCACCGCTGCGGACACCTGCCAGGCCGGCGCTTGCGTGGGCGCCGCCAACACGTGCAACGACGGCAACCCTTGTACCCAGGACGCGTGCAGTCCGGTGTCGGGGGCGTGCGCGGCGACCGCTACCAGCGGGCCGTGCGACGACGGCCTGGCCTGCACCGACGCCGACGCCTGCGACGCTGCGGCCACATGCAAGGGCAAAGCGGTGGCCTGCGACGACGGCAACCCTTGCACCTCGGACATCTGCGACGACAAGGCGGGCTGCGTGGCCACGCCCGCCGACGGCAAGGGCTGTAGTGACGGCAACCCGTGCACCGGCGCCGACGCCTGCCAAAAGGGCGCCTGCGCCGGGGTGCCGCAGCAGTGTGTCGATGGCAACCCATGCACACTGGACCTGTGCAACCCGAGCTCCGGGGCCTGCGCCAACCCGCCGGGCACCGCGAACTGCGACGACGGCGACCCGTGCACCGGGGGCGATGGATGCGCGGCCGGCGTGTGCACCGGCGTCAAGCAGGTTTGCAACGACAGCAATCCGTGCACCGTAGATGCCTGCAACCCCGCTACCTCCCAGTGCGAAGCGAAGGCGGCGCCCGGACCCTGCGACGACGGCAAGCTGTGCACCAAGAACGACGCCTGTGCGGGAGGTGGCTGTTTCGGTGAGCCCAACGTCTGTTCCGACGGCAACCCGTGTACAGCGGGCACGTGCAACGAGCAGACGGGGAAGTGTGGGTTTTCTCCGGTCCCGCCCTCGACTCCGTGCGACGACGGCAACGCGTGTACGTCCGGCGACATCTGCGGTGGCGGCACGTGCACAGGTGCCGCCAAACCGTGCGGCGACACCAACCCGTGCACCGCGGACAATTGCGTCAACGGCAGTTGCGTGTTCACGCCCGCCGCCGACGGGGCCAAATGCGAAGATGGCAACCCCTGCACCGTGGCCGAAATCTGCCAGCAGGGCATCTGCGCCAATGCCAAGGCCAAGTGCGACGACGGCAACGTCTGCACGGTCGAATCCTGCGCGGCAGACGGGGCGTGCAACAGCGGGCCCAATCCTCAGCAGGTCTCCTGTGAGGGCCCGCAACCGTGCGGCGGCCAGGGCGTGTGCGAAGGGGCCGTCTGCAAACTCGCGGCACTGTGCAACGACGGCAACCCGTGCACCGCGGATGCCTGCGATCAGGCCAAAGGCTGCGTCCACGTGCCGCAGTCGGCGGCGTGCGACGACAGCATCGCCTGTACCATCAAGGACAGTTGCGTGGACGGCCTGTGCAAAGGCACCGCCGGTGCGTGCACCGACGACAACCCCTGCACTACCGACAAATGCGATCCAAAGATCGGCTGCGTCGGCACCCCAAACCCTGGAGCGCCCTGCAACGACGGCAACGCGTGCAGTAGTGGCGAGGTGTGCACCGCGGCGGGTCTGTGCAAAGGCAAGGCGAGCATGTGGATGGTCAGTCACGGCATGGGCGCGCAGACCGAGGGTCGCGGCGTCGCGGTCTTGGGCGACGTGGCCGTGTTCGCCGGGACTCGAACCGAGGCGGGTAAGGACCCCATGGCGCGGCTCATCGGCCACGATGTGGACGGTCCCCAACTGTGGGATTTGCTCGTGAACGGGCAAGGGGATGACGCCCTGTTCGGCGTGACAGTGGTGGGCAAGTTATTCGTTGCCGCCGGCACGACCAGCGCTGCTCAGAACGCGCAACGCGATGGCCTGTGGTTGGCCGTGAACGCGGAGGGCAAGCAACAGTGGCAGGTCGCGCATGGCGGTGGCGACGACGAAGTGCTCCTTGCGGTGGCCGCGGCCTCAGACAGCGTCGCCGTTGGCGTCGGCTATCGCGACACCAAGCCCACGCGGATGCCGTTGCTGATGACTGTTGGGTCGGTCGGCGCAGCGGGGTTGAACCTCTCTTACAGTTTGGGCGGCGTCGCGCAGGCCCGCGGTGTGGCGGCGCTTGCAGACGGCTTCCTGCTGGTCGGCGACGTGTTGCAGGCCGACGGCAAGACCAAGGGCTTTGCCGTGCGCACCGCGGCCGACGGCAAGCAACTGTGGCAGCAGGCGTATGGCGGGGCGTTGGTCAATTCGGAACTGGTCGCCGTGATACCGACCGCGACGGGCTTCACCCTGGCCGGGACGACCCAGACGGCGATCACCAAGCCCCAGGTGTGGTGGGTCGCGACCGACGCCGCGGGCAAGGTCACTGCGCAGTTCCAGTACGCACAAAGCGTCAACGCCCGCACGCTTGGCATGGTCGCAGCCGACCAAGGCTACATGCTCTTCGGGTACGCGGACTTCGGCGTCGGCTTTGGCGAGGATTTCCTGGGCGTGCGGGTCGACACGTTCGGCAACTTTCTGTACCAGCGCAGCCATCCGATCTTCGGCTCGCAGCGCGTGTACGCGGGGGCGCCGTTGCCCGACGGCGGGGCGATGGCGGCGGGCGCCGCGCAGTCGGGCAGCAGTGATCTCGACCTGCTGGCCGGCCGCGCCAACCCGTGGGGCATCCTGCTGTGCGGCACCGAGGGCCAATGCGGCAAGCTGCTGCCCAAGGATTGCGATGACGGCAAGCCCTGCACCGCTGACAACTGCATCGACGTCAAGGGTTGCGTGTCCACTGCGCTCGCCGAAGGTGCGAGTTGTCCGACCGGCAAGTGCGCCGCCTCGCTGTGCAAGTAGGCCGCTTGCCCACGGGCCCTCACACTCGCTAACCTGTGGTCCCGCGCAGCGCTCCGGCAGGTTTTCGCGGCACTGCGCGCGACCTTGCGCTGGCGTCTTGCCGGCCGGTGTGCCCCATGACGATGTTTGCCCGCCTTTGGGCCCCCGTTGCCGCGTCCGCCCTTGCCTGTGCGTGCGACGGCGGTGGTGCCGCGAATGCCGGCGCTGTGCTGCCCGACCTCGCCGGGTCGGAGGCGTCCGGCCCAGGCGCCGACACCCTTGGCGCGCCGGACGCGACGACCGTCGATGCCGGCGCCGTCCTCGACGGGTTGGTCACGTTCGACGTGGTGCTGACCGACTCAGCGGTCGATGCGCCGACACTGGACCTCAGCGCCACCAAGCCCGCGTGCAACCTCGCCGCCCCATCGCCTGGTGAATGTGGGTCGCCGTGCAGCGCAGACAATCAATGCGCCATCGGCTATTGCACGCCCACGCGCGACCAGAAGGTGTGTTCGGGCTTGTGCGGCGGCAACTTGCAATGTCCCGAAGGGTGGGGCTGCATGCAAGTCGCCGGTGCGCCCGACACCGTCTTTGGCTGTCTGCCCCTGGCGCCCAACCTCGGCCGGCCCTGCATGGGCGATTTCGACTGCAAGACCCAAGTCGGCGAGGCGCCGATCGGCATCGGCGACGTGTGCGTGCCGGCAGGCGAGGAGGGTGCGTTTTGCGGCGCAGACTGCGCCAAGACGGATAAATGCCCCGCGGGTTTTTCGTGCAAGCCGGTCAAGAGCGTAGACGGCAAGCCCGCCAAGCAGTGCGTCGCCGAAAAGCTGAACGACAACTGCACCGATCGGTTCGAGAACGAGAAAGCGGAAACCAAATGCAGCAAGTCGGGCAAGGATGGAGCCTGCACCGGCAAGCGCCACTGCCAGAGCAAGCAGTTGACGCCGTGCACCGCCAAGACCCCGGCCGGCGAAGTCTGCAACGCCCAGGATGACGACTGCGACGGCCAGACCGACGAACCGGCGGCTGGCGCGACCTGCAAGATCGTCGCGGGCGACAGCAGCTGCCCGGGCACGCCGATCTGTGTCGGTGGCATCGAGACCTGCGTCGGCCAAAAGCCGGTGCCCGAACTGTGCAACAACGCCGACGACGACTGCGATGGCCAGACCGACGAAGGGTGCGACGACGACAAGGACGGCTATTGCGATGCGGCGTTGGGCTACGAGCCCGCGGGCAAGGTGGCGTGCCCCAAGGGCGGCGGCGACTGCGACGACAAGGACGCCGGCAAACATCCCTCCGCCAAAGAGCTGTGCAACGGCGCCGACGACAACTGCAACGGCCTCAAGGACGCCGAGGACCCCCTTTTGCTCATCCACGACAGCCAACCGTGCGAAAAGCAGCAGGGCGTGTGCGCCGGGTCCAAGAAGCCGGCGCTGTTGTGCCAGACCGGCCAGTGGTTGGCTTGCGCCGACCAGGACTACACGCTGCAAGCCCCGTCGTACAGCAAGGTCGAGGTGTGCGACGACAAGGACAACGACTGCTCGGGCAAGGCCGACGACGGCTGCAACGACGACGGCGACGGCTATTGCGACGCGGGCATGGCCACGCTCGGCTTTCCGCTGGTGTGCCCCAAGGGGGGCGGCGACTGCAACGACGACGACAAGCTGAGCCTGCCCGGCGCCGTCGAGAAGTGCGACGACCTCGACCAGAACTGCAACGGCGCCATCGACGAAGGCTGCGACGACGACAAGGACGGCCAGTGCGACGGCGAACTCACGGTCGTCGGCACCCCCAAGTCGTGCCCCAGCGGCGAAGGCGACTGCGACGACCTCAACCCCAAGCGTTTCAAGGGCGCCAAGGAGCTGTGCAACGGCGTGGACGACAACTGCACCGGTGGCACCGACGAGCTTTTTCCCAACCTCGGCAAATCGTGCACCGACGGCAAGGGCATCTGCAATGTCGCGGGCACCGTGGTCTGTGCGCCCGACGGCAGCGCATCGGTGTGCTCGACCAGCGCGGGCAAGCCGCAATCCGAAATCTGCGACAACCTCGACAACGATTGCGACGGCGATGTCGACGAGGGCTGCGACGACGACAAGGACGGCTATTGCGACAGCGCCATGGCGACGGCGGGCAAGCCCAAGGTGTGCCCGCTCGGCGGCGGCGACTGCAACGACCTGTTCGGCGACCAGTACCCGAGTGCCAAAGAGACCTGCAACGGAAAGGACGACGACTGCGACGGCAAGACCGACGCCAGTGACGGCGACCTCATCATCGAAGATCCGCAGAACTGCGAGAAGAACCTGGGCGTGTGCAAGGGCAGCAAGAAGCCGGTGAGCCTGTGCGCCAACGGTGCGTGGCTGCCGTGCAGCGCCGAACACTACGCCAACTGGAACGCCAACTACGCGACCCAGGAAGCGTGCGACAACCTGGACAACGACTGCAGTGGCCTGGTCGACGAGGGCTGCGACGACGACGGCGACGGCTTTTGCAACAAGAACCTCAAGGTCATCGGCTTTTCGCCCAAGTGCAGCAAGGGCGTCGGCGACTGCCAGGACAAGGATCCAGACGTGCACCCGCTGGCCACCGAACTCTGCGACAACAAGGACAACGACTGCAACCTCAAGATCGACGACGGCTGCGACAAGGACAGCGACAACTACTGCGACGCCGGCAAGACCATCCCGTTTGGAGTGACGCCGCAGATCTGCCCTGCTGGCGGCGGCGACTGCAACGACGACGATTTCAAGGTCAACCCGGGGGTCAAGGACTTCTGCGCCGATTTCATGGACAACAACTGCAACGGCCAGACCGACGACGGCTGTCCACCGACCATCAACGGGTTCGTGGGACAGCTCGGTCCCGACTTCAAGGCCACCGGTTGGTTGCAGTGCGCCGGCTACTACGACACGGCGACCGGCGAGGACATCCCGACGGGTTGGGGCCTGGACTGCGCCGACAAGGCCTTCACGAAGGTCCGCGTGGCCTGCGGCGCCGGCAAGCTGGCCAGCCAGGTGCGCTACATCGACGCCAAGAAGAACGTCTTTGCCTACGGTTTGGTGAACATGGCCGAATCGGGGCTCATCTACGACAGCAACTTCAACCTCGAAGGCAACAACCTCATCAAGGCCGACGCCGAGAACCCGGCGCTGGCCCGCAGTTGGTGGGTCTCCGCGGCCGGGTGCAGCGAGTCCATCGCCAGCCTGACCGTCAACAACAACAGTTGCGCCTTCGAGGCGTCCAACTGCTTCGGGCAGGGCATCATCGGGCCCCGGTATCTATTCGTGTACGTGGCCAAGTAGCGGGGGCGGACGCGAATACCGACCGGGACAGGGCCCAGGCTTGGGTGAGTCGGTCGCCGGCACACCAGCCGGCCAGCCAAGCTCGGGCGGTTCCGCAGCGGCGACGACCACGCTGCGGCAATCGAATGCGCGCCGGCCTACCCCCCCGCCGGAAACAAGACCATCCACACACTGGTGATCACGTAGTCCATCACCAGCACCGCGACCGAGGCCGTCACCACCGTGGACGTCGTCGCCAGGCCCACGCCGCGCGACCCGCCGGTGGCCCAGAATCCCTTGTACGCCGCAATTGCCCCGATGATCGCCCCAAACGCGGTGCCCTTGACGACGCTGCAGGCGATGTCGGCCGGATCCACCCACTCGTAGATGCGGCTGAAGAACGACGCGTGGTCCACGCCCAGCAGCGTCCGGCACACGATGTACGAACCCAACATGCCGATCGCGTTGAACGACATGGTCAAGAGCGGCATCATCAGCGTGCACGCCACCACCCGCGGCGCCACCAGGTAGTGCAGCGGATCGACGGCCATTGTCTCCAGGGCGTCGATCTGCTCGGTGACCCGCATGGTGCCCAGTTCCGTGGTCATCGCCGACCCGACGCGGCCGGCGACCATGAGCGCGCCCATGGTCGGCGCAAGCTCTAGCACCAGCGCCAGCGCCACCGATCCGCCAATCAGGCTTTTGGCCTTGAAGATCGAGAACGCCACGCTGGTCTGGATGGCGAACACTGCCCCAGTGAAAGCCCCGGTCAGCAAGATGATCCCGAGCGACCCGACGCCCACGAACTCCATCTGCTGCAAGTACACCGCCCAGCGCAGCGGCGGCTTGCGGGCCCGCCATACCGCGGTCAACGTGAACAGCAACACGTCGCCCAGCGCCTCGACGGCGCGGACCGGGCCGAGGACCTTGTGTCTTGCCCAATCGACCACGGCGTCGGCCGGGTCGGGCTGTGGCTCCACTTGTGGATCGGCGGCGGTCATGGTCGGTCCATGCGCGAAGACGCGCACGACCTAGCGTACCTGACGCCGCACAGGGCGGTAGTTTTCTCGCCGACGCCAAGCGCACGTACGACCACGAGCCGGTGAAAACACCATCCAAAAAACAATGACCTGAACAATGGGAGGAGGGGGTATCGGTATCTATGCGACCGCCGCGGGAGCCGGAGCCGCCGCGGGGTTGGGAGCGGGCGGTGGCGGTGGCGAGGCGGCCGCGACCTTGTCTGCCGGGGCTTCACTGGTCTTGCCGCGCAGCTTGGCGGGGTCGCCGATGCCGGGAATTTCCGCATACTTCGGGTCGTCGAAGAGCGCCTTGATCTCGGCGATGGCCTCGACGCCGTACTTGAGGATGCTGCGGTAGTTCCCAGGCTCGTAGGTCACGCCGGTGTTGAGCGCGGCGGCGGCCATGATCTCGTGGAAGCTGTGCGCCCCTGCGGTTCCCAGGTGCGCGAGACACGCCAGTTGGTACTTGAACTGCTGCTCTGGGCTTTGGACGCCAAACATCTTGGCGACTTCGTGCAGGTCGGTGGTGGTTCCGCTGATGCCAGCCGCCAGCGGCATGTTGAACGTGGTGCGCGCCTGCTGGATGAACGTCTGCGACTCGTCCAGGGTGTAGGTCTCGACGCCGCGGCTGTGGACCTGGCCCAGCCCCAGCCGCTCGCCGTCGGCCGGCATCTGCTGGGGCGAATCGTCATCGGCAATGCCTTGCGAATGTGGCACTTTGCTGCCGTCGCGCATCCGATTGTCGAACTTCACACCGTCGGGCAGCGGGCCCGCCGGGTCGAATCCGCCCTTGCCGGGATTGAACCCCTTGCGCATGTCGAGCCGACCGCGGGCTTCGCGACCGCTCACGCCCTTGCCGCGCTCGCCAAACGGGTCGGCCTCGCCCGCGTCGGTCTTGCGAAGATGCTTGAGGTCCGGCGCCTGGGCATCGGCAAGCTGAGCATCTTTCTCCGCCTTGCGTTCGGCCGCCGTCTTGCGCATCTGGTCCAGGTATTGCGCCGCCGGCGCGGTGCCACCGACGCCCTTGCTCGCGTCCTTGGCCGCATCGAGCACTTTGTCCAGGAAGCACTGATGCGCCAGCATGTGGTTCTGCACCGTGCCGCTGCCGTTGAGCAGCAGGTCCGTCATGGCCCCGAAGTAGTCGGCCTTGTCGGCCATGTTGTCGCGGATGCGGCCGTAGAAAACGCCGCCCGCCTGCTTGCCGGGCTCGAACGCGTCGTACATGAAACTGAACGACTCGAACGCCTGCTCCATGAGCTTTTTTTCGTCTTCCTTGAGCACCTCGGCTTTGGCCTGCAAGTAGCGATACACGCCGTACGAGACGTTTTCGACCACAGGCCGGTAGAACGCCTGGGCGCGAAGCAGCGCGATGCCGAGCTTGCCCTCGAACTCAACCTTGACGGCGGGGTTGAAGTTGTCGTCGCGATCGCCAGCCGGGCCGCCGCTAAAGTTCCTGTCGACTTGTTCGCGCACAGTGCCCGGGCCGCTGGTCGTGGCCGTATCGACGTTGCCGGCGTAGGCTTGCACGGCATCGGACTTCTCGCCGCCCTCCTTCTTGGAACCGAGCAGGTCCGCGGCCGACTGCCCCGCCACCACGCGGTCGGCGACGGCGTCGGCCTCGCGCTCCAAGGGGTCGCCCGGGGCGCTCTTGCCCCCCGGCGGCAAACGGCCCTGGCGCTGTTGGATGAGGTGGGCGGCCTCATGCGCCGCCATGTGCAGGTCGGGCTTTTTCTGGAACACCACCTTGTCGCCCTGGGTGAAGGCCGGTGCGCCCATTTGCTCGGCCGTCTTGCCCGCCTCGCCGCCGACGTACGCGCGCACACCCGACAAGCTGTGCGTTCCAAATGCCTTCTCGATCTGCGCCCGGTACGGCAGGTCCGTGCCCGGGCCTTCCTGCTTGCCCGCGTCGGCCGCCTGCTTCTTGGCGTCGGCGCCGCTCATCGTCAGTTCGCCGCCCGGCTTGACGTATTGAGCGCCCTGCTCGTAGTCCTTGCCCTTGAGTTCCTCGCGAACCCCCTCCTCGCTGCCCGGTTTGGGCTTTTGCGGGCCTGCTTGCGGGCCACCCTTTCCGGGCTGACCGCGCTTGGCGCCAGCGGACCCAGCGCCCGGGGCCGCACCTGGGATGGGCGCCGCATTGGGGGTCGCGGCGGCGCTACCTGGCTTTCCTTCCGCGGGATTGCGGGCGGTTGGGGTCGGGGTCGGCATCGCACTCATCGGGTGGCCTCCAGGGCATCCGGGGACGTCAGGATAGCGCCGATCCAGCGGCCGCGGCCAGTGCACACGGCGCCACCAAGCGCCGCCTTGGGGCTGCGGCTCCCCGCCAGAGGATCCAACACAATTCCGCGCTTGGCATGGCCGGGGCCGGCGCGTGCTCCCGCCCGACGCCCCTTCGCTCGCAACACCTTGCATTCTTGGCAGAAACCGACCCTGCGTCTGAACCTGCGCCTGCGCCTGTCCGGCGCAGCCGGCTGACCCTGAGAGCCCTGCGCGGTCGCAATGTCCGCGGTACCAGAGGCCGTTCGCCCGTAGATCCCCGACTGCGGCGGCGTCACCGTTTCCACGCGGGTCTGGGTCTCGCCTGGCTCTCAGGGTCAGCCGGCGCCGGACCCGCGATAGCGGTGGTCCGCGGCCGTGGCGCCGGACAGGGCCAGGAACAGGCACAGGGTCAGGACCTGCGCAAATCCCTTGTGCGAACGCCGACATCCGAGACTGGACCTGTGCCTGCGGCTGCGCCTGTCCGGCGCAGCCGGCTGACCCTGAGAGCCCTGCGCGTCGCTCTGTCCGTGGTACCGGAGAACATCGGCACTGGCCGCCGATACAGCAGAGCCCCCATTTCCGCGCATGCCCGTGCCACGGCCGGCCTCGTCACCGGCAGGTGAGCAGGACTCCAGCATATCCGGTGGCCGGCGACGTGAACGTCTGGGCGTCCGGGCAGCGCCGCAGCATGGCGTCGTGGATTGCGGCGATTGTGTCCACGCCGTGCCGCGGCACCACCACCAGGATCGGCCGGGTCGCCAACACCTTGTCCACGTGCGCGGCGGCGTCCAGCAAGCCCGCCGCGAAGCGCTGCGCATTGACGTCCGTGTCGCCCAGCGCCACTGGCAGGCCTGTGTGCAAGCTCACCAGCGGGACCAGGGCTCCGTCGCCCCAGATCGGCCGGGTCGGGCTGCCCGCCAGCCGGGCGACCTGCGCGGCCAGGGCCCGCATCTCCGCGGCGGCTTGCTGCTGCACCGGCCTGCGGTCGATCGCCCGTGCGATGGGGATGGCCAGCACGCCGGCGACCAGCGCCGCCGCCGCCCAATGCCTGCGCCGACCTGACTCCAACGCGGGCCACAGTCCGATCGCAGCGATGGCCAACAGCGGGATCGGCAAAAAGAAATAGTGCGACTGCAGCCGCGGCCACGCCAGGACCATGGCCACCGCGCCCAGTGCGGCCCACGCCCACGGGCGGTGTGCCCGCGGCCCGCGCAGCGCTGCGACCAACGGCAGGGCCAACCACGCCCAGTGCTCGGCGGCGAACGGCCCGGCCCGGTCGGGCGCACGCTGGGCGGCCATGTGGGTGACCTT
>VGRO01000040.1 GCA_016875335.1 Deltaproteobacteria bacterium | reverse complement strand
GCCGCGTTGACGCCGGTGACGGGCAAGGCGACGCCACCCCCGGGACCCGAGCCCGCCAAGGCCGGCGCACCGGCTACCCAGCCCTATGGTGCAGACGGCCGTTCGGCCGCGGTCGCGCGTCCGCCCAGTGCGCCGTCGGCCGCCCCAGCGCCCGCCCCTGCGGTGGCATACGCTGGCGGCCGGCCGATGTCGGCACCCATGGTGCTCGACCTGCCCGACCCGCGGCACCGGCCGACCGACGAGTTGCCCGCAACGCCATCCGGCCAGCCCCTCAAGGTCGTGGCGGTGTCCGCCTGCGCGGTCGCCGCGTTGGCGATCGGGTGGATTGCGTGGACGCAGGCGGGCAAGGCGCCGGCGGCGGAGGCCGGTGCCGCGGCTGGGGAGCCTCCCGGGACAACTGCAGGCGCAGGGACAGGGGCAGGGACGGGCTCAGGGACGGCGTCAGGGACAAGGGCAGGGACGGGGACAGGCTCAGGGACGGCCTCAGGGACAGGGACAGGGGCAGGCTCAGGGACGGCCTCAGGGACAGGGACAGGGACAGGGACAGGTGCTGGGCCGGGGACGGTACCGCCACCCGCACCGCTTTCGCCGGCAGTGGCCGGGCCGACGCCTGCGCCACCGGCGGCGACGGCACCAGAGCCGCCAGCGGCACCCGCAAAGTCGGCCGTTGCCAAACCGACTGCGCAGGTCGAAGCGGCCGCCAAGCCGGCGGCACCAAAGCTGTCTGCGCCCAGACCGGCCAAACCCAAGAAATCCAGCACGGTGGTCGATGACTAACGCGCGCGCTTGGGCTGTGGTCGCGGCGCTGGCGTGCGCCTGCCCGTGGGCGCCAGCGCCAGCGCGCGCGGCCGAGAAGACCGCCCAGGCGGCCGAAAAGACCGCGGCGACGGCCAAGGCTGCCTACGAGAAAGGCGATTTCGAGAACGCCGCGCGCCTTTTCTACCAGGCGTGGCAGGTCCAACCCAATCAGGGCGGGTGGCTGTATAGTTCGGCGCGCGCTTGCCACAAGGCCGGGCTTTACGACGACGCCGCGCAGCGCTACGAGGCCTTCCTGGCCAACCCCAAAGGCGCCGAGGACAAGTTGACGCAGGCGCGCGGCCACCTGGACGACGTTCAGCGCGAACGCGTCAAGGCCCTGCTGCGGCGGGCGCAAGAGGCTCCCGACCCGGCGCTCGGCTACCGTCACGCGGCGGCGGCCGCCCGCATCCTGCCGGACGACCTGCGCGTGTGGGTGGTGGCGGCGGAACTGGCCGACAAGGGCGGCATGGCAGCCGAGGCCGTGGCGGCCTACCGCGAGGTGTTGCGCCTCTCCACCGCCGACTCGGCCGAGGCCCGCGCGGCACTGCGGCGGTTGGCAGCGCTCGGCGCCAGCAATGCCGACGCCGAGGCGCAAAAGCAGCAGCGCGAACGCGAAAAAGCCCTGGAAGCCGAGCGCCAGCGGGCCGAAGAGGCCAGCCGGGCCGAGGCCGCAGCCCGCGAAAAAGCCGAGCAGGACCGCTTGGCCGCGCAGGCCGCTCAAGCAGAACGAGCCGCTCGGGAAAAGGCCGACCGCGACCGCCGCGACAAGCAGGCCGCCGAGGGCGATCGCCCCGCCGACAGCGAACGCGGAGTCAAGGAGCCGCCACCGCGCAAGGTGGTGCAGTACGACCTGTCCGGCGCCGAGGGCCCCGGTTTTGCCTGGGGGCCCCTGGCGACGGTGCTGGGCGGTGCGGCGCTGGCCGGCATGGGCAGCTACTGGCTGGCCGGCGCTGCGACCGACGAGGCGGAACTGCGCAGGCAGACCTGGGGCGTGGTCGAGGCCGACCCCAAGGCCTACATCGCCATGGGCTACCTCGACGCCCAGACCAAGGCGCGGTCGATCGGCGAGCGCAAGGCCGTGGGCTGGTCGCTCGCCGGCACCGGCGGGGCGGCCGTGGTGGCCGGAGGACTGTGGTGGTTGCTGCGCGACAGCGGCCCCAGGCCGGCGGTGGTGTGGGTGGCGCCCGCAGCATCAGGCGCCTCGATTGTACTCGGCGGCCATTGGTAGGCCGGTTGCGGCTGCGGCCATTTGCGCGCCTCGGCCGCGACGCCTACGCTTTTGCGCTGCGGCCTGACCGCCGCGCGAGGTCTGCCTTGCAGTTGCGTTTGAGTTCCTGGCTTTGCCTGCCCTTGTGTCTGTCGCTGAGTCTGTCGCTGAGTCTGTCGCTGAGTCTGTCGCTGAGTCTGTCGCTGTGCCTGTCGCTGGCCCTTTCCTCCTCGGCAGCGGCCGACCCGTTTGCCAATGGCGACCTTTTCGTCGGCAAGACGATCCAGCCCTCGCCGTCGGACCGCCGCTTTTTTGCCGGCGCCCAGTTCCAGGTTGCGCCGGTGCAGGCCGTGGTGCAGAGCGTGGTCAAGAAGAAGGTCGCCGAGTACACAGCCCAGAATCCCGCCGCCGCGGGCGTGGTCGACTACGTGCAATACGTGGACCCCAAGGAGGTCAAGAAGATGGCCGACTCGGGCCAGATCGACCAGTTCAAGGCCCAACTCAAGGCCGAGTTGCAGGCCCAGGGCAAATGGAGCTCCGAAGCCGAGCAGGGCCTGAACCAGGTAACGCCCGAAAAACTCAGGATGCTCGCCACCATCGTCGAGTACTACAACGCCCCGGAGCCGACGACGACCTTTGCGCTCGAGCCCTACGCCGGCCTGAACATCGGCCCCGTGCAACTGACCGGGCAGGTGCCGATCGCCGGCTTCTACACCCAAAGCAAATCCACAACGATGGTGCTCGGCAACCCGGGCGCCGACGTGCGGCTGGGCGGCTCGCTCGGCGGCAGCGGCAAGGCGTTCGGGTTCGCGCTCGGCGGGTCGGTGTGGGCGCCGCTGGGTTCCGAAGACAGCAGCACCATCACGCTGTCGAACCCGTTGGCCGCGCCGCGTTATTTGAGCGACTATATGAGCTGGACCGGATACGGCGTTTTTGGCGGCGAAATCGGCCTGGTGGATCTGGTCGCCCGCGGCGAATTCGTCGAGCTGCGACCGAGCAGCCCGCGCAACCGCGACAGCAACCCGCTGAACGACCTGCGCCTTTTGCGCTACCTGCACACCGGCGTGGGCGCTGTGGCCGATCTTGGCGCCATCGGCGTCTCGGTCGAAGTCGACGCGATGTGGAACATCAAGAACAGCAAGAGCTACCACAACGTGTGGCTCATCACCGGCGGTCTGCGCCTGAACTTGCGCAAAGTGCGCATCGGCGCGGCCGTGCAGGCCCCCGTGGCCAAGCCGGGCGACGGCGACGCGGTGCCGGTGGGCGGCCTGAACCTCGGCTCGCCGGCCAGTTTCAACGTCCTGCTCAACGCCCAACTGACCTTGTAGCCCGGAATTCGCCCATGCCCGACAGGTTTGCCCGCGCGGTGGTCGCCGACGCCCAAGGCCGCATCTTCGACCACCCGACCCTGGCTTTGCTCGGCTGGGACGGCGAAGCGTGGCGCCAGCCGGCCGACACCGAACTCATCGCCCTGCCCAAGGGATCGGACCTGTTCGTGCTGCCCGGGCGCATCCCCTACGCGCTCGACCTGCGGCACCAAGAGGCGGTGGAAGTCGAAGGGGACGCCGACACCGGCATCTTGCAGACCGTGGCGGCGTTCGTGGCGCCGGCGTACGCGCGACTGCTGCACCCGGCCTACGACACCCGGCCCGATGCGCCGGAACTGACGCTCTACGCCTACACCGCCGTCGGCTGGAAGAATGGCCGCTTCGTGGTGCCAGCGGTGCGCGTCGATGCGGACCCGCGGCAAGACCCCTATCGCTTCGACATGCGGCTGGTGCAGACCGGGGTGGACCTGTTGCGCGCGGCGCACCCCGACAACCGCGCCATCGCCCATGTCGAGCACTGCGCCCTGGTCTACCACTGCCGCGCCGCCCAGAACTTCTTCCTGGGCCGCTGGGAAGCGCCGATGCCGGCCGCGACCCAGTGCAACGCCGCCTGCGTAGGCTGCATCTCGGACCAGAGCGGCAGCAGCTTTGCCGCCAACCACGACCGCATCCAGGTGGCGTCTCGCGCCCAGGACCTGATTGAGTTGGCGTGCTTGCATCTGGCGCGCGTGCCCAATGGCGTGGTCAGCTTTGGCCAAGGCTGCGAGGGCGAACCGCTCTTGCAACCCAAGGTCCTCGAAGAAACGGTGGCCGGCATCCGCGCCCGCACCCAGGCCGGCATCGTCAACCTGAACAGCAACGCCAGCCTGCCGCGCATCGTCGCGCGCCTCGCCGACGCCGGCTTGGACAGCATCCGAATTTCGCTCAATTCGGCACGGCCGGCCCTCTACCACGCCTACTACAAGCCGCGCGGCTACGAATTCCGCCATGTGGTGCAGTCGCTCGACGAAATGAAGGCGCGCGGCAAGTACGTGTCGCTCAACTACTTCGTGTTTCCGGGCGTATCAGACACGCGCGCTGAGATCGAGGCGCTGTGCGCGCTGCTGGACCGCGGGGTTGACTTGGTCCAGTTGCGCAACCTCAACATCGATCCAGAGTTGTACTTGCGGGTGCTACCCGACGACGCCGTGCGCGAGCCCCTGGGCGTGCTGGCGTTGATCGCCGAACTGCGCCAGCGCTACCCCAAGCTGCGCTTTGGCTATTTCAACCCGCCGCGCACGCGCATGGGCCGGGCAGGTCCCACGCCGCAGGGACGGGCGGCGGCCGCGGCCTGAAACGCACAGCCGCTGCGGGTGGCCTCAGGACTGGGCGAGCCCCGGCCCCAACCACGTTCCGCGGCGGTCGAGCAAGCCGACGGTGTGCAGCACCAGGAACCACTCGATCCATCCGTCGGCGTCTTCGCGGGTCTGGTCTGACATGTGCTGGCGGCGACGCAGACAGAAGGTGACCACGTCGCCGATCCACGCGAACGAGTCGAGCATCTCGTGCCATTGCTGCTCGGTCTGCCGCAGGATCTCGGTGAAATCGAACTCGATGGTGTCCTGATCGCTCAGCCACGGTCGCTTGGTGTTGTCGCCGCGCGGAAAGTTCGACCGCACCACGCCCCGCATCAGGCGATGACGCATCTTGCGCGGCAGGTTGACGGCGTAGAATTCGCCCGTCCCGGTGCGCTTCTTGAACATGGCCGGCGGCATGGGCAGTGGCTCGCGGCAGCGGAGGCGGGCGGGTGCTACGCCTTGGGTTGCTTCTGGGTGCGCGCGGCCTCTTGGATCCACACCAGCCCCCCGTTCGGACCGGGCACGCTGCCCTTGACGACCACGAGGTTCTTGTCGCTCTCGACCTGCACCACGGTCAGATTCTGGATGGTCACGCGCTCGTCGCCGTAGTGGCCGGCCATCTTCTTGTTCAGCCACACGCGACCGGGCGTGGTGCGGGTGCCGAGCGATCCGCCGTGGCGGAACACCTCGTGGGTGCCGTGGGTCTCCTTGGGCATGTGGAAGTTGTGGCGCTTGATGACGCCGGTGAAACCGCGGCCCTTGGTCTGGGCGACCACGTCGACTTTCTGGCCGGCCTGGAACACGTCGGCCGTCAGCACGACGCCCACCTCGATCTGCGCCACGTCGTCGGCCGACACGCGCATCTCGCGCACCTCGCCGAGCGGCGCCTGGCCGATGCTTGAGAAGAAGCCGGCGCGCGGCTTGTTGACATGTTTGGCTTTCTTCTCGCCGAAGCCGATGGCCACGGCGTTGTAGCCATCCTTGCCGGCCGCGCTCTTGACGGCGACCACCGGGCACGGTCCCACTTCGAGCACCGTCACCGCGTACTTCTGTCCCTCGGTTCCGAACACCTGCGTCATGCCGACTTTGCGGCCCAACAAGCCCTTGGCCATGGCCTACTCCACGCGGGGGCGACCGCTCGTCGCACCAGCCCGCAACGACTCCCGAACCGCTCGGCCCGGCGCGGCCTCGTTGCCGCCCGTGCATCGGTTCGCCCCGGTCGCCGACCCGCGAGGGGGCGGTCGAGGGGGGCGGGATTTTAGGGCAAGGGGTCCGTGCGGTCAACGGATTTCGCGGCCCCCTTCGAAAAGCGCGGCGCGGGGGCGCTCGCCGAGAAGGTCCAAAGTTTGCCAAGGTTGCAGCCCTTGCGCCGACGAAAACCGCTTGCCAGCGCTCGCGGATACCGTAAAATACCGCGCCCCGCGGTCGCCGGCCGTAAAGTCAATCCAATGAATTTTCAAATTATTTCTCGGTGCTGCCCGCCAGCGCGGGCCATCCTGCTGGGCGGTACGGCAATCGCGGCTGCGGCCTGCGTCGGCAACACCGCGCCCGTCCCCACGGTGGGCGGTGCGGCCGACACCGGGGCCGACAACGCAGTTGTGGCTGACCTGACCCCGGCCGGCACCGACGACGTCACGGCCGACGGCGCATCGGAGGCCTCCACCAGCCCCGATACAGCGATCGTGCCCGACACCGCGATCGCCGACGCCGTAGCGACCGACGCAACCCCAACGGATGCCCTCGCCGACAGCGAAGAGGTCACTGCGACCGACAGCAGCGCCGACGCGGCGCCGGACGGGGTGGCCGATGCGACGGCGGAGACAGCGGCGGACACCGCGCCGACCGATGCGACGGACGCCAGCCCCGACGTGCCCGTCGATCCCCCCAAACCAGGGCTCGCGGCCCCTTGCGACACCGACGACGACTGCGCCGGCGCCGGCACCGGCAAAAAGTGCGATCTGGCCAGCCACAGTTGCGTGTTGTGCCTGTCGAGCAAAGACTGCGTCGCTGGCGAGCTGTGCTAGGCCAAGGCTTGCAAAGTGAGCAAAGTCTGCAAGAGCGACACCGACTGCAAGGCCGCCAACCAGGTCTGCGACAAGACCGAAGGCGTGTGCGCCGACTGCGCCAGCGACCTGGACTGCGACAAGGGCAAGTGCCAGGACCACAAGTGCGTGGCGGTCACCCCGTGCAAGACCAGCAAGGAGTGCCCGGCGGTCTGCGATCAGCAAAAGGGCGTGTGCGCCGAGTGCGCCAGCTCCAACGACTGCAAGGACGGCAACTACTGCCAGGCCGGAGCGTGCGTGCCCAAGCTGTGCGTGTCGGCGGTGTGCGCTGGCGGCAAGTCGTTCGGGTGCAAGGCCGACGGCAGCGGCTACGACGCCGGCAAGTCGTGCGACGACGGCAACGTCTGCACCGAGGGCGACGTGTGCGAGGCGGGCGCGTGCAAACCGGGTCCGGCAAAGGTCTGCGACGACAAGAACCCGTGCACCAACGATAGCTGCGACAGCAAGCTCGGCTGCCAGACCGCCAACAATACCGCGGCCTGCGACGACAAGGATGCGTGCAGCGAGGGCGACATCTGCGCCGCTGGCGCGTGCCTCGGCAAGCCCAAGAACTGCGACGACGCGCAGACCTGCACCGCCGACAGTTGCAAGGACGGCGCATGCATCCACGCCGCCCAAACTGGCACCTGCACGGACGGCACCGCGTGCACCGACGGCGACGTGTGCAAGGACGGCAAGTGCGCGCCGGGCAAGGCCGTCAACTGCGACGACCAGAACGTGTGCACGATCGACAGTTGCGACCCGGCCAAAGGGTGTGTTTGGGTGCTCAAGGACGGCCCCTGCGACGACGGCAACAACTGCACCAACAACGACGCGTGCGCGGCCGGCAAATGTGCGGGCGTAGGCAAGCAGTGCAGCGACGACAACCCGTGCACCGACGACAAGTGTGATGCCGGCAATTGCAGCTACGTCGCCAACACCAAGCCCTGCGACGACAAGGACGCATGCACCGATGGCGACGCGTGCGGCGGGGGCAAGTGCGCGGGCAAGGTCAAGGTCTGCGACGACGGCAACCCGTGCACCGACAACACCTGCCTGTCCACCGGCTGCGCGTTCGTGGCCAACAGCAAGGCGTGCGACGACGGCGACGGCTGCACCGTCAGCGACACCTGCACGGGCGGGGTCTGCAAGGGCCAGGCCAAGGTCTGCGACGACAGCAACGAGTGCACCGACGACGCGTGCAAGGCGGGCGCCTGCCAGCACACCCCCAACGCCAACCCGTGCGGCAAGCCGGGATCGTGCGACGTGTGTGTGGCCGGCAAGTGCGTGGCCGACACCGCGCCGGGCTGGGAAGAGACCTACGGCGGGGCCGGCACCGATGGCATCCGCGGGGCGCTGCCGGTCAGCGGCGGGTGGCTGCTGTACGGCACCACCAAGAGCAAGGGCGCCGGCTACGAGGACGGCTGGATCATCAAGACCGACCAGGACGGCAACGTGCTGTGGGAGAAAACCTACGGCAATTCCAACGACAACTCGCTGCGCTACGGCGTCATCGGCAACGACGGCAATTTCGTGTTCACGGGCTACTCGTACCAGTCGGCAGGCGGCATGCAGTTGTGGGTCCTCAAGCTCGACGCCAATGGCGCCGTGCTGTGGGAGAAGTTCCTCGGCGCGTCGTCGTACAGCGAATACGGCTGGGGCCTGGCCGCCAACAAGACCGGGTACCTGGTCGCTGGCGAATACAAATACACGGTAAGCTCGACCACCTACCAGAAAGGCTGGATCCTGCAACTGGACGAAACCGGCAGCCAGAACTGGGAAAAGCAACTGACCGACGTCACCTACGCGGAGGCCATCGCACCGGCCGCCGACGGCAACGTCTACGTGCTGGTGTCGGCCTACAAGTCGTCGGCTGACCTCGTGGTCAAAAAGCTCAAGCCGGGCGGCAGCGAAATCTGGTCCGCCACGGTCGGCAACGCCAACTACAACGACTACCCGGCCGACATGGTGGTGGGCTAGGAGCCTGTCGGACTATCGTCCAACGGGCTCCGTGCTGGTTGCGATTGGGGCAGCGACCAAGAACTGCCTGAAGTGTTTTCAGGCAGTTTCGGTCGCTGGCAGGCCGCAGCCGCGGCCTGCCTGGGAGCCTGTCGGCCAGAATCTCGCGATTCTGGCGTTTCACCGACAGGCTCCTCGGACGGCGCGATCTACATCACCGGCCGGATGTACACGGTCGTCAACAACAACAACGTCGAACGCCTGGTCATCGCCAAGCTCGACGGCAATGGCGCCTTGACCTGGACCAAAACCTACGGCGATCAGTACACCGATCCGTACGCCCTGGCCGAGGTCGGCGACGCGGTGGTGGCGGTTGGCCGCACCCACGCCAATTCGCAGTATGACGGGTACCTCGTGCGCGCCGCCAAGGCCGATGGTTCCCCGGTGTGGGAACAAAAAGTACCGACCGCAGGCACCTACAACGAAGCGCTCTTCGGCGTGTCTGCGGCGCCCGGCGGCCTCATCGCCACTGGGTACACCTACGCCGGCAGCGCCGGCGACAACGGCTGGGTGCTGCGCCTGAACGCCAAAGGAGCCCTGGCGTGCACCTGCACCGGCAGCACCTGCGACGACGGCCAGGGGTGTACGGCCGACGTCTGCATCCTGGGGATGTGCAAGGGCAAGCCGGTGTCGAGCGGCACCGTCTGCAAAGAAGAGGGCATCCCGGTCGGAAAGTGCGACAGCACCGGCAAGTGCGTGACGCTGTGCGGCAACAAGACGTGCGACGGCGGCGAGAACAACATCAACTGCGCCGCGGACTGCACCACCAAATGCGGCAACGGCGTGTGCGAGTCGGGCGAAAACAGCACCAATTGTCCAAGCGACTGCAAGCCGCACATTTGCGACAGCTACTGCGGTTCAAAGTACACCTCGTCGAGCGGCAGCATTTGCTACTGCGACGCGACCTGCAAGGGATCGGGCTATGGCGACTGCTGCGGCTGGAACGGCGCGACCGGCAGCAAGAACTACGCGTGTTCGGGCTCGACATGTGGGCAGTGCAAGTAGCCGGCAAGCGTCGACGACCCGGCCTTTTTGCCCTATCGGGCGCGCTGCGCTAGCGTTGCCGGCCCGCGGGCGATCTGGTCCGCGCTCCAGGCCCGATGGCGCGACCGCGACACCACGTCTTCCTGGTCCCCGGCTTCTTCGGCTTCGCCAACCTGGGCGACCTCAAGTACTTCGCCCACGTCCAGGAAATCCTCGAAGCCCGGTTGGCTGAGCACGGTCTGGACGCCCACGTCGTCCAAGTCAAGACCGCGCCGACCTCCTCGGTCAAGAAGCGCGCCCAGCGGCTTTTGCAGCAGATGCACGATCATGCCGGCGGCGACGACGCGCCCATCCACCTCGTGGGGCACAGCTCGGGGGGGCTGGATGCCCGCTTGCTGGTGGCTGCGGGCGGTTCGCTGTCCAACGACCTGCCGGCCGACGACCTGGCGGGGCGGGTGCGTTCGGTGGTCTCGGTCGCCACGCCGCACCACGGCACGCCGACCGCCGGCTTTTTCATGACCGTGGTCGGTGGCCGCGTGCTGCAGATCCTGTCGCTGTCAATGATCTACACGCTGCGGTACGGCAAGCTGCCGCTGTCGGCGCTGGTGCAGATGGCCGGCTTCCTCATCAAGCTCGACAGCCTGGTCACGCCCTCGGATCCGCTCGATCAACTCTACGACGACCTGCTGCGCGACTTCTCCGACGACCGCCAACGCGAAATTCGGGAGTTTTTCAAGGAGGTCGGCAGCGACCAGTCGCTCATTGGCCAACTGATGCCGCAGGCCATGGAGGTCTTCAACGCCGTGACCCGGAACGACCCCGCGGTGCGCTACGGCTGCGTAGTGGCGCGGGCGCGAGCGCCGGGGGTGGGTTCGACGCTGGCGGCCGGGCTGTCGCCGTATGCGCAATCCAGCCACGCGCTCTACGTCGCCATTTGGAACCTCGCGAGTCGCCACCCGACCGACAAGGTGCCGCTGCCGCCGGTGGATCATGTCCGTGCCTTGCAGCAGGCCTACGGCGAGATGCCGGATCTGAAGGCCAACGACGGCATGGTGCCGGTGCTTTCGCAACTGTGGGGCGAAGTCGTGTGCTGCGTCCACGCCGACCACCACGATGTCATCGGCCACTTCGACAATCCCGACCACACCCCGCCGCATTTCGATTGGATTACCAGCGGCTCTGGATTCCGTCGCACCGAGTTCGAGCGCCTGTGGGCGGCGGTTGCGCAGTTCGTGGCCCGGCCGGCGGTGGCGGCGGTCGACGCGCGGCGCAAGGTCGCCTGAAAAACCACTGACCTTACACGCGAAACCCAACCCGGCACGTCCAATGTGACAGCCGTGTGACAAAAGTGCGCGCCCACATTGCACTGGCTGCACCGACCCTCTGCTATGCTGCTTGCGCCCGGCGGTCCCCAGTCGTTTCGACGCGCGAGCAACGGACAGGTGTGCCATGGAAAGGTCGGCGCATGCGGCGTGGTGGCTCCTTTTGGGGATGAACGCGGCGCTCGCTGTGCTTGGCTGCACCGACCCCGTCCACGACACCTGGAAGGACGACATCGTCCCGCTGCTGGAGACGCGCTGCGCCAACGCCGCGTGCCACGGCAGCCTGCCGGGCAAGGAGCACCAACTCGACCCCGCGCGGTGGCTGACGTTCCCCATCGATGGGGCGGGGCGCATCACCGATAGCGCCAAGGCCCTGGCAAGCGTCAAGGCCAAGGTCAATTCTGTGGAGGACCCAGCCTACTCGACGTTGCTGCGCAAGACGCTGCCGGTCGCCCAAGGCGGGATCCTGCACTTCCAGAACGCGCCCTTTCCGTCGCGCAGCGACCCGGCCTACCAGAAACTCGCCGCATGGGTCGCCACGGTCAAGGACGGCACCGAAGCCAAGGCCGCGACCCCGCTCGACGCCAACGAGGCGCTTTTCGCCAAGAACGTCTACCCCTTCCTGATGGACCGCGGCTGCGCCACGGCCACCTGCCACGGCAGTCTGATGTTCGGCGGGGCGGTGTTTTCGGCGCCGGCCATCCCCGGCACCCATAAGCTGCCCAAGGCCGAGCTGCGCGCAACCTACGCCGAGGCCCGCCGCAACATCGCCCTGTGGGGTGACCCGCTGCGATCGCGCCTGGTGGCCAAGATCTTGCCCCTGGAAATCGGCGGCATCGCACACAAGGGCGGCAACGACGTCTTCTTGGCCAAGGAGTCGGCCGACGGCGCCGACCCGCGCAAATCTGCGACCGTACAGGGGATGCTGCAATGGATCGGCGCCGAACGCCAGACGCAGATGCAGTCGCTCGAACCCAAGGCGACGACTCAGCCGCCGATCGTCGCCGTGGGCGGTCCGGTGGCGCCCGCTGGGCCGTTCGACCAACCGCCGTTCCTGGCGGGCAGCGACCTGTACCGCCTGGACCCGCCGTATACCGGCGCGGCCGTCAACCTGACCGGCAGCCTGCACACGGCACCAGCCGACGTGCGCGATCCGGCGACCAGTCACGACGCCCAGCGGGTGGTGTTCACGCTGCGCAAGGCGGCCGGCGAGGCGCCCAACCTGTGGACGGTTGGCGTCGATGGCGCCGCGCCCAAGCAGCTGACTTTCTTTGACGGATCGGGCAAGGACGGCTCGTTCCAGGGCGCCTACTTGCCCGTGTATGGCCCAAACGGGGGGTTTGTGGACGCCTCGGGCAAGGCGCCCTACGAACGCATCTACTTCAGCGGCGTCAAGCACGGCGACGCGAGCGACGTGTTGAGTGTGCGCAACGCCGATCTGTACGCCCTGGACACCGACGGCCAGAACCAGGAGCAACTGACCTGGACAGTGGTGCCTGAGACGGCGCCTTGGTTCCTGGGCACTGGCGAGTTCAACGGCACCATGGCCTACACGATCCGCCGGTCGGCCGAGGGCGGCTTCAAGGGAGTGCTTTTCCGTTTCCCGGTCTGCCACAACCACGACCACCACATCCAGCCCGAAGCCCATCCGCACTTCGGCATGTCCGAACCCGAGCAGGTGTTCTGGCACCTGCGCGAACTGCCCGAGGGCCGGTCGGTGCTGACGGTCCAAGATGAAGGCAACGTGTGGCGCGGCGGCCCACTGTGCGTGCTCGAACGCCAGTTCGCGGTCGAGGTGCCCGAGGGCCAAGAGGCGGCGGCGACCGTGCCGGCGTTCCGGCACGCGCTGACCTACCTGACCCCGGACGCCGCCCGCAAAGGCCAGAGCGCCGGGGGCCTGTGGCGCGACCCGACGCCGATGCCCGACGGCAGCATCGTGGCGGCCCATGCCGTGGGTCCCTTCGACCTGTCAGAGCCGGCCACAGCGCCGCACCTGCGCCTGGTCCACGTGACCTTGAACGAAGATCGCAACGCCTCGCGGCCCAAGATCGCCCAGATCAAGGTGCTGCGCGACGAGGCCGGCCTGAGCTGGTCGCAGCCGGTGGCGGCCGCGGTGCGCGCCCCCGAAGATGCCCCGCACCCGCGGCAGTGGAACCAGAAAGACGCGCTGGCGACCTTGGTGCACTCGGGCGTGCAGGTCATCGAAGCCGTGCTCGCGCAGTTGTCTCCGCTCAAGGCGCGCGTGCTGCGCACCGACCTCGCCTACGTGCGCGCCGTGGTGCCGCTGGCGGTCGCCGGCAAGGTCGACGCCTCGCCGGTGCCAGCGGCTGAGACCCGCCATGGCTGGCAGAACGCCACCAAAGCCTCGGCGACCGGGCGCATGCCGCTGTTTGCCGCGGCCGAGGTGCCGCCAGCCGTCGACGGCAGCCTTGCCGCGCACATCCCAGCCAAGGTGCCGGTGCGGGTCGTCACGCTCGACGCCGACAGGAAAGCGGTGGGCGCTCTGCAGCACCAGTGGTACGCCGCGGCGCCGGGCGAGCGCTTCCCGGTCGGCATCCCGCCCACGTCGTACAATGCGCGCTGCGCCGGCTGCCACGGCGCGCTCGACGGCAACCCGAGCACGGCGCTGCAACCGGCCACCGATTTCGTGACCCAGGCCAGCGTCACCGCCGCACTCTATGCCGACGCCGATCGCCGCAAGCCCAAGAAACTGCCGACGGTCGATGCCAGTTTCTTTGTACTGGTGGACTTCGCCAAAGACGTGGCGCCCATCTTGGCCAACAAGTGCGCCACGGCGGGCTGCCACACCGGGGCGCAGGCGGCGGCCGGCTTGTCGCTGACCAATGCCAAGACGACCCACTTCAGCGACGCCTACGAGAGCCTGCTCGGTCCGGGCGACAAGTCGGCCGGCGGCTACAAGTACGTCGACGCGCTCGGCTATCTGGCGCGCAAGTCGTTCTTGGCGGAGAAGATCCTCGGCAAGGAGCTCGACGCCGCGGGCAAGCTGACGGGGCCGTGCCCACCGCCGGGATCTCCGGCGCTGACCGAGGCCGAGCGCACGACGCTCTTGCGCTGGATCGAATTCGGGGCCGCCTGGCAGGGCGCGCCGCTGCCGTGACCAAGGGGTGAAGATGGCGTTGGGGGCGGCGCGCACACAGCCACATCGGACCAGGCCATGGGCCCACTTCGGCCTTGCGGCGGTCGTCTGCGCCGGCTGCACGGCCCAGGTGGAACCGCCCGCGTTTGCCCTGCCGGCCCTGGATCGCGCCACCTTCGACGTCGACGCCGGGCCCCTGCTCGCCACGCGCTGTGGCGACGCCCTGTGCCACGGCCGCGCCGACCGGCCCTTCGTGGTGTATTCGGTCGGCCGCCACCGCCTCGACCCGGCCAAGACGTTTCTGTCCTCGCCGCTCGACCCGACCGAGCGCGACCGCAATTTCGCCAGCACCCTGGGCTTTGTGGACCACCCGACGCCACACCGCACCACGCTCGTACGCAAGGCGCTGGGCCAGATGGGCCACAAGGGCGGCGCAGTCTTCGAGGCACCGAGCGACCCGCCGCTGCAGGCCCTCGCCGCGTGGATGTCGGGTGAGGCGGCCCGCCGGAGTCCACCATGACGCGGACCAGACTGGCGTTGTGGGCCATGGTGTGTGCCATCGCCGCGTGCACCGATCCCGCGGCGCTGCCGGTCGCCACGGAGTTGCGGCCGACGCCGAATCCGATGACTCCGTTGGATCCGCTGTGGTCCAAGCAACCGCATCGCGATCGGCCGCGCGCCATTTGCGCCTTGCCGGACGGATCGAAGGCGTACGTGATGCTGTCGGGCATCGAGGACGACGCCGGCACCCAGATCGCGGTGGTGGATCTCGTCACCAACAAGACCTTGCGTCGCCTGTCGATGCCGCGCTCGCCGTGGTCGTGTGCGCTCAGCCCCGACGGCCGCTGGCTGGTGGTGACGCTGCGCTATAGCGACATGGCCAGCATCGTGGACACCAAGACCGACCAGGAATCGCAGCGCGTGCCCGTGCCGTTCTACACCGAGACGGCGATCTGGCGGCCCGACGGTCGGCGCGTGTACCTGGCCAACCGCTGGAAGGACAGCGTGTTGTGGTGGGACGTCGCCGCCGGCGCCTCCTTTGCCGTGCTGGGCACCAACTACGCCGGCAAGGCGCCCGAAGAGGCGATGGGCACGCCGGTCAGCGACAACCCGGGGCCGCTGGCGATCACCGCGGACGGCAAACGCCTGTTCGTGGGTTCGGTGGCCGGCGGCACGCTGGCGGTCCTGGACGGCGCGACCGGCCAACTCGTCGACGTCGACGCCAACCCGGCAACCACCACGCTTGGGGCGCCCAAGGGCGTGAGCCACATCGACCTCAAGTCGCCAGTCGGCGGTCTCGCCGTGTGGAAAGATCGGTTGTTTGTCGCGGACATGGGTCGCGGCCTCGGCGCCCAGCCGACCACCGGCATCGACATCGACCAAGACGGTCACCCGGGCGACGGCACCGCCAACCTGAGCTTCCAGGACCAGCAGAACGAGATCGGCGTGCTGGACATCGGCAGTCTCAAAGAGGCCTGGCGCTACACGTCGGACACCATCTGTTGCGGCGATTTTCGCGACGCCGACCCGGATCACCCGGAAAAGGGTCTGGCGCTGCCCCTGGCCGACCAATGGTCGCCGGACGTGGTCGCGGCGCTGCCACCGAAATCGACCTGGCTCGTCGCGGGGGCCCTGCCCGAGGCGATGGTGGTGCGCGGCGATACGCTGTGGGTCGCCTACGCGGGAAGCAACGAAATCCAGGGCTTCGACATCGGTCCGGGCGGCAAGCTGGCGCCCCGGCACACGGCGGGCCAGTTGTACAAGACCGGCTACAACCCCAAGGCGCTGGCGCTGGGTCCAGGCGGCAAGCTGGTGTCGGTCAACCGCCTGGGCGAGAGCCTGACGGTCATCGACACCGACCTGCCCCCCGGCCAGGCCGAGACCACATGGGTCATCGGCGACGTCGCCGGGGGCGCGTTTCCGAGCACCGACGCCGAGATGGGCGAGGCCATCAACGAGATGACCGCGCCGTTCACCATCGACGGCGACCAGACCTGCGTGCAGTGCCACCGCGACAACGGCGCCATCGCCCGACCGTTCGTGATGCCGCTGCAATCGAGCCGCGCCTGGAGCCTGCGCAACATCATGGCGCAGCGCGGGCTGTACGACACCCGGCCGTGGTTCTTCGAGACGGCGATGGACGAGACCAACTTCTTCCCGGTGCTCAACGAGTTCGCGCGGCGCGAGAATTTCTGCTGCGAACAACTCAACATGATGGTGTGGGGCAACTACCCCACCGTCGTGCAGTGCCAGAAAGACCCGCAGAAAAAGGGCTGCAACCACGTGATGAACTGCGTGGCCGACCCGCCACCCGAGTGCGCGGCCCAGCCCTACGCCAAGACCCCGTATCTCAAGCGCAGCGATTTCATCCGGGCGGCTGCCAAGCAGCTTTTCGGCCGCGACACCGCCATCGGCGATGTGCTGGTCAAGGAGGATCTGACGGGCAACAAGAAGCCGATGGTGCTCGACTTCGAGGGCATCACCCGGGCGCTCGGCCTTTTCATGCTGCGCACGCCGCGCCTGCTGCCCAATCCCAACGCGCACCTGCAATTGCCGACCGCGCGCCGCGGCCGGGACATCTACATGGGCACCGACGCCGGCTGCAACAGTTGCCACCCGCTGCCGGTGACCACCACGGCCACGCTGCCCGAGCCGTTCTCGCCGTTCAACATGCCGTTCCGCTTTCCGCCGGTCATCAGCCCGGAGCGTCGACCCGACGGCAGCGACGCCATGGCGGTGACCGACCAGTTCATCGCCACCTTCCCGCAAGTGGTGCAGACGGCGGCGGGCTTGCACGTAGGCAGCACGCCGTTGCGCGGCCTGTGGGACCGACCGCAGAGCCGGTTCTTCCACGACGGCCGCGGCCGCAGCCTGGTCTCGTCGCTGGCCACGCCCGACCACCCGGCGCTGCAGCCCGGGGAAATCGGCCACAACGTCCGCGACGGCGTGCGCGACACCCATGGCGGCACCAGTCAACTGGACAAGTGGGCGCTGCGCGATCTGGCCAATTTCCTCTTGACGCTATGAGGTGCAGTGTGAAATGGCGCAGATGGGCCCTGGCGGCGGCGGCCGTTGTCGTTGCGTCGTCCGGTTGCGCGACGGTTGCGCCGTGGCAGCGAAGCGCGCTCGCCGATCGCCACATGCAGTGGGACCGCCACGCCGACCGCGCCACCTTGCGCCGACACGTGCTCGCGGTGCGCGAAGGGGCCGCGCCCGTCGAGGCCGGAGGCGGCAGCGCGTGCGGCTGTGACTGAAGGGGCAGCGTCTTTCGGCCGGGGCGCCGTGTGGGCGGGCGCCTTGGCCGTTGGCCTCTGCACCGCCCACGTCCGCGCCCAGGAGGCGAGCGCCGGCGGCGCCGTGATGGTCTACAGCGACAGCGACAACGTCACCGTGATCTCGCCGCGGGTATCCGGCCGGCAGACCGTGGCCGAGTTGCAAGTCGACGTTGCGGCCGGCGTGGATCTGGTGACCGCGGCGTCGGTCGATCTGGTCACCGCCGCGTCGCCCAAGGGGTTTTCCGAAGAGCGCTGGCAGGTCGAGGCGCGCGCTGGCCGGCAGTGGGCCGGCGGCTCGGCGCTGCGCGGCTGGTATGCGCTGTCGCGCGAGCCCGATTTTCTGTCGCACCAGGTCGGGGTGGGCGGCGGCGTCGAACTGCGCGATCGTCACAGCCTGCTCGGCCTCGGGCTGGTGACCGACCAGTCCACCGTTGGCCATCGGTACGACCCGACCTACGGCAGGCCGCGAACGGGGTACAGCCTTCAGGCGACCTGGACCGAAATCCTCGGGCCAGAGACGCTTTTCGACCTGGCCTACACGGCAGGTCGGCAGCAGGGGATGCTCGCCAGCCCCTACCGCTTCGTGCGGATCTACGACCCGGCCGACGGCGGGCAGCACCGCAGCGCTGTGGCCGAGGCCGTGCCCGACGCGCGCACCCGCCACGGGCTGGTGGTGGGGCTGCGATCGCGGCTCTTGCCGCGCTGGTTTGTGCTCGGCCAGGCGCGCGGGCACAGCGACGATTGGGGGTTGCTGGCGCTGTCGGCGACGTTGCGCATGAGTTTTTCGCTGACGCCGCAGTGGACGATCGACGCCGAGATGCGCCTGCATGGCCAAGGCCGCGCCGCGTTCTACCGCAGCGCCTACGCGACCTGGCCGCAAGCACCGGCCTGGCGCACCGCCGACAAGGAACTTGGACCCATGCGAACCTGGCAGGGCGGGCTGCACGTGCAGTGGCGGCCGTTCGGGTTGCGGCCACCGCTTGTCGCCGCGGGCCTCGGCGCCGACGTCGTGCGGTTCGATTACCTGGACTACCAGTGGCTCGCCGGGCGCACGGCGCTCGTCACCTTGGCGCACCTGACCTGGGAGCCCTGATCGGAGGACCGATGCGCGCGCCCGCGCTGCCGATGCTGCTCGTCTTGCTGGCCTGCGAGCCGCCGCCCGCGCCGCCACCGGTCGCTGACGCCGCGGTAGCCGACGTCAAACTGCCGCCGTGCGAGGCAGTCGGTGAGATTTTCGCCGTGGACAAGGACGGCGGCGAGCGGGTGCTGCTCGCCGACAAGACCACCAAGGCGCCGCTCATTCTCGGTTTCCAAGGCTTCATTTTCTTGCGCCTCGGCCTGCGCAGCCCGCTGGCGCTGCCGGGCGTCGTCAAGCTCAAGATCTCCGCGCAGGTCGGTTCGGTGGTCGACGTGACGACGCCGTTTGCCAGCGTCAAGACCAGTCCGCAGGCCGGCGGGTCGGTCACCCGCGACGTGCCGCTTTTCTTCAACGACGTGCCCTTTGCCGAGCTGGCGGGCAAGCCGGCGACCGTCGGCCTGCAGGTGGACACCAAGACCTGCCGCATGACGGCAGTGGCGCCCATCGAACTCGAAGATGGCGGCGTGATGGGTGCCGATGCCTCGATGTGGGGCACCATTGATGCGGGGACTTCGCCGTAGCGCACGGGCCTGCGCTTGCGGACGGCGGCGCGCCGGCCCCGGCCATGGACCGGCACGGCGCGGCTGCCCCCTACAAGAACGCCGGGTCGCGGTAAACGCCAAACTCTTGGCGAAAGATGTCACTGATCTCGCCGAGCGTGACGAGGTTGCGCACGCCATCCAGGATCGGCGGCACCAGGTTGTCGCCGCTCTTGCATGCGGCGCGGATGGCGGCGTGGCAGCGCGCCACGGTGTCGGCGCTGCGGTCGTGCTTGACCTTGCGGCAGCGCGCGAGCTGCGCGCGTTCGACCTCGGGGTCGATGTGCAAAAGCGGGATTGGATCGCCCTGTTCCTCGACGTGGGCGTTGACGCCGACGATCTTGCGGTCCCCCGACTCGACGCGCTGCTGGAAGCGAAAGGCGCTCTCGGCGATCTCCTTTTGCGGAAACCCCAGCTCGATGGCGCGCACGATGCCGCCCATGTCGTCGATCTTGCGGATGTAGGCCAGGGCCTCCTCTTCCATCTTGTCGGTCAGGTGCTCGACGAAGTACGACCCGGCCAGGGGATCGACGGTGTTGCCGACGCCGGACTCCTCCAGAAGCAACTGCTGGGTGCGCAGCGCGAGCTTTGCGGCCGACTCGGTGGGCAGGGCATAGGTCTCGTCGAGGCTATTGGTGTGCAGCGATTGCGTGCCGCCCAAGACTGCCGCCAGCGCCTGCCAGGTCGTGCGCACCACGTTGTTGAGCGGCTGCTGCGCCGTCAGCGACACGCCGGCCGTTTGCGCGTGGGTGCGCAACATCATCGACCGCGGGTTGGTGGCGCCAAAGCGCTCTTTCATGATCCGCGCCCACAGCCGGCGGGCGGCGCGGAACTTGGCAACCTCCTCGAAAAAGTCGTTGTGGACGTCGAAAAAGAAGCTGAGCCGCGGCGCAAAGCGGTCCACCGGCAGCCCGGCTTCGATGCCCGCCTGCACGTAGCCGATGCCGTCGGCCAACGTGAAGGCCAATTCCTGCACCGCGGTCGCTCCCGCCTCGCGGATGTGGTAGCCGGAAATGGAAATCGTGTTCCACTTCGGCAGCTTGTGGGTGCAGAAGGCCAGCATGTCGCGGATGATGCGCATCGACGGCCGCGGCGGGCTGATCCACTCCTTTTGGGCGATGAACTCCTTGAGGATGTCGTTTTGCAGCGTGCCGGCGATGCGGTCGTAGCCCACGCCCTGGCGCTCGGCCACCGCGACGTACAGCGCGAGCAGCACGATGGCTGGGGCGTTGATCGTCATCGAGGTGGTGACGTCGCCGAGCGGTATGTCGCCGAACAGGGCCTCCATGTCCAGCAGATGGCTGACGCTGGTGCCCTCGCGGCCGACTTCGCCCTCGCTCATGGCGTGGTCGGGGTCGTAGCCCATCAGCGTGGGCATGTCGAAGGCGGTCGACAGTCCGGTCTGGCCCTGGCCGAGCAGGAACTTGAACCGGCGGTTGGTGTCCTCCGGGGTGCCGAAGCCGGCGAACATGCGCATGGTCCACGGCTTGCCGCGGTACATGTTGACGTGCACGCCGCGCGTGAACGGGTAGCGGCCCGGTTGGCCGATCTGATCGTGGTAGGCGGCGTCCGGCGTCCGCGGCACGTACAGGGCGTCGATGTCGCGACCGTCGAGCGACCGGAACGCCTGCAGGCGGCTCGGGGCGGCTGCGAGTTCGTCGGCCACCGCCCGCAGTCGGGCATCGGCCTCAGCCGGCAACAGGGCGATCGGAGCGCTCACGCCGAGGTGCCCGGCCGCGGGCGGCAACGGACCCTGCGCGCCGACCATCGGCTGGGCAACGGGGTTGCTGGTGGCGTATTCTGGGGCCATGGCACCGTCCGGTCGTGGGGCCGCGGGCCCCGCAAAAGGGCGACAATTGTCGCGCAAAGCGAAAGCGGGCGCCAGCGATTTTGCGGGCGGCTGGCGCCCGGGATGCACATCGTGGACGACGCGCCCCCCAACCATCCCTGGCGGCTGTGCTCCGGGCCGGTCCTGCGCCGCTGCGCCGACAAGGTGGCCGCCGACGTGCGCGCCCATGCCTTGTGGCGACGCGGCGACACCGTGGGCTGGGCCGTGTCGGGCGGCCTGGACTCGCTGTGCGGCATGCGCCTCTTGTGTGCGCTGCGTCGGCGCCTGGGACATCGGTTGGTCGCGCTGCACGTCGACCATGGCGTGGCGCCGACCCGGGCGCACGCCGAGGCGCTGGTCGCAGCGGCCTGTGCGGACCTCGGTCTGCCCCTGCACGTCGCCCGCGTGTCGGTGCCGCGCGGTCCAGACTGGGAGGCGCGCGCGCGCCACGCACGCTACGCGGCGCTCGCCGACTTGGGAGATCGGGCCGGCTGCCAGGTCGTGGCCACCGGTCACCACGCCGATGATCAGGCCGAGACGCTGCTGCTGCGGTTGTGCCGCGGCGCGGGCATGGACGCCTTGGCGGGCATCCTGACGGCGCGCGGCGACGGCGTCGTGCGTCCGCTGCTGGGCCTGACGCGTGCGACCTTGCGCGACCTGCATGGGTCGCTTCCGTGGTGGTCCGATCCGGGCAACGACGATCTGCACCCTGCGCGCAACCGCGTGCGCCATCTGGCGCTGCCGGCCCTTGTCGCCGCCGAACCCGATGCCGTCGCAGGGCTGTGTCGCAGCGCCCAAGCCCTCGCGCTGGGCCGAAACGGTGCCCGAACGTGGATGGGCGCGGCGCTGGCCGGCGGTTGGCACCGAGACGGCGAGGCCCTGGTGGTCGAGCGACCGCGGGTGCCCGCCGACCGCGGGGCTTGGTCCGAACTGCTGCGGTGGGCCGCCGAGACGCTGGGCGCTCCGCTGCCAACGGTGCGGGCGACTCGGCAGTTTTTCGCCGTTGCCGCACTTGGCGACGGGCGTTCGTGTCGCCTGCGCGGTCTGTGGGTGTCGGTCACTGCCGACCGCTACCGGTTCGAGTGCGCGCCGCAGCAGTGAACCGTGGACGGCCCGACCGGCGTCGCACGACTGCACGGCCGCTGGCGGCCGCGGGGACCGCGCGACAACGGAAACATTGCGCGACCGGCAGGCGCGGACTAACCTGACTTCACGGCAACCCGCCGCGCGTGGCGGGTTCGGCCGCGCGCCCGTTGGGTCACCGCCACGCGCTCGACCGGCCCTGACCGGACAAAGCAGGCTTTCGTGAAGCAATATCGAAACATGCTGGTGTGGGTGGTGCTCATCCTGCTGGTGGTGGTGCTCTACACCGGCGTGCGATCGAGCGCCGCGGGCGCCGAGATTTCCTTTACCGAGTTCATCCACAAGGCCACCGCCACCAAGGACGTCGCAGAGAAGGACCAGATCGACGAGATCACGGTGCGCGGCTTGCACATCGAGGGCATCACCCGCGAAGGCAAGCCATTCCGGACAGCCGGAGAGCTGAAGGAATTCCAGAAAGACCTCATCGGCAAGGGCGTCAAGATCACCTACGAGCGCGAAGACGCCAACGCCGTATGGGTGTCGCTCTTGCTCAACTGGCTGCCAATGTTGCTGTTGCTCGGCCTCATCTTCGTGTTCATGCGCCAGTTGCAATCGGGCGGGTCGCGGGCGATGTCGTTTGGCAAATCGCGCGCCAAAATGATGACCGAGTCCACCAACCGCGTGACCTTCGAGGACGTCGCCGGCATCGACGAGTGCAAGCAGGAGCTGGAGGAGATCATCCACTTCCTCAAGGATCCCAAGAAGTTCACCAAGCTCGGCGGTCGCATCCCCAAGGGCGTGCTGCTGATGGGCCCGCCCGGCACCGGCAAGACCCTGCTTGCGCGCGCGGTGGCGGGCGAGGCCGGCGTGCCGTTCTTCTCGATCTCCGGATCTGATTTCGTGGAGATGTTCGTGGGCGTGGGCGCCAGCCGCGTGCGCGACCTGTTCGAGCAGGGCAAGAAGAGCGCGCCCTGCATCATCTTTATCGACGAGATCGACGCCGTCGGCCGGCATCGCGGCGCCGGCATGGGCGGCGGTCACGACGAGCGCGAACAGACGCTCAACCAACTGCTCGTCGAGATGGACGGCTTCGAGAACAATACCGGTGTCATCTTGGTGGCCGCGACCAACCGGCCCGACGTGCTCGACCCCGCGCTGTTGCGCGCCGGCCGCTTCGACCGCCGGGTGGTGGTACCCGCACCCGATGCCAAGGGCCGCCACGCCATCCTCAAGGTCCACACCCGCAAGGTGCCGCTGTCGCCGACCGTCGACCTGGAGTCGCTGGCGCGCGGCACGCCCGGTTTTGCCGGCGCGGACCTGGAGAACCTCGTCAACGAGGCCGCGCTGCTTGCCGCCCGCAAGGACCGGGAACTGGTGGCGATGGAGGATTTCGAGAACTCCAAAGACAAGGTGATGATGGGCGCGGAGCGCCGCGGGCTGATGCTCGACGGCGACGAGCTGCGCAACACCGCCGTACACGAGGCCGGCCACGCCCTGGTGTCCAAGCACCTCAAGAGCTCGGATCCGTTGCACAAGGTGACCATCGTGCCGCGCGGCCGGGCGCTCGGCCTGACCCAGAGCCTGCCCGAGCGCGACCGCCACTCGCTGCACAGCCAGTACCTGCACGACCAGATCGCCATCTTGATGGGTGGTCGCATTGCCGAGGACACGGTCGCAGGCGAAATCACCACCGGCGCGGCGAACGACATCGAGCGCGCCACGGAATTGGCCCGGCGCATGGTGTGCGAGTGGGGCATGAGCCGCCTGGGCGCGCTGGCCTACGGCAAGAAGAACGGCGAACCGTTCCTCGGCCGCGATTTCTCGATGCAGCAGAACTTCTCGGAATCGACGGCCGTGCAGGTGGACCAGGAAATCAAGCGCATCATCGACGAGAACTACGCGCGCGCCGCCGACATCTTGCGCGAGCACCGCGACCAGCTCGATCGCCTGGCCCAGGCGCTGCTCGACTTCGAGACGCTGGACGGCGAAGAGGTCGATTTCGCCATCTCTGGACGCGACATCAAGGAGTTGCGCGCCAACCGCGAGGCCCAGGCCCGCCACCGCGCCACCCAGGGCGGCGCCGAGCCGCCCCCCAAGGACAGCAAGCGCCCGGCGCCGGCCGACATCGACGGACTGCCCGGCCTGCCGGAGCCCCTGGCACGCTGACCGGCGATGCGCATGCAACTGCGCGGCCGCACGCTGGATCTCGGCCGCCCGCGGTTGGTCGGCATCGTCAACGTCACACCCGATTCGTTTTCAGATGGCGGCCAGTTGCCGACGCTCCAAGCCGCGGTGGACCACGCCCTTTCCCTGATCGAGGCGGGCGCTGAGCTGCTCGACGTCGGCGGCGAGTCGACGCGGCCGGGCGCCATGGCCGTTCCGCTTGAAGTCGAGGCGCGCCGGGCGGTTCCGGTGGTCCAGGCGATCTGCGCACGCACGCAGGTGCCGGTCTGCATCGACACCCGCCGGGCCGAGGTGGCGCGGATGGCGCTGCAAGCCGGCGCGGTCCTGGTCAACGACACAAGCGGCGCGGTGGCCGACGGCATGGCCGAGGTCGTGTGCGAATTCGCCGCCGGATGGGTGTTGATGCACGCCCCCCATGCGGTCGGCGCCATGGGGTGGTCGCAGGCGGCCCAAGGCTTTCCGCAAGGCACGGAGGCCGGCGTGCAGCGCGTCGCCGACGATTTGGCGGCGATGGTCGCCCGGGCCCTGGCGCTCGGCGCGGGCTGGCCGCAGTTGGCCGTCGACCCGGGGCTGGGCTTCGGCAAGACTGCGGCCCAGAACCTGCGGCTGTTGCGCTGTCCGGCCGCGCTGCATACCATCGGGTTGCCGGTGTACGCCGGTCCGTCGAGAAAGTCGTTTCTGGTCGCGCAGTTGCCTGCGCATCGGACGCCGAGTCCGGGGCAACGCCAGGGCGCCACCGCGGCCGCCGTGACGGCCGCCGTGTTGGGCGGCGCGGCCTTCGTGCGGGTGCACGACGTTGCCGCGCTGCGCCAGGTGTTCGACGCCGCGGTGGCCATCCGCGACGCCGGCTGAGGCATGGGCGTGTTCGAGGCACTCCCCGAACTGTACGACGGTCTGCAACTGCGGCGGTTGGTCGACGTCGGCCTCGTCGCCGTGCTGCTGTACCAACTGCTGGTGTTGGTGCGCGGTTCGCGGTCGGGCGCTCTGCTGCTGGGCCTGCTGTTGCTGTTGGGCCTGTGGTACGTCAGCCGCGACGACATGCTCGACCTGCCGACGGTCTACTGGGTGCTCGATCGCTTCATCGGCAGCGCGGCCATCGTGCTCGTCATCCTTTTCCAGGACGACATCCGGCGGGCGCTGGGATCGTCGATCGGTGCCACGCTGCTGGGCGCCCAGCGTGCCAGACTGTCCGCCGAACTCATCGAAGACATCGTGCACGCCTGCGCCGAGCTGTGTGAGCGCAACCTTGGTGCACTCATCGTGCTCGAACAGCAGGCCCCGCTCGACCGCTATGCCCAGGACGGCGTGCGCATCGGCGGCGAGGTGTCGTGGCAACTGCTCGTGGCGCTGTTCATTCCGTCGGCCCGCAACCCGACCCACGACGGCGCCGTGTTCGTCCAGAAGGGCCGCATCACCAGCGCTGCAAACTTCTTGCCGTTGGCCGGCGGGGCCGGCGTACCGGGAACGCTCGGATCGCGCCACCGCGCCGCGATGGGGCTGGCAGACGAGACCGACGCCGTGGTCGTCGTGGTGTCCGAAGAAACGGCAACCTGCGCGATCGCGCACATGGGCGGCCTGGAAACCGGCCTGGGCCCGGCCGATGTGCGCGAACGACTGCGCCTGCTGGTCGGCAATTCGGCCTTTGGGAGCCCGTACCAGCACCGCGGTTGGAAGCGATCGATCGTATTCAACCCCATCGCGTCGGACGCGACGCTGCGCCCGCCCGCCTCCCAACGGCCCATCGACGAGCCCGAACCGCCCGCGGCGCCGCGCCCGGAAGCCCCGGATTTCGCGGTCGGCGGCGACAGCGACCCTTCGCTGCTGGCCGTGGACGAGGTCAACGACGACGTGGAGCCGCGCGAGGGCGACGATGCATAGCCGAGGTCTCCCGGGCAACGAGGGGGCGCCGTGAGTGGCCTGCTTGCGCGTCTGCGCGCCACCATCGTGCACAACCTGGGGTTCAAGCTGCTTGCGCTGGCCATTGCCATTGGCGTACAGGTGATGGTGCACCGCGACAGCGTGATGACCGAAGACGTGCCCGCGCGGTTGCGGTTGCTCGGGGTCCCGCGCGGCGAGATCTTCGTGGGCAGCCTGCCAGACATGGCCACGCTGCGGCTGCGCGGCCGGCGCGTGGCGCTGGCCGAGCTCAAGGCGCTCTCCAACTTGGAAATTCCGGTGGATATGAGCGCCTACCGCAACGGCGATCGCCTGGTGTTGGAACCGCGGCACATCGAGACGCTTTTGCCGGTGCGCGCCGTCGAGGTCGCGCGGATCGAGCCCGCGGCATTCGACGTGCGGCTGGACCGCGTGGTGGTGCGCACGCTGCCAGTCGAGGTCGCGGTTTCGGGCGAGGCCGGCCCCGGGTTTCGCGCCAACCCGCGCGCCGCCACGGTTGATCCGCCGACGGTGCAGGTCAGCGGCCCGGCGGGGCTGGTCAACCGTCTGAGCGCCATCCGCACGGCGCCCATCGACCTGGCCTGGGCCGAGAAGGACGTATCCGCCAACGCGCGGCTCGCGCCGCCGGCCGACCGCCTCGTATCGGTCCGCCCCGACGAGGTCAAGGTTACATTGCGCTTGGAGGAAATCGAGATGGCGCGCACGTTGACTGGCGTGCCGTTGTTGGTCAAGGGCTGCCCCGAGGATGCGCAGTGCAGCGTCGACCCACCCGAGATCGCGGTCCGCGTCGAGGGGTCGGGGCCCGCGGTGCGCAAGCTGGCCGCGCGCTTGCCCGAGGGCCTGGCGTGGGTGGAGTTGACCTCGGCACTGGCCAGCCCGGACGGTCAAGTGCGCGTCCAGACCCAACTGGTGCGCGGCGTGGCCCTGACCGCAATGCCGGCCGTTGCAAAGTTCGCCGCAGTGCGCAAGGCTGCCGCCCCCGAGTCGCCCTAGGCCATTGTGCTTGCGGCCACGCCCACCCGCGGTCTCGACCATGCGCATTGTCCAGAAATACGGCGGTTCGTCGATGGGTTCCGTCGAGCGCATCGGCTTGGTCGCCGACCGCGTCGCGCGCACCCACGCGCTGGGCCACGCCGTCGTGGTGGTGGTTTCGGCGATGCAGGGTGAGACCGATCGCCTGATCAAGCTCGCCGGCCGACTTTCCGACCGGCCGCGCGACCGCGAGATCGACGTGCTGCTGGCCACCGGCGAGCAGGTGTCGATCGCACTGCTGGCCCTGGCGTTGCGCGAGCGCGGCGTCGAGGCGCGGAGCTTTCTCGGCCATCAGGTGCGGATCCTGACCGACAGCATCCACGGGTCGGCGCGCATCCAGACCATCGACGCAGCGCCGGTGCACGACTGCCTCGACAAGGGCGAAGTGGTCGTCGTCGCCGGCTTCCAGGGCGTGGACCAGGACGGCAACATCACCACGCTCGGCCGCGGCGGGTCGGACTTGTCGGCGGTGGCGATGGCCGCAGCGATCAAGGCCGACGCGTGCGAGATCTACAGCGACGTCGACGGCATCTACACCACCGACCCGAACATCTGCGCCAAGGCCCGCCGCATCGATCGCATCTCGTGCGAAGAGATGCTCGAGCTGGCGAGCCTGGGCGCCAAGGTCCTGCAAGCGCGGTCGGTCGAGTTCGCGCTCAAACACAAGGTCGCGATTTGCTGCAAGTCGACGTTCGACGAGAGCGGCGGCAGTTGGGTGCTGCCCGACGCGGGCACCCTGGAGGGCATGGACATGGCGGGCCTCGAAGGCGCGGTGGTCACCGGCGTGGCGTGCGACCGCAATACGGCGCGGTTCAGCGTCTCGGACATCCCCAACCGGCCCGGGGCGGCGGCCGCGCTTTTCCAGCCCCTGGCCGATGACGCCATCAACGTCGACGTGATCATCCAGACGGCGCCGCGCGACGGGCGCTGCGAGCTGTCGTTCACGGTTCCCAAGGGGTCCGCTCTGCGCACCCGCCAACTGCTCGACCGCTTGCGGCCGCAGATGGGATTCGGCGCGGTGACCATCGACGACAACGTGGCCAAGGTGTCGATCGTCGGCGCGGGCATGCGCAGCCAACCGGGCGTCGCGCTGCGCGCATTCCAGGCCATGGGCCAGGCGGGCATCGACATCCAGCTCATCTCGACCTCGGAGATCAAGATCTCGATGGTGGTCGACGACCGGTTCACCGAAGCCGCGGTGCGCGTGCTGCACGACGCCTTCGCCCTGGACCGGGCTGGCGGCGGCCGGTAGGCCGGTCGGGCACAACAGGCCAGCGACGCGGCGCTGCAGCACGGGCCCGACGCCGCGCACTGCGACGATCGGGTGGTCGGGCGCGCACGGGGTCGATCGGCAGTGGCCGAACAGGCGCTGCGCCACCGCGCGGGACACGCCCGGAATCGCACGAAAATCGGCCTCGGTGGCCGTCGCCGGGTCCACGCAGCCGCTTCGCGCCAGTTGACCGCTTGGGTCCCCAGGTACCGCGCGGGCCCCCTGCCGCGGCGGCCCGTGGCCCCACAACACGCCCAAGGCCAACGCCAGGACCAGGCCCAGCGATCGGCCGACAACCGGATCGACGGCGGCTGAGTTCCTCAGTGGCGCCTCCCCCGCGGCCCGGCGCAGCCCGGCCAACCGGCAAGCGCAAAGCTGGACCAACCGGCAGCCGCAACGACCACGTGGTCGACCAGTGCGATGCCGACGATGCGGCACGCGTCGCGCAATCGGGCGGTGTAGCACACGTCTGCGGCGCTCGGCCGCGGCGACCCGGATGGGTGGTTGTGGACCAGGACGACGCCAGCGGCGCCCGCAGCGAGGCACGGCCCCAGAATCGCCGCCGGCCGGACCCGTACCGCGCCGCGATCGCCTGCAAACTGCACCTGTGCGCACACCCGGTGGTCGCGGTCCAGGCCGACCGCCCACAGGTGTTCGGTGGGCAAGAGCGCCAGTTCGCGGCAATGGGCAGCCACGGCGAGGGGGTCGGGCAGGCGCGGCGGCGCGGCGAACGGGGTTGGCGCGGGCATGGGCGATCCAGCCGGCGGTCCAGGGCCGGCGCACCCCCCTGCACGGCGCGTGCCAGGTTGTTGCTCCTTCAAATCACCCATGCTGTCACGGTGTTGAAGATCAATGGGTCGGCTCTGTCTCACTTTCGTCGCACTTTTGTCTCACTTTCTGGAGGGGCAATTGTGAGACATCGGCGGCGCAGGCAGGAAAAAGTCCAGGCGCGGAGCCATCTTGTGCTGGAAGTCTGTCGGTGAACCGCCAGAATCGCCAGATTCTGGCTGACAGGGTCCTGGTCGGCGCCGCGACGCCTTGCACCCAGCGCGCGCGTCCTTCGCGCACGCCTGGCGCCGACACCTGGGTCGCAGCGTGCGTCAAATCCTTGACCTTGCGGCCGATGCCGCCAAAATGGCGTCGGGCGCGCGCGATTGCGCCCGATGGCGAGGACCCGTGCGACGCTGGTGGACAACGAGGCCGTGGATCGCCGCCGCCTGTGGGTGCGCGGTGTTCGGGTGTGACACCGGCACGCAGAACAGCGGGTCGTCGTCCGCCTCGGCCAATGCGGGCGAAATCACCGTCACGATCACCGAGCCAGCGGCCCCGCCCGAAGGCCAGAAACGGCTGCTGGCGGGCGAATTCACGGTGTCCGGCAAGTTCGTGGCCAGCAAAGGCATCAAGGTCGCCGCGGTGACCACGACCCTGCCCGACGAAACGCTGGTCAAGCTCACGATCTCGGGCAACACCTTCACCGGCAAGTTCGATACCCGCAAGCTCGACACCAAGGTTGCGGCCGACAAGATGTGCGGTCGCAAGGTGGCGCTGTCGATCACCGCTGCGGACGCCAAGGCCGCTGCCGTCGGGTCGGCGCAGGTCGAATTCGAGGTCGACCACTGCCCGCCGGGCGTGCAACTGACCTCGCCGCCGCCACCCGATCCGCTGGCGCCCAAGCCGCCGACGCCCGTGTACATCGGCCGGGTGCCGATCGCCGGCAAGATCAGCGACCCCAACTTCAAGTCGGGCAAGGTCGGGTGGCGGGTTCTTGGCGGCGAACTGGTGGTCGAACAGGAGCTCAAGAAGCCGGGGCCCTTCGCCCTCGAATTGGACCGCACCAAGGAGCCGACCGCCGCCCTCGAAGTCGTCGTCGAGGGCATCGACAACGCGAACAACCCGACCGAAATCGTGGCTCCGATCACGGTCCTGCGCCAACCGTCGTTCTTGGGCAACACCGATGACAACGACGTCTTTCCGTTCGCGGTGGCCGACGCGGCGGCGGTCGACGTCAACGGCGACGGCGTGCTGGACGTGGTGCAGGGCGGGCCCGACGGCGTCATCGTGCGCTTGGCCAAGACCGTCGCGGCTGCCACCGGTGGCGTGCGCGGCACCGGCCGGTTCGCCGGCGTGGTCGAGACCGACGCCAACACCCTGGCGCGCACGCCGAGCTGGAACGACAAGAAGATCGCCGTCCACCGCCTGCTGATTGTCGACATCGACGGCCGGGCCGCGACCGAGGGCGGGCCGCCCGACGACCTCATCGTCGCCGGGTCGCTCGCGGGCCTGCCCGCGCTGGTGGCGTTGGTGCGCGTGACCCGCGAAGTCAAGGCCACGGCGAGCGCACCGGCGCGCACCGAGCGCGGCTACCGACCCATCGCCGCCCTGCCGCTCGACGAACCGGCCACGATTGCCGAACTGGCGCGCATCGACGGCGACGAAAAGCCCGATGTCGTGGTGGCGGCGGACTCCGACAACAAAGGCCTGGTCGTCGCCCTGTCCCTGCTGGTGCCCAACTGCAAGGTGGGCAAGGACTTCAAGCCGTGCAAGGAGTTGCAAGCCGACAAGATGTTGGAGGTCACCGAGGCCACGGTGTTCCAATCGCCCAAAAAGACCCAGAACAACAAGGGCCTGAGCGCCATCTCGTCCATCGCGGTCGGCAACTTCTGGAAGGATCCGCTAAAGCTCGACGATGTGTGCGTCGGCGACAGCAAGCGCAATTTCGTCAGCTGCTACCGCAACGCGACGGGCGACGGCGAGCTGCTGCAAGCCCAGGATTCGTACCAGTTTTTCGATGCCGCGGACACCTCGCGCATCCTCAAGGTCGAATACACGCAGCCGCAGGGCGACGACGGTCCCGACCTCATCGTGGTCGCCAAAGACGGCCACATGCGCTGGCTCAAAGGCAACTACAACGGCCTGTTCTTCGACGAGACCGACAAGAACGGCAGCCTGGTGGGCCGCAACATCTTGTTCGAGGGTGGCATCACCGACGTCGTCGTCGCCAACGTGGGGCCGGCCAAGGCGCCCTACCTGGTGGTCGTCGCGGGCGGGCGCGAGGTCACGGTCGTGCCGCTCTACGCCAACGACAACAGCCATTGGTCCATGTGCTTTCGCAGTTGGGTGATGGGCGGGTCGATCAAACGCACGGTGGTCGCAGACTTCGACAACGACGATCACGGCTACTTGGACATCATGGCCGTCGATGCCGGCGCGCCGCCGGGCGTGCCCGTGTGGGTCGGCCTGGCGGACGGCGACTTTCGGGCGCCGCGGGTGTACCACCTGTGCGGTTGCGCGGGCGCGGGCAAGTGCGGGGCGCGCGAAATCGCGCTGGCGCAGGCCGTGGACTTCGCCGAGGACAAGAGGCCCGATCTCATCGCGCTCGGCAAGGAAACCGTGTCGATCTACGCGCCCAGGGCGGCCGATCCACTGCCGGACTTCAAGGGCGGTTGCGGGCCGAACGCGGTCGGCGCCCCGGTTGTGCCCTTTCCCGTATGGACGATGCACTTGTGGCACAACAAGGACAGCCTGCCGCACGTCGTGCCGCGGGTCGCGGAGTTCAGCCCCAACAGCAACGCGTTTGCCAAGAAGGGCGGTTCGGTCGTCGATTGCGTCTCCGGCAGCGTCGAGAAGTTCGGGTCGCCGGTGGCGTGGTCCTTTGGCGACCTGGACGCCGACAAGACCTTGGACATCGCGGTGGTGCGCAGCGACAGCGACTATTTCGTCGGCGTTCCCACCAAACCGGAAAAATGTCCGCAGTGCCAGATGTACTCGTCGCTCAACGAGGTCGACAATCTGTACGGCCCGGAGGACAGCGACCCCGAAAAGGGCTCTGGGCTGTGCTGCCGCAACTACCGGCCCGACGACAAGGACAAACTCGACCCGCTGACCGGCTTTGGCAACCAAGGTGCGCCGGTCAAAAGGGCCTCGCTGCTGACGTTTGTGCACGGCAACGACAAGGCCAAGCCGTTCGGCCTGGATCTCAAGCACAGCACCACTGAACCTGTGTTGATCGGTGCGGCGTACGCCCAAGCTGCCGGCACCAATCCAGTGGACGTGGTCATCGGCGACTTCACCGGCGACAAGGCCAACGATGTCGCGGTGGCCATGGTGGGCTCGGGCGACCCGAAAACGGCCGCGTACCTCGCGCCGCGCGTCCGCGTGTTCAAGGGGATCGGCAAGGGCGCGGTCGCCCACGTTCCGTTCCTGGGCGACAAGCGACCGTGGCTCGACAAGGTCAGCGGCAAATTGACCCACTACACCGACGTCGAGTACCGCATCATCAAGGGCGACCCGTCCAGCTTGATGTCGGGCGAATATGGCGCAGCCAAGAGCCTGGGCCTTTTTGCGGTGCAGAACGTCAGCAACAAGGTCACGCCGCTGATGGCCGCGGCTGGCAAGGATGGACCGCTCAAGGTGGCGCTCGGCGACGGCGTGGTCGTGGGCGACAACGTCCAAGCGTGCAGTGCCCGCGACGTCAACCAGGACGCGACCACGGATCTGCTGTGCGCCAGCGTCAACGCAGTCGGCTACTGCCAGGGCGATACCTCGGGCGACAAGACGGCATTTGCAGCCAAGTTCAACCTCGTCGAAGAGGCGACGCAGATGGCGGCAGTGGACATCGCGGACGTCAATGGCGACAAGCTGCAGGACCTCATCCTGCTGAACAAGGCCGAACACGAGGCGACCATGTGGCTCGGCGACGGCAAGGGCGGATTCGCGAAATACAACGGCCACTTGCGCGCGTCGGGCGGCGTGAAGCGCCAGCAGATTGTCGACCTGGACGGCGACGGCTGCACGGACATCGTGGTGACCAGCAAGATGGGCATCACGGTGCTGCGCGGACTGGGCTGCGACGCGCCCAAGTAGGTCCCTCCCCGGCCAGCGGCGCCGCGCGCGGACTACGAGGGACGATCCACGCGCGCACCGTGGCGCCGGGCGTAGAACCCGTCCACCACCTCGGGATGCACCACGACCAGCAGCGACCGGCCTGTGGGCGCATAGACGCTTCCCGCGGGAGCACCCTTGACCTTGCGCACTTCCGTTCCCGGGCAAACCCTCACCTCGGCGCGGTCACCCTTCTGCACGCCTGAAAGGTGGGCGCACAACTGGGCGCAGGCCTGCAATTCCGCATCGGCAGGCGCCGCCGCGCCGACCCGCAACACCACGTGCGCCCCGGGCGCGTCGCGCAGGTGGAACCACAGGTCGCGGCCGCGCAGCACACGTGTCACCACAGCGTCGTTGCCCGCGGCGCTGCGACCGACCAACACCCGGGCGCCCGCGGGAGAGGTGAAGGACTCGACGCCCGCGGGCAGCCCAGTCTGCGCGCGGTCACGCGCTGCGGCGCGAGGACGCGGAAGCGCCTGGACCACGACGCCCAACGGACCGAGCGCCGCCAGCCATGCGTGGGCCGCGCGCAAGATGTCGCGGGGTCGGTCTGGCGTGACTTGGCCGCGGTCGCGCGCGTGTTGCCAGGCCGCAGCGCGCTCCATCAGCGCTGCGTGACCCGCCTGGTGCGCTTGCAGGGCCTGCAGGCGATCCAGCGCGGCGGCGCGGCGGGTCTGGACGATGGGTCCGCTCCGGGCCAGGGCCTTGGCGCGGTCGAAGAGGTGCCGCACGTTGTCGTGGATGGTCAGTTCAGGGCGCAGGCGCACGACGACGACGCGGTCCGGCTGCCACGGCACGGTGAGCTCGATGACCTTGGCCCCCTTGGGCACCGCGGACAACTGGGTCTTGAGCACTTCGCCACCCAAGCGCAGCTCGTCCGCCGTCGCCGCGCGGGCCGCGTCTTGCAGCAAGTGCTCGATCAGCCGCTGGGCCCGGGCAATCTGGGTGCGCAGCGCCCGTAGACCCGCGACCGTTGCGGCAGCCACGGCGACCGGCAAGGGCGCGGGCGGGCCGGCCCCGGTCACGGCGCCACGAAATCGCCGGACTTGCCGCCCCACTTGCGCAAGAGCCGCGTGTCGACGATGACCGCGCCCTTGTCGATGGCCTTGGTCATGTCGTACAGCGCGAGCGAGGCGACCGCGGCGGCGGTCAGCGCCTCCATTTCCACGCCGGTGCGATCGCGCGCCGTGACCTGCACGGTAAAGGTGACGGTGTTCCGCGCGGCGTCGAGGGCCACTTGGACCTCGACGCCGGTGATGCGCACAGGGTGGCACAGGGGGATGAGGTCAGCGGTGCGCTTGGTCGCCGAAAACGCCGCGAGCCGCGCGACCTGCACCGCGTCGCCTTTGGGCCCTGTGCCGGCTGCGATGGCCGAAAAGGCCTCGGCGCACAAGCGCACGGTGCTGCAAGCGACGGCGCCGCGATCGGTTTCGGGCTTGGCTTGCACGGCGACCATGCGCGCCTGGCCGTCGGCGCCAAGATGGGTCAGGCCGGTGGCATGACCTTGTTCCGCAGGTGGTTTCACGTTGCGCCCGCCAGTTCGCCGTACAGGTCGACTTCGGCGCCGCTGCCGATGATGAGCGGCGTGCGCATGTGCAAGCCGTCCGGCACGATGTCCAGGATGCGCCGCACGCCGTCGCTGGCCTTGCCACCGGCCTGTTCGACGAGGTACGCGAGCGGATGGGCCTCGTAGAGCACGCGCAGCTTGCCCTTGGGCGATTTCTGGTCGCCGGGGTAGAAGAACACGCCGCCCTGCAACAGGTTGCGGTGTACGTCGGCGACCAACGTCCCCACGTAGCGCAGACTGCACTTCTTGTAGCGGCCCTCGCCGCTGGTCAGCCGGGCCATGAACGCGTGGGTGCCGGCCGACCAGTTGCGGGCGTTGCCGACGTTGGCGGACCAGCAAACTGCAGGGTCGGGAATCCGCATGTCCGGGTGCGACAACACGAACTCGCCGACGTTGGGGTCGAGCGTGAAGCCATCGACGCCGTCGCCGGTCGAGTACACGAAAATCGTCGAACTGCCGTAGATGCAGTAGCCGGCCGCGATTTGCTCGCTGCCGGCTTTCAAGAAATCCTCGGCCGTGGCTTCGCGGCCCACCGTGTCGCGCTTGCGGATCGAGAAAATCGTGCCAATCGTCACGTTGACGTCGATGTTCGACGAACCATCGAGCGGATCGAAGCACACGAGGTAGCGCCCGTTGAGCCGGCCGGCGCGGGTCAGGCGAATCTGCTCGTCCTCTTCGCTGGCGACTGCCGCCACCATGGGCAGATCGTTGAGAACCTCGATGAGCAACTCGTTGGACAGCACGTCGAGCTTGGTCACCTGCTCGCCCTGCACGTTGCTGGTGCCGGTGTGCCCGAGCACGTCGAGCAGTCCGGCGCGCGCCACCTCGCGCGACACCACCTTGCAGGCGAGCGCCAGATGGCTGATGAGCAGGGTGAAGTCGCCGGTCGCGCCTTCATACTCGCGTTTGCGTTGCAGGTTGTAGCGCGACAGCGTCATCAAGCCGGCCATGGGTCACCTCCGGAGGCGGATGGTGCCTGAGGCCGCAGGCGTTGATCAATGGCGGCGCTGCAAACGCGTGACGGACCGGCCGGTCACCGGCGAGCGGCCGGCGCCTCGGGCATCGGCGCTGGCGGCGGGGTCGGCGGCGGCTTGCGCTTGGGCGGGACGTGGGGAGGCGGCGGCGCAGGCTGCTCGCGGGGCGGCTGCGGTTCGGCGCGGGCGGGCGGCGCGGGCGGCGCCGGGGTCGGCCGGACATCGGGCGCGGGCGCGGGGGTCGGCCGCGGGTTGTAGGGGATGTTGCGCGGCGGCGGGCGATCTTCGACGGCCGGCGGTGGCGCGGGCCGGGGCGGCGGCGCGGGCGCGGGCCGAGGCGGCGCAGGCTCATAGCGCGGCGG
>VGRO01000039.1 GCA_016875335.1 Deltaproteobacteria bacterium | reverse complement strand
GGTTCCGCCGGCGAAGTGGCCGCCAAGCAAGAGCAGGCGCCCAAAGGTGACGCCGGCGCCGGCCCCGACGTGCAGCAGGTCGCCGAAGCCGGCCAGACGCCCGCGCAAGCCCAAGATGGCGCCGCAGCCGGTGGCGCAGCCGGTGGTCCCGCCGCCCCCGCTGCCGCGCCCCGCGACCAGAAAGCAGACGTCAAGGTTGACGGCCCTGGCCCGGTCGCCCCCGCCGCCACGGAAGGCGGGGCCCTGGCCTCCCCGGGCACGACCGCCGAACCCGTCGCCGACGCCAACGCCGCGGGCGACCTCGCCGACCCGTTTGCAGGCCGCGTCGCCGCTGCGGAACTCGGATCCGATGTGTTCGGCCTGACCGCCGACAACGCAGCCGCGCAAGCGCTGGAATCGCCACTGGGTCAGGATCCCGGCCGCATTGAGACCATCGCGCAAATCGGCCAGGACGCCGGCCTCGACCCCAAGTCGCTCGTGCCGGACCAAGCGGCCGACCAAAAGAAGCAGATCGACACCCTGTTCGACGCGGCCAGCGCCGGCAAGTCGATGTTTGGCAAAGGCGGCCTGCCCGGGTTTGGCGGGGCGGGCGCTGCAAAGCTCGATTCGTGGCTCGGCAAGGGCAAGGATCTGCTCGGCAAGGGCGAGGATCTGCTGGCCAAGGGCAAGGAAATGGCCGACATGGCGGGCAAGCTCGCCAAGGATCCAAGCGGCTTGGTCAAGCAGTTGGGCGCGGGCAAAGGTCTGCCGGGCGCCGTGCGCCAGAAAGCCGAGAAAGCCCTGGGCATGGACCTCGGCGACGTCAAGGTGTTCGCGGGCGACGCTGCGCAAAAGCTCGCGGGCGAGGTCGGCGCCAACGCGTTCGCCGCCGGCAAAGACATCGTGATGGGCGCCGCCAGCAAGATGGGCGACGGCGACCAGGCGCTGGTGCTGGCCGAAGAACTCGTCCACGTCGCGCAGATGAAAGGCAAGGGCGCCATGGAGCGCGGCGCCAAGGGCCTGAGCGCGGCCACTGACCGCGCCGAAAAGGCCGCGCGCACCGCCGCCGCCAAGGTGCTCGAAGGCGCGGAGATCGACGCCAAGTCGTACGAGGCCGAGGCGCGGGCGCTGTACCGCAACACCGGCAGCGCGCCCGGAGCCACCAGTGGCCCCGAAATGCCCACCAGCGTCACGTTGTCGATCGCCGGCAAGTCGACCGTGGTCAAGCTGCCCAAGCTCACGCCCGGCACCACCAGCAAGATGGTGACCCTGCCGGCGCTGAACGTGAAGGGCCTGTCGTTCGAGTCGCAGGCGCGCTTCAAGTTCGACCAGACCACCGGCAAGTTCAATGGCGGCACCGCCTACGGCACCATCGGCGTCGGCGACGTCATCACCTTGGCGGACACCCAGGTGACCATCGATCAGAGCGGGGCGATGAAGGGCTCGTTCCCCGGCGCGACCTTCAAGGTCGGGTCGATGATCAACGACACGATTACGGCGACGGTCGGCAGCGCTGGCGTGACCGGCAGCGGAACCTACGAATACTCGAAGCTGCGCGGTGCCAAACTCGATACCTGGCTCAAGTCCGGGTCCATGAAGATCGACGTCGGCGCCGACGCCAAGGTGTCGGGCAGCGGCACGCTCGGCCTCGAAGTCGGCGATTTCTCGGCCGGCAACGTCAAGGCGTCGATTGCCGACAACGCGCTCGGCGGCACCGTCACCATCGACAACAAGAACAGCATCTCGCTCGGCAAGGCGGCCGTGTCCACGGGCACCTTGACCGGACCGATGACCAAGAGCGAGAAGGTCGAGCTGTCCGGCTCCCTCAAGCTCGACATCCCATCGTTGTCGGGCGGCAAGGGCACCGTCCAGGCCAAATGGGATTCGGACGCCAACAAGGTCAGCGGCCAAGCCGCCTACGAGTTCAGCGGCTCATCGACCTGGGGCAAAATCGTCTTCACCAAGGCGAGTCTGACCGGCGAGGTCGCCGACCAGAAGCTGGCCAAGATGGCCGGTTCGGGCAGCGCAGTCTACGACAGCCTTTTCAAGGGCAACTGGAACGGCGATGTCGACCTGGACACCGAAAAAGCCAATTTCGAGCTGGGCGGCGAACTGGTCGCGCCCATCGTGCAGGGCGAGGTTCAGGTCAGCAAGGGCGCGCTCACCATCAAGGTCGAGCAGAGCGAACTGAAAAGCACCGCCGGCAAGGTCGATTTCAAGCTCGGATCGTTCCTCAAGGGCACCGCCGTCCTCGAAGAGGGCACCAACGCCAACACCATCAACGCGACCGCCACGGCCGAGCTCGTCAGCCCGCAGACCTTCGACAGCGTCACGCTCTCCAAGGGTTCCATCGTCGTGCAGGTGCGCGGCCCGACCGTCAAGACCGTGTCGGGCTCGGTGGACGTGGACTACAAGGGTGTGGCCCAGGGCAAGCTGAGCCTGACGGCGTCGTCGGAGATTCGGCGCTTTTCGGGTTCGGGCAAGGCCAACCTCAAGGCGCCGCTGCAATGGGGCGACATCAAGGTGCTGCAGGGCGCCATCGACCTCGCGCTCAAGGACAGCGTCGTCGACCGCGCCCAAGGGCAGATGAAGATCGGCTACCTCGACAAGGTCGAGGGCCAGATGTCGTTCGACGCGACCAAAGATTTCACCTCGATTTCGGGCACTGCCACCTCTTCGCTGGTCAAGCCGTGGCCGCTTGCCGCGCCGCTGGAACTGCAGGCCGACCCCGCCAAGAAGTTCAACCTGGAATTCAAGAACTCGGTGTTCAGGCAGTTTTCGGGCGCCTTCTCGTGGAAGTACGAGAAGTTCAAAGGCGATGTCAACGTCACAGCGCCGACCCAGGACTTTGGCCTGATTTCGGGCAAGGGCAAGGCGGACCTGAGCGAAGATCTGCCGATCGGCACCGCGGGCAAGACCAAGCTGATGGGCAAGCCGAGCTCGAAGCTGGTCGGCAAGATCACCGAGGGCCGGTTCCTGGGCGTCTCCGGCACGCTCAAGTGGGAGTACGGCGGCTTTTTGGCCGGCACCGCCAACATCGCCGAGCCGCGCACCTCCATCGCCGAGATCGACGGCCAGCTCAAGGCCACGGTCATCACCGCCAAGAACCTGCCCGGCAACGCCAAGGTCGAGATCCAGCCCGGCGCGGCCGACGCGCTGACCATCGAGCTGCGCAATTCGGTGGCCAAGCGCTACCAGGGCAAGCTCGACTACAAATACGACGGCTTCTTGAAGGGCGACGTCACGGTTGCCGGCCAGATGCTCGATTTCTCGCAGTTGGGCGGCAAGTCCGCCGGCACCGTCTACGCCAAGAAGACCTTGACCAACGTCGACGTGCTCGAGGGCAGCACGATGAACGTGACCTTCGTCGATTCAGCCTTCGCCGACTTCTCCGGCGGCATCAACTTCATCCACAAGGAGTGGCTCAAGGGCTCGGCCACCGCGGTTGCCGGTGGCGGGTCGTCGATGACCAACGGCGTGATCGGCGACCTGACCGGCACCTTGCTCAAGACCCCGCCCGGCGGTCAGAGCAAGGGCTTCAAGTACATGGAGGGCGGATCGGTCAAGAGCAAGCTCAACGCCGGCTTGAACGTCACCACGTTCGACGTGGGATCGCAGGTCAACTGGAAGATCGACGACTGGCTGGGCGGCAAGCTGACGCTGGCCCAGCAGAGCACCGTCCTGCGCGCCGACGGCACCGACCCGGCCGCCAACCTGCTCAAAGAAAAGCCCATCAGCAACGACAAGAAGGTGGTGTTTCTGCCGTCGCAGGTCGGCGTCGGACTGGTCAACGGCACGCCGGCCAAGTACATCGGCTCGGTCGCGGCGCGCTACGAAGACTGGATCAAGGGCACCTTCGCGATTGCGGCGTCGTCGGGCGCGCAGAACTTCGACGGCGACCTGTCGGGCGCGCTGACCAAGGAAGTGCCTCTGACGGGGACGCCGGTGGCGTTGCAGCCCGGCGGGCAAGCCAAGGTCCACGTGGCGTCCAATGTCGTCGACGGCATCCAGGGCACGCTGCTTTTCAAGTACGGCAAGGGCACGCGCTTTATCGAAGGCCAGATCGCCAGCGCGACCTCGTCGGGCGCGGGCATCACCAACATCAGTGGCAAGGTCACCGGCAAGATCATCGCGCCGCAGACGTTGAGCAACCTGACGCTCAAGACCGGCGGCAGCATCAAAACCGACATGACCGGCAGCCGCATCACCAAGCTCGGCGGCACGGTCAACTACGACTTCGGCGCGGGCGAGAAGTGGATCGCCGGCACCATCAAGCTCGACGCCGCGCAGAGCACGCCGACCTTGTTGACGGGCACCCATGCCTCGAACATTACCAAGGAATTCAAGGCATCGACGCTGCTCAAGCTCACGCCGACGTCCGGCCTGACGGGCCAGGTGCAGCAAAATGACCTCAAGACCATCGCCGGCCCGGTGGCGTGGCAATACGAGAAGTGGCTGGCCGGCAAGATGACCGCCCCCGAAGCCAAACCCGCGCAGGTGTCGGGCGAAGGCGAAGCGCGCATCATCGACAAGAAAGACGTCATCCCCGGCAAGCTGGTGGTCATCCCCGGCGGCGGTTTCACCGCCAAGATCACCAACGGCGATTTCACGAGCTTTTCGGGCGACGTTCCGATCCAATGGGAGGACTGGTTCAAGGGCACCGTGCACGTCACCAAGGGCACCCGCACCGAGCTGCGCGGCCCGGCCAAGGGCACCATCGTCGGTCCCGGCAAGCAGTTCGGCACCGGCGCGTTCGGGCTCAAGCTCAACCCGGGCGGCAACTTGATCACCGAATTGACGGCCAGCGGCATCGAAAAACTGAGCGGCGAAGCCCCCGCGGAATACGGCCAGGCCAACGACGGCACCACCTGGCACGTCAAGGGCACCATCAAGATGCAGGACACGACGGCGAGCACCGTCAAGGGCGACTTCTCGGGTGCCTTTGCCTCGCCGCTCAAGTTCAACCCGAACCCGTACATCCAACCGGGCGGTGCCATCAAGTTCCACGTCGAGGGCCACCAGGTCACCCGGCCGTTCGGCGACGTCAATTACACCTTCAAGCGCAATGAAAAGGATTTCCTCAGGGGCACGGCGACGATCGAGGCCAGTTCGACCCAGACCAACATCAATGCCCAGGTCAAGGGCACGGTGGTCAGCAAGATCACCTTTGGCAACATCGTCATCCTGCCGGGCGGCAAACTCGACGGCACCCTGCGCAACAACGTCAACGCGACGCTGGGCGGCGACCTGGCGTTCCAGTACGGCACCTACCTCAAGGGCACGCTCAAGATCGCCGGGCAAATCAACCCCGACGAGGCCAAGGTCTCCGGCGAGGCGACGGCGACCACGCTGACCGGCAAGGCGCTGGGTCCGTTCAACGTGGCGGCCGGTTCGGCGCTCGGCGTCAAGATCGAGAACGCCACGCCGACGCAACTGTGGGGCAACCTCAAGGTCAGCACCGCCGACCTCAGCGGCGCCATCGAAGTGCCGCAGTCGAGCAACAGCACCCCCGACCAGGTGTCCGGCGATGCGACCGCCACGCTCAAGGCCGACAAGCCGTTGGGCGACGGGTTCTTCATCAAGGGCGGCTCGACCATCCAGGCCGGCGTCGAGAAGAACGAGCTCAAGAGCCTCAAGGGTTCGGTCAGTTGGCGCTGGGAGCAGTGGGTCGGCGGCACGCTCAACGCCGCCACGGGCAGCACGCTCACCCAGGTCAGCGGCGACGGCAACGCCAGCTTGCTCAAGAAGTTCACGGTCGGCAGCACGGGCTTCAACATCCTGGCCGGCTCGGGCGTCGCGGCCAAGGTCGTCAACAACAAGCTCGACTCGGTCAGCGGCACCGTGTTGTGGTCGTACGACGCGACCGAGTGGCTGGTCGGCGACTTCACGTTGCCCGAGGGCACCAAGCTCGATTCGCCGAGCGGCACCGCCAACGCCCGGCTGGCCAAAGACAAGGTGTACGCGCCGGTGCTGCTCAAGCAGGGCGGGTCGCTGCAGGCCGACATCGCCGCCGGCAAGCCGACCACGTTCGCGGGCAAGGTGCTGTGGGCCTACCCGCAGACCGACGGCTGGCTGGAAGGCGACGTCACGCTCGCCGCCGGCAGCAAGCTCGACGCGCTCAATGGCTCGGCGACGGCCCGGCTGGCCAAGGACAAGGAACTGGCGCCCGGCTTCAAGCTGCTCAAGGGCGGCAACATCGTCGGCACCATGACCAACTCGGAGCCGAGCGGCTTCACCGGCGACGTCAACTGGAAATACGAGACCTGGCTCGAAGGCAAGGTCCACGTCGAGGCCAGCGACCTCAAGACCATCCAGGGTCAGGCCGACGCCCACATCGTCGAGCCCAAGATGGTCGCTGAAGGTTTCGAGTTGCAAAAGGGCGGCCAGGCCAAGGTCACCGTCGGCGCCTCGGCGTTCAAGACCTTCACCGGCGAAGTGAACTGGAAGTACAGCGAAGGCGAGCCGGTCGCCCAGGGTTCGGTCAAGGTCAGCGCCGAGTCGGCGTGGGACAGCATCACCGGCCAGGCCACCGCGCAGTTGGTCAACGACATTCAGGCGGCGCCGGATCTGAAGTTGCTCAAGGAGGGCAGCAACCTCGAGGTCAACATCGCTGGCAGCCGCGTCAAGGACTTTGGCGGCAGCATCGGGTTCCTCTACGGCGACGACGGCTGGCTCAAGGGCCTGATTACCGTCGACAAGGGCAGCACGGCCAAGAAGGTGTCGGGCTTGGCCTCGGCGGCAGTGGTCAAGGCCCACCCGGTGGACGGCACCGAGATCACCATCATGCCGGGCAGCAACGCCAAGGTGGTGGTGGCCAACAACGACGTCAAGTCGTTCTCGGGCACGCTCAACTTCAAGTACGGCGAAGACCCGTGGCTCAAGGGCCAGATCAAGGTCGCCGAGGGCGCGACCGCCAAGAAGATCTCGGGCCAGATCCAGGCCAGCCTGTCCAAGTACAAGCGCATCAGCGACGAAATCAAGTTCATGGAGGGCGGCGCGCTCAAGGCCACCTTCGATGGCGCCAGCGTCAAGCAGTTCAGCGGCAATCTGACGATGGGCTACGAAGACTGGCTGCTCGGCGAGCTCAAGGTCGAGAACTCGGACCTGGAGAACGTCACCGGCAGCGTCAAGGCCAGCCTGCGCAAACACAAGGAAGTCACCGCCGATCTCATGCTCAAGATGGGCGGGTCGGTGGAGCTCAAGCTCGCGAACTCCAAGATGTTGTCGTTCTCGGGCGACGTCAACTGGAGCTACCAGCAGTGGCTCGAAGGCAACATGAAGGTGCAGGACTCGACCGGCAAAGAGCTGTCGGGTCAGGCCTCGGCGACCATCATCCAGCAAAAGATGGTGGGCGAGTCGAACAAACTCGAGATCCAGCGCGGCTCGTCGATCCAGGCGCAGTTCACCAGCTCCAAGGTCACCGGCGTGGGCGGCGACCTGGCGTGGCGCTACGACGGCTGGCTCAAGGGCACGGTCAGCGTGCCGCAGTGGACCAAGCTCGACAAGCCGGGCGGCACCATCACCGCAGGGTTGCTCGCCGACAAGCAGGTGGGCAACGAGCTGACGCTCAAGCGCGGCGGTTCGGTCAGCGGCACCATGACCGACGGCAGCATCAAGAAGATCTCGGGCGACGTCGAGTGGAACTACCAAAGCTGGCTCGGCGGCACCGTGTCGCTTGAACCCAGCGATCCGCACACCGCGCTCAAGGGCAAGGCCACGGCGACCGTCATCCAGGCCAAGGAGGTCAAGGCCCCGCTGACGATCGACCGCGGTGGCACCATGACGATCGGCTTTGACAGCCAGAAGTCGATGCTGCAACAGCAGTTCAGCGCCAACCTGAGCTGGTGGTACGAGAAGTGGCTGGGCGGCAACCTGACGGTCAACGACGGCAGCACGTTCGACAACCTCAGCGGCAAGGCCGACGTCCAGCTCAAGGAAGAGAAGGTCTACGACAAGCTGACCCTGCGCCGCGGCGGCCAGTTGCGCGCCACGTTCGCGGCCAGCAAGCCCGAGACGTTCGGCGGCGACCTGAACTGGATGTACGAGAGCTGGATCGGCGGCACGGTCAAGGTCAACGACGGCAGCAAGCTCAGCAACATCACCGGCGAGGCGTCGGCGGCGCTGCTCGAAGACAAGCCGTTGCCCAATGAATTCAAGCTCATGGCCGGTGGGCACGCCAAGGTCGGGATTGTCAACAACAAGGTCGACAACTTTGGCGGCACGGTCTTCTACAAGTGGAAAGGCTGGATCGACGGCTCGGTCGACGTGCAGAGCGGCAGCAAGATCGACAAGATCTCGGGCAAGGCCACTGCGCACCTGTCCAAGGACTACGCGGTCAACGGCAGCGAGTTCGTCATCAAGCAGGGCACGTCGCTGACAGCCGTCGTCACTGAGAACAAGGTCGATTCGCTGTCGGGCAACCTCGGCTGGCGCTACCAGAAGTGGGCGGAAGGCAACCTCGCGGTCACCTCGAGCAAGCTCGACAACGTGTCGGGCAACGCCCAGGCGCGCGTGGTGCTGGACCAGCCGCTGGGCGGCAGCGGCCTCAAGCTCACCCCGGGCGGCAGCATCGAAGCGGAGGTGACGCAGAACAAGCTGACCAGCTTTGGCGGCACCATCAACATCCAATACAAGGAGCTGGCCAAGGGTTCGCTGACCATCGAGGGCAAGACTGCCGATCTCAAGACCGTCAACGGCGAGGCGCAGGCGCGGCTGATTGCCGACATGCCGCTCGGCGACGGCTCGGTCAAGCTGCTCAACGGCTCGGGCGTGGGCGTCAAGGTCAAGGGCGGCAGCTTCTCGTCGTTCAATGGCCTGGTGCGCTTCCAGTACAAGGAGCAGCTCATCGGCGCCATTGAGCTGACGGAGAGCACCCCGACCAGCATCAACGGCTCCGCCACGGCCCAGGTCATGAAGGACTTCTCGCCGACCAACGGCCAGTTCTTCTTGACCCAGGGTGGCAACCTGCGCACTGAGTTCAAGAACTCGGCGTTCGAGAGCATCGAGGGCGAGGTCACCTGGCGCTACGACAACCCCAAGGCTAAGCTCGACGGGCGCATCACCATTCCGCGCTCGCCCGTCAACTCGATCTCGGGCGAGGGCACCGCGCGCTTGCTGCAAGACACCGCGCCAGTGCAGCAGACACAGCTGCTGGCCGGCGGCAACCTGTCGGTCAAGGTCGAAGCCAACTCGCCGAAGTCCTTGACCGGGCGGGTGGACTGGAAACACAGCAACTGGATCGGCGGGTACGTCGAGCTGCTCGACGGCACCAACGTCACCGGGCCGTTCAAGGGTAAGGCCGGGGCCTCGCTTTTGGCCGAAAAGCCGCTCGGCGGCAAGTTCACCTTGCTCAAGGGCGGCAACGTCGAGCTGAACCTCGATAGCACCCAAAGCCTGGAGAACCAGCAGATCAGCGGCATGATCGCCGTGCAGTACGACAATTGGCTCAAAGGGTCTCTGACTGTCGACCCCGGCACCACCTTCAAGAACATCGCCGGCACGGCCAAGGTAGAGCTGATGGCCGACAAGACAGTCGGCAGCACCGGTGTCACCCTCAAGCAGGGCGGCAACGTCCAGGCCAAGTTCTCGACGGCGGGCCTCGACAGCTTCGGCGGCGTGGTGATGGTCGACTACAACAAGTGGTTGGCCGGGTCCATCAACGTCAACACGGGCAGCACCCCTGACAGCATCACTGGGTCCATCACTGCGCAGCTCAAGGCCGAAAAGGCCTGGGGCGATTTCAAGTTGCAGCCGGGCGGTCAGGTCTCGGTTGACATGGCAGCGAGCAAACTCGGCGGCTTTGGTGGCGTGGTCAACTGGCAATACCAGGACTGGGTCAACGGCACCTTGACGGTCAACCAGGGCGCCAAGTTCGAGAGCATCGGCGGCCAGGGTTCGGCCAGCATCATCGCGCCGAAGATGATCGGCGCTACCAAGGTTGAGCTGCAGCCCGGGCCCGGCGGTCACGCCCGGGTCAAGGTAGCGGAATCCAAGCTGTCCACGTTCTCAGGTGAAGTCAACGTCAAATATGACAATTGGCTCGATGGCGCGGTGACGGTCTCCGGTGAATCGGACCTGAAGAGCGTGAGCGGAAACGCCCACTTGCGCATCTACGGCGGCGACAAGGACATCGGCGGTCAGGTCAAGCTCAAAGACGGCAGTGGCTTTCAGGCCTCCATGGTCAACAGCGAAGTGACCAACGTGTCGGGCACGCTCGGCTTCTCATGGAAGGAGTTTGTCGGCGGGTCGATCACGGTCAACGCAGGCAGCACGCTCAAGAAAATCAGCGGCTCGGCGACGGTCTCCCTGCTCAAGGAGTACGACATCGGCGGCGGCGTCCAACTGGTCAAGGGCGGCTCCGCCACCATCGACTTCGATGGATCGGCCATCAAGAGCGTGTCGGGGCAGTTGGCGCTGCTGTACGACAGTTGGCTGCAAGGCACCCTCACCGCCAACGCCGGCAGCACGCTGAAGTCGCTGACCGGCACCGCCGAACTGTCCGTCAAGACGGACAAGCAGTACGGCAAGGTGTCGATCAAGACCGGTAGCTCGCTCGGCGTCGACTTCTCAGCCAGCAAGATCACCGAGTACCGCGGCAACGTCGAGGTGGGCTTCGAGGACTGGCTCAAGGGCAACTTGAACTTCAAAGCCCAGGATCTCTCGTCGATTTCCGGTTCGGGCAGCTTGAACGTGCTCGTCGACCACAAGATCGGTGGGCCGGTGTCGATCCTGCAAGGGTCGTACATCCGCGCCAACTTCGAAAAGAGTGACCTCAAGGACTTTGGCGGCACCATCAGCGTGGGCGTCAAGGACTGGGGCAAGGGCACGCTGACCGTCAACGACGGGTCGACCACCAAGGAGATCTCGGGTTCGGGCCAGATCGAGCTCAGCCAGCCCAAGCCGTTGGGCTCCTACGTGACCATCACCCGCGCCATGATCGGCGCAACGGTTGAAAAGAACAAGATCAAGAGCATTTACGGCGAAGCAGTGGGCGAGGTCAAGGACTTCGGCACCGGCTGGCTGCGCATCGACAAGACCAGCACGCTGACCGAGTTCGACGGGCAGGCGGGCCTCAAGCTCACCACGCCCAAGCCCATCGGCAGGTTCGCGGAGTTGTCCGGTGGTCAGCTCATCGCCAACTTCCAAAAGAACAACCTCAAGGACTTCGGCGGCTTCGTCGACATCAAGGTGTTCGGCTGGGGCAAGGGCAACGTCACCATCGACGCCGGCAGCACCATGGACTACATCAAGGGTTCGGCGACGCTGACCTTGACGGAGCCCAAGACCATCGGCGGCATCGTCAAGATTACCGGCGGTTCGGTGTCGGCGACGGTCGATGGCCAGAAGCTGACCAAGATGGCCGGCAGCATCGAGCTGCAAATCAAGGACGACGTCAAGGGCTCGCTGCAAGGCCAGATCGACGTCGAGACCCAAAAGGTCAGCGGTCAAGGCAAGTTGCAGCAGATTCGGCCGTGGACGGTCGGACCGCTCAAGATCCAGGACGCGGCACTGTCGGCGACCGTGACCGACAACAAGCTGACCGGCGCCAGCGGCAAAGCCACCATCGACGCCGGCAAGTACGGCCGCGGCGGCTTCGACATCAACTACGAAAGCGTGGGCGACACGCCCAAGTACTACGGCTCGGGCTGGGTCGAGTTCCAGCCGCACGAGCGCATCAAGGGCAAGCTCACCGTCAACCTGAGCCGCGACCAGAAGTTCACGGGTTCGGGCGAAGTCAACGTCAAGATCAGCGACAAGATCAACGGCATGGTCGGCGTGGCCTTGGACGAGGAGGGTCACGTCAAGCTCAAGGGCGCGGTCACCATCCCCGGGCCGTTCGAGCTTTTCAAGCCGGCGCCCTACAAGAAGGACATTTCGCTGCTGGACCTGAGTTTCGTGGTCTACACGCCGCCGACGGTCAAGGTCAAGGTCGGCGCGGGTATCGGCATCGAATGCGGTATCAAGCCGTTGACGATTTCCAACATCGTGCTCGGCGGCGAGTGCGACCTGATGGAGCCGTCGTTTGCGTCGATGTCAGTGTCGGCGCACCTGGCGTCGTCGGCCTACGCGGACCTGAACGCCTACATCGAGGGTTCCGTCGCGGTGTCAGCGGCCGTGGTCGCCGTCGAGGCCGGTCTGCGCGCCGCGCTCAACCTGCACCTGGAGGCCGCGGTCTCGGCGGACCCGACGATCACCGTCAGCCGCAACGGCTTGGCGTTCGACATGCCGGTCGATGCGCGCTTGTCGGCGTCGCTCAACCTGATCCTGACCTTCTTTGCCAAGGTGCGCGTGGGCCTGGACCTTGGGCTGTTCAGCATCATGAAGACGGTGTGGCGTTACGACAAATCGCCCGACCCGATCCGCCTGGCCGAGATGGCCATCGGCGCCAAGGGCCGTGTCAAAGCAGACGGCAGCGGATTCTCGGCCAGCATGAACCCGGAATACCAACCGCCGGATTTGAGCCTGGATACGCTCAAGCGGGCGCTGGGGTTGTAGGACTCGGGTTTCCCAGGTCGGGCCACGCGGGCGGCATCGGCACCCACCCGCGGATGGTCAAGCTACTGGACCACAATCGGCTTGGTCGTCGGCTTGTACTTGTTGTCCAGTTCGCCATCCACCACGCGCAGCGCGTCCATGCCCCAGTCGTAGCCGTAGTCCTCGGCCGAAAACTCCGCGGCCTTGAGCAGTTCCGTGTAGCTCGGCTGGCTGCCGCCGATGAGTGCGCCGACAAAGCGTCCCATCGACGAACCGGAACCGGCGACCCACGATTCCAGGCCGTTGGTGATGAGTTCCAGGTTGGCCGTGCCGCCGGCCTTGAGCGCCCAGTAGTCCTTTTCGTAGTAGTTGTACGACACGCAGCTGTTGATGAACAAGATCTGGTAGCTCGACGGGAAATCGGCGCTGGAGAAGTTGCGCGGGTCGAGCGGGCCGTAGCCGATGTAGCTGTGGCCGTTGTACACGAACACGTCGCTGTTCTTGATGGCCTTCTTGTGCGGACCGGGATCGCCTTCGGCGCCGAAGTAGGTGTTCAGTTCGATGGTGACGCTCTGTTGAGCGGCCGTGCCGATCTTGACCTTGACCGGCACCTGGAAGGTCAGCCAGTTCTTGATGATCTTGTCGCCCACCGCCACGCGCAGCGCTTTCTTCTGGTCCCAGGTGGTGATGCCGGCGGGCCATTTGGCGTTGTAGTCCAGTTCCCACGCCATCAGTTGATCCCAGGTGACACCGGTGACCTTGGTGCTGCCAACGGTGAAGTTGGTCAGGTCGGCGCCAGTGCCATTGGCCGTCAGCTTGAAGCCGGGCCGGGCCTTGAAAACGGCGCGCAAGCCTTCCATCCACATCCGGTAGCCGTCGTCGTCGATGGGGTCGTGTTTTTCGCCGGCGGCCCAGTCGGCCATCATGCCGTTGACCATGCCGATGACGAGCTTGTTCTTTTGGACACCGCCGGTCCACAGCCGGTCGTATTCGGGCCAACTGGTGCCTTTGTTGGTCTTGTTGCCGCTCAGCTTGAAGGTGACGGGAATGTAGAGGCGCGTTGTCTCGCTCTTGGGGATATGGGTCGTGCCCTGGGTCGTCGAGGCCGGCACGTTCTTGCGGTCGGCGTCGATGGCCTGCTGCTCCTTGGTCATCGCGGTCTTGCACTTGCCGAGCGCCGGGTTGAACACATACCAGAGCGATCCGTTCATGAACTCCTGGGCATGGTGGTCGCCGCTTGTGCATTCATCGAACACGCGCTGCTTCTGGGCTTGATAGTTGGCACCGAGCAGCGCCAGAGGCAGTGAACTCTTGGTGGACATCGCCTTGGGCACCACGGCGGTGTCGGTGAACTTGTACTCGACCCGCAACATCGCCGTGCCCTTGTCGGTGGGATTGGCGGTGTCGAACACGAGCACGTTCGACTTCTTCCAGCTGGCGATGTTGATGTCCTTGAGTTCTCGCGAGTTGACGCCGACGTTGGCCTCGCGCAGCGCACCAAAGCCAGACTGCGTCTGGGCCCGCATGGCGTAGAGAATCGTCGAGTCCGTGGACGACGGCGCCACGTACACGGCGCCCTGGAAGGTGAGCGTGCGCGCAAGCGCGGTATTCGACGTGAGGTCGTCTTCGCTTTCGCCGGTGGGGGTCGCGCTCTCGCACCCGGCCACGGCCAGCGTGCACGTCAGCAGCGCAGCGAAAATCGGACGGAACCACATTGCGGAAGATTGGGACGAGGACATGGCAGCCGCCTGGACGCGCCTGTGCGCGCAGTTAGACCTGCCCGTGCCCCGTGGCCGCGAGGGTAGAGCGTAACGGCCGGCGCGTCAAGCCGTTTTTTTGGCGCCGCTGCGGTTTGGGTGCCCTGGAGCGACTACGGTTCGATGACCGGCAACCATGGCTTGAGCGGTTCCCAGTCGACGGCGACACCTTCCAGGCACGCGATCGCCGTTTGGCCGACCATCTCTGCGGGCGCCTCGCCGACAAACACACCGGTTGCATCGCGGCGGTTGATGTAGAGCACGCCTTCCTCCGGGTCCACCAGCCACAGCTCCTGCACGCCGGCCTGTTCGTACTTGCGGCGCTTCTTGATCTGGTCGTAGCCGGCGGTGCCGCGGCTGAGCACCTCGACGACCAGCGTCGGCGCGCCGCGCGCGTGCTTGGGACCGACCTGCGCAGGGTCGCAGAACACCATCACGTCGGGTTGCACCACCGTGGTCGCGTCGTCGTCGGCCTCTTCGTTGGCGGCGGGTTCGTGATCGGGCAGGACAACGTCGAGCGGGGCGACAAAGGCCTCGCAGTGCTTGCCGCGCAATTGGCCCTGCAACTGCGACGCGATCGTCAATACGATGCGCTGGTGCAGCGGCGTCGGCGCGGGCGACATGCAGATCGCCTCGCCGTCGATGAGTTCCCACCGCTGGCCGGCGGGAAAATTGCGGTAGTCGGCGTAGGTGTAGCGCCGCTGCGGCAGTTGTCGGGTTGGGGATTTCGCCGTCACATGCCTCCCATCCACCAGTTTGACCAGCGCGCCAGCCGGGTCGAGGGCTACGGCTGGCAGGCCGAGAACTTGGCCAGGCTCGTGTCCACGAACTGCACCCCGGCTTTGCAGGTCCACGTCGGGCAGTCGGCGTCCTTGCTGCACACGGCGCCATTGGCGTGGCACTGTCCGGCCTTGCATGCGCCCGCAGCGGTCTTGCAGTCGGTGTCCGCGACGCACAGCGATACGCAACCGTTGGTTTTGCACCACCCGGTCTCGCACATCGCGACCTGGCCGGCGGTCGGGTTGGGGTTGCAGGCCTCGCTGCCCTTGACGCCCGCCGAGCCGATCGGGTTGGCGACCTTGGGGCCGCACCGCGACTGGTAGCTGTTCTGCATCGGGTACACGCGGCACACCTCGCCGGGCGGGCAGATGGCGTCGGTGGCGCAGGGCGTCAGCGCCGAGCCCGGCAGGCACGCAGGGTCGGTGAAGCCGGCGACCACCTGCCCAGGCGAGTTCTGCTCGACGCACTTGAAATTGGCGCCCACCGGACCATTGACCGCGCCGCCGCAGGTGCTCGGCTGGCCGGGGTCCTCGATGCCGTCGGGTTCGGCTGCGCCGGTGGCGTTGTTGACGGCATCGAGCGCAATCTTGCATTTCTTGGTGCACACCCCGCTGATGCACAGGCCGTCGGCGCATTGGTTGTGCTGGCATTCGAGGAACTGCTTTTGGGCGAACTGGCTGGAACCCGGGGGCGGCACCGGGCACTCCTCGGACGGTCCGCACGGCTCGCCAAACTTCTTCTTTTGGCCCGTGGCCACGGTCTTACAGGCGTTGGCCGAGCAGATCTGGTTCAACTGGCAGATGCCGCACGACTTGGCGCACGCCGGCTTGGCGAACCCGCACTGCACATTGTTGCACAGGCATTGCTCGCCGCCGGCGGTGCACTTGTTGGCGACGCATTTTTCGCCGGCCGCGCAATTGCCGCAGTTGGCGGAGCAACCGGGGATGATGTCGCACATGCCCGGCTTGCATTCGCACTTGGGGTCCAGCTTGCAGATGAAGTCCTGGCAGACCTTGCCCTTTTCGCAGTCGCCGCACGATGTCGGGCAGCCCGGCAGTTTTCCGCATTCCACGATGGCGCAGGAGCAGTCCATTTCGCAGGTGGCGGTGTTGGTGTTGCACTGCATGGGCGGTTCGCACCCGCCGCAGTCCTTGCCGCAACCTGGCAATTTTCCACAGTCCTGCGATCCGCACGCGCAGTTGGGATCAGCCTCGCAAACATTGGCCTTGCACAGTGCGCCCTTGGGGCACGGGTCGCACTGCATCTGCGGGCAGCCGGGGGGGCTGCCGCACTCGATGCCCTTGCACGAACAGGTGTCTACGGATGGCGCGGTGTCGCCCGCTCCGCTATCCGCGGTGGCGACCTTGGGCAGATCCTTGAGACCGCCTCCGTCGCTGCCCCCCACGTCGCCGGCCGCAGTGTCCGCGCCGAACGCGTTGCCGGCGTCGGCTCTTGTGACGATCGGCGTGGCCTGGGGCGCGTTGCTGCAGCCGACCGCGACGACCAAAGCGGCAAGGCAGCGAAACAGTGCGGGGCGGCTGGGCTTGTGGTCGGACGGCATGGTGACCTCGGGGCGGCGACTCGACCGAACAGCGTAGCGCAATCGCCGGGTTGGCTCAAACCCCAGCTGCGGTTGACCCCCGTGCCCTGTGCCGCTACTGTCCCGCCCCTGCCCGCCGCGCCCCGCGCCGCCCGATGCCGCCGACCGACATGCCCAACCGCAAGACATCCTTGGTTGTTCGCTTGTCGGTGGTCGGCGCGACAGTATTCGCGGTGTACGCCCTCACGTCGGCAGCAATGCTGCGGCAGCCGTCGCCGCACTTCCACTTCGTCGACCTGGCCTGGAATCTCTTGCACGGGCGCATGGACACCGACACCCCGCGCCGCTACGCCAGCCAGCCGCCGCGCCCCGAGGACCCGCCCGGCTTCCAGGCCGCCGTCGACCGCCACCTGCTCGGCCGCGACGGCAAGAACCTGGGCTGGAACGACTGGGCGAGCTACCGCGTGCTCACGCTCAAGGGCGGCGAAGTGGTGCGCGGCGTGTTCCCCTGGAAGGACCAGCAGGGCGAGAAATCGCGGCAGTTCCGGGCGTTGGACGGCCGGTGGATGATCATCGACGTCGACAAGGAACTCAAGACCGGCTGCGTGAAAGACCGGCCCGGCGCGCGCTGCGACGAAGTCGTCCACCAGGTCAGCTTTCCGCCGTTTCCGGCCATTGTGCTCATGCCGCTCGTTGCCCTCTGGGGCTACGACGTCAACGACGTGTGGGTCACCCTGTTCTTTGCTATCGCCTCCGCGGTGCTTTTTGCCCTGTGGATGGAGCGGTTGCACCGTGAGCGGCTGATCGCGACCTCGGCCGGAGACAGGTGGTGGCTGGCGGCGCTTTTCGCGTTCGGCACCGTCACCTGGTACTGCTCGATCCGCGGCCAAGTGTGGTTCACCGCGCTGGTGATGGGCTTGACGCTGCACCTGGCGGCGGTGCTGTGCGCCCAGGGGGCGCGGCGGCCGTTCTGGGCGGGGCTGGCGCTCGGGTTGGGCGTGGCGACCAGAACACCGCTGCTGTTCGCCAGTATTTTCTTGCCATTGGAGGCGATGTTCCCGCAGGGCCGGCCGGTCTGGCGGGGCGGGCGCCAGGCAATTGCCACCGCTGCGACGCAGATCGCGTGGTTCTGCTTGCCGATGGCGTTGGTCGGGGCGGGTCTCGCCTGGTTCAACTGGGTGCGATGGGACAACCCTTTGGAGTTCGGGCACCTGTACCTGCTCGAAGGCACGCGCGGGCCGACGCGCGACCATGGCCTCTTCAACACGGTGTTCTTGAATGGCAACCTGGGAGCAGCCCTGACCAACATGCCCAGGGTCTTTTTCGTCGAACCGTACCTCGCGGTCAGCCGCCACGGCCTTGGGCTGCTCGCTTCGACGCCCGCGTTGTTGGCGCTTTTCGGTTCGCCCAAGCTGCGCGACGACACCCCGGTGGACGAGGATTTGCGCCTGCGCCGCACGGGATTGCAGCGCAACCTGCTGCTGACGCTGCTCGCCGTGGCCGTGCCCGGGTTGCTCTACCAGAATGACGGCTGGCAGCAATTCGCCTATCGCTTCAGCATGGATTTCCTGCCGTTGCTGATGGGCCTGTTCGCTTTGCGCGTGCAGCGCCTGAGTTGGCCGGTCAAGGCGCTCATCGTCCTCGCCGTGGTTGTGCAGGGCTTTGGCGCCATCACCTTCGGCCGCGCCGAGATTTTCTACTACGATTAGCGCGACCTGCGCCCGAGGTTCGGCCATGGCCAGCGCCGCCAGCGACACCCCCAAGACCCCGATCGACGACCTCGCACAGTGTCGGCAGTGGTGTGCCTCTGGCTGCAAACCGCGCGACCAGTTCCGCGTCGGCACCGAATACGAGCGGTTCGCGTTCGGACTCGACGGCCGACTGCTGCCCTACGACGGGCCCGTGTCGATCCGCACCCTGCTCGAGCGCCTGGCCGAGCGCCACGGCTGGACGCCCTACCTGGAGATGGGCAGGCCTATCGCCCTGTCGCGCGGCGGGGCCTCGGTGTCGCTCGAACCTGCCGGCCAATTCGAACTGTCGGGCGCGGCAGTGCCGACCATCGCGGAGACGGTCGCGGAATTGCAGCAGCACCAAGCGGAGTTCGCAGACGTCGCTGCCGATCTCGGCGTTCGCTTGGCGTGGGTGGGCTTGAATCCGTTCGACGTCCCGGACGGCGCTCCGCACATGCCCAAGGGCCGGTATGACGTGATGCGCGCCTGGATGCCGCGGGTCGGCGCCCATGGCCTGCGCATGATGCACCTGACCTGCACTGTGCAAGCCAACATCGACTTCTCCAGCGAAGCCGAGTGCATGGAGATGATGCGCTTGGGCCACCTGTTGTCTCCGGTATGGATTGCGCTTTTCGCCAATTCGCCGTGGCTTGAGGGCAAGCCGAGCGGTTACCGCAGTTGCCGGGCCCACCTTTGGACGGACGTGGACCGCGCGCGCTGCGACCAGGGCGCGTTCGTGTTCGATCGCGGTGCCACGATCGACGACTACGTACAGTGGGCGCTCGACGTGCCGATGTACTTCGTGGACCGCGACAACCCCGACGGCAGCGCCGGGTACCAGGGCCTGGACGGGCGGTTTACCTTTCGGCACTTTTTCGATCGTGGATTGCGCGGACGCCGCCCGACCCTGGCCGACTGGGAGCGGCACGTGGCCACGCTCTTTCCCGACATCCGCCTCAAGAAGTGGCTGGAGATCCGCCAGTGCGATCTGGTGCCGCCCTCGGCGATTCCGGCGCTGCCCGCGCTGTGCAAGGGCCTCTTCTACCATCCGGCGACCCGGACGCGGGCCTTGGACCTCGTCGCGGACGGCGATCACCGCATCGACCGCAAGGCGCTGCGCGAGGCGGCGTGCAAGGACGGTCTGGACGCGACGCTGGGAGACGTGGCTGTGCGGCCGTGGTGCGAGGCCATCTTGCGACTCGCGGTCGAGGGCCTGAGTGCGCTGGCCGAACAGACCGGCGTGGACCGCGAGGCGGCGCGCTCGCTCGCCCCACTGCAAGAGATCGTTTTCGAGCATCGGGCGCCTTTTTGGCAGCGCGTGCAGCAGGTCGTCGATGCAGGAGGCCGGTGGGCAGCGCTGGCACAGCAGACCTGACCGGCCGCTGACAACGCCGCGCGCCGCCCGTACAATCCCCACCCCGCGCTGGCCGCTTGCCGGCGCCACCACCCCCAGGAACACCATGGCGACCTATGCCGACGTGCGGTCCTGCGCAGCCGCGCTCCAACTGCGGATCGACGCGCTGCGCAGGTCGCTTTGACACCGATGCCAAGACGGAACGCTTGGCCGAACTCGAGAGCCTGTCCGGCGAGCCCGAGTTCTGGGCCGACGCCGACCGCGCCCAGCGCCTGATGAAGGAACGCGGCGACATCGCCGCAGCCATCCAGACGGTCGAGGTACCCCAGACGACCGTGCGCGATGCGCTCGACCTGTGCGACATGGCCGAGGCCGAGGCCGACGCCAGCGTGCTCGACGACCTGATGGCGCAACTGCGCGACGTGGAAGGCTCCCTGGACAAGGCCGAGTTTGCGCGCACCATGTCGGCGCCCACCGATCGGTCGCCGGCTATCTTGCAGATCAACGCCGGCGCCGGCGGCACCGAGAGCGCCGACTGGGCGCTGATGCTCTTGCGCATGTACCAGCGCTGGGCCGAGACGCGCGGCATGACCGTCGAGCTGCTCGACGAGGTGCCCGGCGAAGAGGCCGGCGTGCGCAATGCGGTCCTGCGCATCGACGGCGACCACGCGTTCGGCTGGCTCAAGGCCGAGAACGGCGTGCACCGGTTGGTGCGCATCAGCCCGTTCGACGCCGCCAAGCGCCGCCACACCAGCTTTTGCAGCGTATTCGTGGTGCCAGAAGAGGACGACTCGATCGCCATTGACATCAACGAGGCCGATCTGCGCATCGACACCTACCGGTCGAGCGGCGCCGGCGGCCAGCACGTCAACCGCACGGATTCGGCGATCCGCATCACCCACCTGCCCACTGGCGTGGTCGTCGCCTGCCAGGCCGAGCGAAGCCAGCACAAGAACCGCAACTTTGCCATGAAGATGCTGCACGCCCGACTGGTGGACCTCGAACGTCGCAAGCGCAGCGCGGCCAAGGAGGAAATCGAAGCCGCCAAGATGGGCATCAACTTCGGCAGTCAGATTCGCAGCTACGTGCTGCAGCCCTACCAGATGGTCAAAGACCACCGCACCGGGTTTGCCACCAGCGACACCGCGGGGGTGCTCAACGGCAAGCTCGAAGACCTGATGACCGCGTATTTGCTGGCGGCCGCCACCGGTGAACCGCTCAAGGTCCAGATCGACGACGAGTAGGCCGAGCCTACGGCTTGAGCCCGCCCAGGCCAAAGGCGTACACCGTCCCAATGTCGACGGCGGGCGCGCCCTTGATGCCCGTCGCCGGGGTGCCGAGCGGGCCGCCCACCGCCAGCCACGGCTTGCCGCCCAGCACGCCCGCGTGAAGGAAATCGCCGATACGCCCCAGCGCCGGAACACTTTCCCCGGCCATGGCCATGGCTGGGGCCGGCTGCACGCCCTTGCCCGCAACGAACCGGTAGATGCGCACCCCGCCGGCGAAGGCTGAACCGCCGACGTTGCCCAGAGGGCTGCCCACCGCGATGCCTGCGAAACCCTTGCCTGCTGGCCGCGGCACCACGGCGATGGCGCTGCCCATCCGCTCGCCAGCGACGACGCCCTCGACCGCAAGGTCCACGCCATTGGGATCAATGAGTGCAGGCTTCTGCGCTGGCACCACCCCATCGTCCCACGGCTGCGGCGTCTGCTTGGCCAGGTAGCTGCCGAGCACCACCCAAGCCGCCCCGACCGTGTTGCCGCTCTTGGCGTGACCGACTGCGCCCACCGCGAGATCGGGCAGCTTGTCGCCGTCCAGGTCGCCAGCGGCCACCGAAAACCCGGCCTGGGCATTGGCCTCGTTGCTGTACAGGACCGTCGCCTTGGGCTCGCCGTGCTTGCAGTTGGGGCCGTGGCCATACAGGACGGCGACCGCGCCCTGGTCCGACTTGCCCGGCTGGTCGGCCCCCGAGATGCCAATGGCCACCTCGTCGCAGCCGTCGCCGTCGAGATCGCCCAGGCCCACGACACTTCGGCCCATCGCATCGCCGCCGTTCGGGCCGAACAGCACCAGGTCCGGGCACTGCACATGGGTGCCAGCCGTCGCCGACTGCTTGCGACCGCGCACCACCATGACGCCGCCGCTGTTCTGGCGTTGCGGTTGATCCAAGGCCACCGAACCGGCCACAAGGTCGTCCAGGCCGTCGCCGTCGTAGTCGAAGCCGCCCGCGACCACGTCCAGCGCCTGGCTGGCCTGAGGGCCGTAGATGACCCAGCGCGGATTCTTGGCCCCGCCTGCCGTGGAGCTGAACACGTACACGGCGCCCACGTCAGAGAATGCCTTGAAGGTCTTTGGCTTTGCCGGGTCGACCAAGCACGTCGTCGCCTGCGGCAGCGTCACGTAGGCGCTGCTGTACGTCGCCGGCGCGTCTTCCGAACGGGCAATGACGGCGAAATCGGGCTTGCCGTCGCCGTCGAAGTTGCCTGCGGGCGCAAGAGCGAATCCAGCGAAGTCACCGGAGTTGTGGCCGGTGAAGTCCAGCCAGTCGAAGCTGGCGCTGGTCGCGACGCCGCTCGGGCCGCCCTTGAAAAGCCACACGCTGCCCGTCGAAGCCTCGAACCCCTTGGGATCGTCCAGGTTGGGCGCCCCAGCCACCAGATCACCTTGGCCGTCGCCGTCCACGTCGCCGACGAACGCCACTGCGGCACCGTAGCGATGGCCGCTAGCTGCGCCGGGCATGGCCAACTTCTGCGCCTGTTCGCCCGCGCCAGCGAACACGTAGGTCTGGCCGACCGCGGCGCCCTGGTCGTTGGCGCTCGGGGCGACGGCAACCACGGCCGCTTTGCCACTGCCGTCGGGCTTGGGCAGGACCGTCGAGAAAAGGCCGAAGCGGTCGCCCCCCGCCGCGCCGGCCCACTGCGCTGTCGGCGCCTTGTCGGGCATCGCGCCCTTCTTGCCGGCATGGAGCGCCAGCACGCCCGCATCGCTGGCGCTCGCCGGCTTGCCGTCGGCGGCGGGCAACTCGAAAAGCGCGTGACCCACCAAGAGGTCCGGCAGGCCGTCGCCGGTCGCGTCGCCGATCGACACGCCGCTGCCAAAGGCATCGTTGGCCTTGGGACCGACCAGTGCCCAGTCGCTGTCCAGGCAGTCGCCGACGGCCTGGGTTGGCTGGTTGGGCAGCGCTTCGCCTTGGAACACCCGCACTGCACCTACATTGGTCGGCACGGGCTTGAGGAGCACGTTGTCGTGCGCGCGCTGGGTCACCGCGAGATCGGCCTTGCCGTCGCCGTTCAGGTCGCCCATCGCCAACCAGCGGCCGAGCGCACTGGTGGCGTCGGCCGGGTTCTTGGGCGCCCAGGCGCGCACCGGTTGGTCGGTGACTCCGCCCTGGGTCTGGGCGCTGGCCTTGACGCCCTTGTAGAGGAATACGGCGCCATCGCCCGCGGCGCCGCCAGGCTGCGCGTAGTTCAGGGCGGTCACGGCGAGGTCGCACGCACCGTCCCCGTTGAAATCGCCTGCGGCCAGCGATTGGCCCAAGCGCAACCCGGCGCTGTCCTTCCAGGCGCCGTCGGTCGGCAGCGCCCCAAAGAGCTTCTGCTCGGCCTTGTCGACGAAGCCGCCCTCGTGGCCCAGAAAGATGTGCACGGCCCCTTGGTCGCTGGCCAGTGGCACCAGATCGCGGTCTTCGCCCAACAGCGCCCCGACTGCCAGGTCCGGCCACCCGTCGGCGTTGAAGTCGCACACCGCCAGCGAAGTGCCGAATTGGTCGGCGCCGAATGGCCCGATGAGCGCCCGCTTGGGCTTCTCGTCAAAAAGCCCGGTCTTTTTGTCGCGCCCGAACACCAAGACCTGGCCCGCATCACTTGCGCCCGCATCGGCCAGTGGGGCGCCGACGACCAGATCCACGCTCCCGTCCTTGTCCAGGTCGCCCGCCGCGACGGCGAGGCCGAACCGCTCTTCTTGGCCCACGCCGTGCAGCACCTGCGCCGCCTCGCTGGCAACGCCCTTGGGGCCGGCGCTGTAGACAAACACTGCCCCGTCGTTGAAGCGGGTCACGTCGCCTTCGGGCCAGCCGATCACCAGGTCGGTGTAGCCGTCTTTGCCCGAAGGGACCGCCAAGGCCTGCGCCATTTCGAAGTAGTCGCCCGTGCGCGGCAAGTCTGGCATGAGCGGCGCCACAACCTCGATCTCGACCTGGGCCGACTGCGCCGTCATCGCGTCGGTGATCGTCACGGTTGCGGCGCCCACCTGCGCCGCGGTGACCGTGCTGCCCGCGACCACGGCCGCCGGACCACTCGAAAAGCACTGGACCACGCCCGAACCACCGATCCACGACAGCTTGGCCTGGCTACCGAGGGGAATGGCCCAGCGCTCGGGTTGCGGCACCAGCGCGGCGCCCACGGCGACCGTCACCGCGATCGTTTCGACCTGCCCCGTGCCGGTGTCGGTGACGTGCAGCGCATCCTGTCCGGGCTTGTTGCCCGCAACGTACACGCCTGTGGCTGAACCGCTGACGGTGGCCCCACTTTGGTTGGGGTTGATGGTGAAGGCGTATTGGCCGGACCCCTTGGTCGGCTGTACGGTCAGCTTGCCGCCAGGCGGCACCGCGGCGCTCGCGGTGGGCACAACCATGGGCTGCAGGACCAACATCTCGGCGGTCGCGCTGCCCGCGCAGCCGAGGTCGGTCAGCGTCACGACGTCGGTCACCAACGACACGTCGCCCGCGAGGTAGAGCCCGGTGTACTGGTTGACTAATCCGTCCGAGGCGTTGGTGGTGAGCGCGAACTGGTACTTGCCTGTGCCCCCCGAGGCCTGCAGCGCCACGATGTCGAACGGCAGCACCATCTTCTTTTGCGGCGCCACCTTGAGCGGCGGATTGCATGGCTGTACCTGCACGGTCTCCGGGCCCACGTCCAGGCCGAAACTGCTGTCCTTGGCGGCGTCGGATTTGACGTCACCGCCCACTTCCGGGCCGCCGTCGGCGAATGCCTCGGCCTTGGCGTCGACGGCCGCGGTATCGCTGCCGCCATCCAACCCTGCGTCGGTGTCCAGTGTGCCGGTGTCGGGCGCGCTGCCGTCGCTGTCCGCGGTGGTTTCGCTGGTCGAATCCGGCGCGGTATCGGCCAAGGCGTCCGGCGCGACCTCCTTGGGCTCCGCATCCGCGGGCACGTCGGCGGGCAGATCCGCCTGCGCATCGGACGGTCCGGCCTCGACCGTCGGTGCGTCAAGGGCTGCGGTGTCCTGTGCGTCGCCGCCCGCGGCGCCAGGGTCGGCGGCCGCTTGCACATCCGTCGCAGGCGCGGCATCTTGCGCTGGGGCGGGGTCGTTGCCACATGCAGCGTGCGCGGCGCCGAGCCACGCCCACACAACCGGCCACGCAACCGCGTGCGTGCGACAGGCGGCTGACCGCCGCCGTTGGGTGCCCTGCATGTCGTACCCCCCTGCCAAAGCCTTGCACTGGCCGATCTTGCGTCCGTCCGTACCGCGCAGGCCCGCCCCACCGCCTGGATGCCGTGCGCAGCCGCCACGCGCCGCCGCGCGCTCGACCTGCCGGGCGGATGCTGGCATGGCCGCCCGCGCGGTTGCAAGCCTTTTCGCTTGTGTGCTTGCGCACGGTTGCGGGGACGGGCCCGAACCGGGTGCAGCAGTGGACGCCAGCCCGGCCGCAGAAACAGCGCTCGCCGATGTCGCGCCCCTCACCGACGCGTTGCGCCAAGCGGATGGGTCCACGGCGGAAGCGACCCAGACCGATGCCGGATCGCCCGCGGACGCGTCCGACGACGCCCCTGTCGAGGCCGCGACCGAGGTCGGTGTGGCAGCCGACGTGCTCGCCGCCGACGCGGCGCCCGATGCCGCAACCGATGCCATGACAGAGGTCGTCGAACCGGCCGATGGGGTGGAGGAGCTCGGGCCCGACGCCGCCCCCGACGATGTGCCGATCGGCCCGCCCAAGCCCGAACCGGCGGTGATCGGTCCGCCGGTCTCGGTCACCGTGCAGGTGTTGTACACGGGCGCGGTCGGCTTTGCGGTCGCCGCGGAGGGCGCGCAGGTGCTCGCCCAGGCTGGCACGCAGACCGTGCTCGCCGTCGACCCGGAGGTGCCGCCGGTCCAGTTGGGTGGCGCGCCAGGCAAGATCCACGCTGCGGCAGTGTTTTCGCCTGGCCAGTTGCTGGTGGCCAGCGACACCGGCCTCTACGGGGCCGTCAAGGGCAAGCTGCTGGTCTCGCCGCTGCAGGCCATTGTCGGCTCCCCGCCCTTGGACGTATTCGCGCACACCGCGGCGGGCAAGCCGTGGTTGTGGGTGGTCGCAAAGACAGGGGTGTGGCGCCACGACGGCGCGGTGGCCCAGCCGCTGCAGGTGCAGGGACAGCAGGCTGCACAGCTCGCGGCGGCCGTCTGGCGGGCCGGGCCCGACGTGGCGATCGACTCCGCCAGCGGCGCGCCCAAATCCGGCGGCAAGCCGACGCCCGCACTGTGGCTCTACCTGCAGGGCGCCGTCCAGGCGCTGGTGCTGAACGGCAACACCGGCAATCTGTGGGTCGACGAGGCGATCGCCGGGGGGCTCGACCTGCGCTGTGACGGCGCGGGGACCGTGTGGCTGCGCGCCGCCGACGGGACGGTGCACCGCCGTGCCGCCGATGGAACCTGGCAGTGGCTGGCCCTGCCCGAGGCCGTGACGGCGTTGGTCGCCCGTCCCGACCTGCCGGTCGCCGCCTTGCAGACCCCCCAGGGCTTCTGGCTGCACCAAGATGGCGCGTTCTTCCCGGTGACCGCAACGGCGGGCTGGCAACTGCGCGACCTGACCGCCACGGGGGCGTTGGTCGCCACGGGCGCCGCAGGCGTTGCGCGCATGGTTCCGGGCGAGGTCAAGCCGCCGCCGCCGCCGAGTTGGGCCGCGACCATAGAGCCCATCTACAAGGCGCGCTGCGCCAACTGTCACGGCCCGACCGCGGTGACGGTCAAGCTGCATACGGCCCAACTCTGGCAGCAATGGTACGCCAAGATCCTGGTGCAGCTCGGCCTGGACGCGATGCCGCTGCTCCCGCCCAAGTTGTCCGAGCAGGACAAGGCGCTGGTCAAGGCGTGGGGCAAGGGCGGGTTTGCGCCCTGACCCGGCCGGGTGCATCTGCAGCCCAGTTCCGACCGACGATGGCCAGCCGAGCGGACCCCGTCGTCAAGCCATCGTACCTTGACACCGCGCCGATCGGCGCCTTGTTTTCGCCGCCGCCCGACGCGGCCTCCCTGCATTTTTCGGCGGCCGTCCTGCCGCTCCGCGGCGGCGTTGACAAGGTCCTCCATGGCGAAACGCGACTTCTACGAGGTGCTCGGCGTGCCGCGCGACGCCAACGACGCCGACATCAAGCGGGCGTTTCGCCAGCAGGCGCTGCAGAATCACCCGGACCGCAACCCGGGCGACACGGCGGCTGAAGAGCGCTTCAAGGAGGCTGCGGAGGCGTACGATGTCCTGGCCGACTCCGAGAAGCGCCAGCGCTACGATCGCTTCGGCCACGCCGGTCTGGGTGGGGGTGGCGGCGCGAACTACGCCAACATGGACGACCTTTTCAGCCATTTCGGCGACATCTTCGGTGACATCTTCGGCGGTGGCGGACGCAGCCGGCAGCGGCAAGGGGGCGGCCGCGGCGCGGACCTGCGGTGCGACATCGAAATCACGCTGGAGGAAGCGGTGGCCGGCGCGCGCCGCGAGTTGGAGTTGCCGCGGCTCGAACCGTGCGCAAGCTGCCACGGGTCGGGCGCCAAACCCGGCAGCGAGCCAGACACCTGCGGCCAGTGCCGCGGTCGCGGCCAGGTGTCGACGCGGCAAGGTCCGTTCATGTTCTCGGTCACCTGTCCTGCGTGCGCTGGCCAGGGCAAGACGCTCAAGCCTGCAAACCGCTGCGCCACCTGCGACGGCGCAGGCCAGCAGCGCACCGCGCGCAAAGTCACTGTCAAGGTTCCCCCCGGCGTGGACACCGGAAATCGGCTGCGCGTGACGGGCGAGGGCGAGCGCGGCGGCACGGGCCAGCCAGCCGGTGACCTCTACGTGGTGGTCCACGTGCAGGCGCATCCGCGGTTCCGTCGCATCGACAACGACCTGCACTGCGACATCGAGGTCGATGTGGTGTCCGCGGTGCTCGGCGGTCTGGTCGGGGTTCCGCTCATCGACGGGTCGACCGAGCGCGTCAAGCTGCCTGCAGGCATCCAGCCGGGCGAGCAACTGCGCATCCGCGGCCGCGGCGTTCCGGTTGTCAACACCAGCGCGCGCGGCGACCAGTTCGCGCACGTCCGCGTGGTCGTGCCCAAGAAGTTGAGCGCAGAGCAGCGCGCGCTTTACGAGCAATTGGCCGCAACGAATCCGGCGCCGGCCCTGTGAACCTGCCAAATTTCAACCAGTTCTAGCCATACCAACCGCGCAATTGCGCCGATCCGGTGTCCGTGCTAAGGTCGCCGCGGTGGATTCCACCGCGGGGGAGTCGGCCCGGTACGCGCTCATCGCTTTGCCCACGCCGGTCGAGCTGGGTGCAGTCGGCGATTGCAAGCGCGCACTCGAAACGCCAGGGTTGCCTGCGCTTGGTGCCGTCGACGATCGATATCGTCGGATACGGCGCCAGTCGCGCGGCCCGCCCGCAGCCAACGACGCCCGGCTGCACTTGCCGGGCCCTGAACCCCACCGCGACCCGGGCGACCGGGCCACAGGCAACTGGTTTTCGCAGCGCGATTCCCTTGCCGCATGCCGCTCTGCTGCCATCGGAGTACGACCCATGACGACCCCTCGATCGCTTCTCGGCCCCCTCGGATTGCGCCAGACTGCGTACTATGCACTGTGCGCCGCCCTGCTGGCCTCAGCGTGCGCCGAAATCGAACACGCCAGCCCGGCCGATGCCGAAAAGCTCGCCACGCTGCGGGCCGAGCGCGAAGAGAACGAAGTGCTGTCGCGCTTCCAGCAAAAGAAGAAGGAAAAGGCCCGGGCCGAAGGCAAGGACGCCGACGCCCTCTACGACGACGCTGAACCGCTGCGCCAGAGCGCCGAGTTCCAGGCGATCTTCGCAGAAATCAGAAAGACGATGCACGACGCAAAGCTCAAGGAGTACGTGACGCGGCCCGCCGCGACCGTGCAGAACTGCATTGCGCTGGCCTCGGGGGGCGCAGGACCGGCCGAAATCGACAATTGCGTGCTCAAGACGCCGGCCGACGAGAAGATCAACCCGGTCAAGCTGGCCGTGCTCATGGTGCTCATCGTGGTGCTGGGCATCGCCGCCCTTTTCGCGTACCGGTCGACCCGGGTCCGCGCCGATACCGTGGCGTTGGCTGCCGGAAAGCTTGGGCTCAAGGTCGAGCAGGGCCAGCAGGCGACCGTGGTCACCGGCACCTACAAGGACTACGCGATCAAGGTCGAGTCCAGCCCGCCGGAGGCCGGCCAGGGCGACCGCTATATGCGCGTCATCGTGCTGAGCAAGGTCAACCCGGCGACCGTGGTCCGTTTCGGCCCGCTCGCCCCCCCGACCGGCCTGGACCTGCCTGACCTCGACGCACCGGAAGTGGAGGACAGCCGCATTCCCGAAGGCTACAAGCTGCGCTTGAGCCCTGGCGCGGCGGCTGAGGAATTGCTGTCGGGCGACACCGGTTTCCAACTCCGCGTGTTCGATCCGGTCGATGTGCGCGTCCACGACGGCGTGTGCGGCGTCACTTGCTGGCAGATCCCGCCCACCACCGACAAGGTGGTCGAGTTCATCGAACTGGCGCTCGCGACGGCCAAGCTCTATCCCTGAGCGGCGCCAGCCACGGGAAATCGCCGGCCCGCCTCCGGGGTTGACGCCGTGCGCCGTTCCACTGGCGGCGGGTGATCGCCTTGCGCACAGCCGCCGCATGGGTCCTTTGCACGGCGCTTGCGGCCGGTTTTGGGGTCGCCACGGCGCTGGCCGGCCGCATCATCCATCTCGCGGGCTTGTATGAGACGGCCGCAGCGTTGACCCTGGGCGCCCTGGCCGTAACGATCTGCCACGCATTGGCCCTTGGGCCCCGACGCGTCGCGATCCTGCTCGCCGGGTCGGTGGCATGCGCATGGCTCGCGGCGCACGAAACGACCGACGCGTGGGCCACCTGGGCTGATCAGGCGCGCTGGCTGCGCGAACAGCCGATGACCCTGGCCCAGGACCTGGCCGTGGCCGAGGTCGACCAGCCAGCGCAGTTGATCGACCTGGGCCTGCGCGCAGAGACGGGCCGCGCCGGGCTGGTCGGCGCCTGGCTCATGCAGAACAAGCGGGGACCCGTGGTTGCGCGCACGCTCGGTGTCCAGCGCGCGCTGCCTGGTGGCCTGTTCCTGGTCGCGCTGGCCCTGGCTGTACGGGGGACACTGGTCGGGTGGGGGGCATGGCGGGCGCTGCGGCGACTCGCCTTGGAACCCCGCTGCCCGCGCTGTGGGCGCTATCTGCGGCGCAGCGAGATCGGCCGCGTCGGAGAGGCCGAGATGCAGTGTCTGGCGCAGGCGTGGTCCGCCGGTTTGGCGCAAACGCCGGACACCCGCGACGACCGCGGCCCCTACCGCATCTTCTCCGACGACTGCCCACGCGGGCACCTCGCGCGGCCCGGATTGTGCGCCGTGCGCCTGCGGCGGCGCGGGTGGTCGGAGGCTTCGCCGGGCACTGTGGCCGAACTGCCCCCAGAACTCGCGGCGTGATCCCTGGCAGGTTGCCTGCGCAGGCGGCGGCGGTCAGGAATTCGGCAGCATCACGGCGGTCCCCCTCGGCCTATGCCCGAGCGACGAGTCGCACTTCCGGGACGCGCGCTGGCGACCCACGCGACGAGCACATGGGCCAAGGTACCGTTGGAGTCCATCGTTGTCGTACCCTCAGTTGGGCAAGCCGGACGAGCCGGCAACGATCGCGGCCCGCCGCTGTTCGAACCCGGGCGGTGCGATCCAGCCGAGCGGCCGCGGCGCCGGTCGGAAGGTGATGCGATCGCCATAGCCAAAGCCGACCTTGAGGTGGCTGCCGTCGATGTACAGCGCCCCCGCCAGCATGCGCGAGGTCACAGTCAGGTCACTGTCGAAGGTGCCGCCGGCCAAGGGTTCGCCGCTCACGGCCCAGGTCATCAGTTCGCGCACCCGATACTGCAAAAGCGGGCTGTCGATCGGCAAGACCGCGCCGCCGGCCGACCGGATCGCAGCCGTCGAACCGGCCGCGGTGGCCACCCAGATACCCGACGACTTGTGGTCCTGGACCACCCCCTGTAGTTCCAGTTGGTAGCGCGTCGTCTCCGCCGGAACTTTATGGGCAAGCAGTACGTCGTTGAGCGCCAGGTCGCCCAGCGGTTCGCCGTTGACGCTGACCTGCATCCGCCACAGCGGCTGGCTATGCAGGGCCCGCGCCGCCAGTTGGTCGACCAGCGCGCCAAAGCCGGCGCCGTCGGTGGCGCAGAAGTAGCCGATTGAACTGCTGGTGGCGCTGTTGACCCCAAGCATCGGCGGTCCATCGCCTCGATCGCCCGCGCGTATGGCATGCGACGCCGACAGGAAGGTGCCATCGCCGCCGACCGTCACCACCAGGTCCGCCCAGTCCGCCACCCGCCGATGCAGCGCCGACACCACGCGGAACTGCAGCCCGCGCTCGGTCAGCGCCGCGACCACCGCATCGACACTGGCGACGTGCTCGCGGTGGGCTTGGGTGACCCGATGTGCGACCGGCTGACCTTCCTGCAGGGCGCGCTGCATGCGCGCGTCGGGGTGCGCCTGCAACTGCTCGATGGCGCTCGATTTCTTGACGACGGCAATGCGACTGGGCGCGACGGCGTCGCCGACCCTGTGGCCGATGGGCATGACACTGGGCATGGGGCGTGGCGCCTATACTCTCTGACGGAAGTCCGGGTTGACCCGGAATTCCGTCAGATTCGTGCTCTTTCGTGCGTCGCCAAGCTCGCGTCCGAGGCGGCCGACTCGCGGCGACGGGCGAAACATGATCTTGTTTTTCGGTCGGTCTGTATAGTTCCGCAGGCCCGAAATTCGCGCCGGGCTCCGGCGCGCAACAGGGCCGAGGTACGTCCGGGCGCGGCTGCGGCCGGACGCAGGGGTGGGCGCGCTTGGGCGCGCGAGGGGACGGCGCGCCCTCTTGACCAAGCGAGCGGCTAGCACGCGAAATACACTATGGTTGTCTGGGAGCACCACCGCGTCCATCACAAGGCGAATTCAGGGTTTCGCCGACTAGGGCAACGAGATCGGCAGCCGGCCGCCGCTCGGGTCGGTCAGCATGTCGTCGAAATCCGCTGCGCTCGGGCCGAGTTCGGGGACAAGCGGCAGCGCCATGCGGAAGACGGTACCAAAGTTGGTGTCGGATTCGAACGTCAGCGCTCCGCCGTGCGCGCGCACGATTTGCCGCGAGATGTCCAGGCCGAGGCCGATACCTTTGTCGCCTTTGGTGGTGAAGAACGGCTCAAACACCCGATCGCGCAAATCCTGCGGGATGCCGCTGCCATTGTCGCGAACCTCGACCATTGCCGACCTGGCGTCGGTGCGCACCACCAGTTCGACATAGCCATTCTTGCGGTGCTCGATGGCCTCGCCGGCGTTGCGGAGGAGATTGATAAGCACCTGGCGGATGCGGGCGGCGTCCATCGGCACCAGCGGTCGGGCCAGCAGCGTCAACCGCACGTCGGCGGTGCGCAGGATGCGGTCGCAGCGCAGGAACCGCACCACCTGGTCGAGCACGACCGCCAAGTCCTCGGGCTGCACCGTCATGTCGACTTTGGCGCCGCTGGCAAAGGTGCGGATCTCGTCCACCAGTCCCAGGATGCGGCTCTGGGCGTCGAGCATCAGTTGCGAGGCCTCCTGGATCTCCTGATCGGCTGGGTACTTGGCCGCGATCATGTCGGCGAGCATGAACGGGCTCAGGTGGTTCTTGACCTCGTGGGCGATGCCGCTCGACAGGCGGCCGAGCACCCCCATGCGCTCCGAGGCGATGAGCCGCTGTTGGGTGGCCAACAACTGATCTTGCGCGACACGCAACTCGACGATCGCCCGCTCGCGCGCCTGCAATACCTCAAGGTGGTCGAGTGCCACGCCGAGCATCGACCCGAGCACGCTCAGCAGGTGCAGGTCGTTGTCGTCAAAGGCATTGACGCTGCGGAAGTTTTCGACTTCGATGAGTCCAAGCAGGCGGTTCGAGACCAACACTGGCACCACGAGCAGCGAGCGCACCCGGTTGATGATGACCGACTCGGAAGAGGCGAAGCGTTCGTCGGCCGCGGCGTCGGCTGTGATCACGGCACAGCGCTGCTGCAACACCATGTCCGCCACGGTCTTGGACAGCACCAGTTCTTGTTCGGGGGGCGTGGCCGCAGTGGCGGCGCCCTGGCCCGAAGCCGCCTGATAGGGGCCGCTGATGGACGAGCGCTTCTGCACCACCTTGGGAATCAACTGTCCCTTGTCGTCGAGCAACATCACGGCCGCGCGATCGCCTTGGACGGCTTGCAGCACCAAGTCGAGCAGGCCCGGCAGCGTCTCGCACAGGTCGGTGTAGCGCTGCAGGATCTTGCTCGCCTCGACCAGCAGCGCAAAACTGCGCGTCTTGCGCAGCAGCGGCAGCACCGGCAGGTCGTCGAAGCGCTCGGTCATGCCGACGCCCAGCGAGTCGAACACGTCTTGCGCGGTCATGCGGCTCGGATCGACCGGTCCTGAGATCGGATCGACGGGCTTGACCAGGCGCGGCTCGACCGGGTGGGCGTCGCTGACGACCCGCACCACGTTGCTGCCTTCGGGAACCAACTCGACCTCGAACTGGGTGACGCCGATGCGCACGACGTCGCCCGGCTGCAGCGTGGCGCGCTCGCAGCACTCGGTGTTGACCCAGGTGCCGTTGTGGCTGCCGAGGTCCTCGACGACCAGCTCGCCGTTTTCCAGAAAGAACCGCGCGTGCTCGCGGGAGGCGCGGCGGTCGGGCACGAAGATGGTGCAGGTGGTGGCCCGGCCGACCAAGACCTCATCGACCACAGCGAAGGTCTGGCCGCGCAAATCGCCCGACATCACGCGCAAATTCACTCGGCGGGGTGCGGCCATGGTCGCCCGGCCGCAGCCATTGCGTGCCGCAGCAAGGTCCCGATGCTGGGATCGCGCAAGCCCGGTGTCAAGCACGGTGCTCGCCGGTGTGACACGGATGCCCCATCAGACGCGCGGCTTGGGTTTTCTTGGCGCGCTGCCTGCGCGCGGTATGCTTGGCGTGGGCCATCCTGGCCCGCGGACTACTGCACTGGTGGCTGAACCAGCACCCGTTCCCATTCTGCAAGTCGTCGGCGTACACAAGGCGTTTGGCGGCCACGCAGTCCTGCGCGGCATCGACCTCGACATCGCCGAGGGCCGCATCACCGTCATCATCGGCGGCTCTGGCAGCGGCAAGAGCGTGCTCATCAAGCATCTGGTGGCCCTGCTGCGCCCCGACCGCGGCGAAGTGCGTTTTCGCGGGCGCGACATCTTCGCCATGGGCGACGCCGAGTTGCTCGGGGTACGCCGCCACTTTGGCATGTTGTTTCAGAACTCCGCCCTGTTCGATTCGATGGACGTTTATGAAAACGTGGCGTTTCCGTTGCGCGAGCACCAGCGGCTGCGGCCGGCGCAAGAGCGCGAACTGGTCCTCGACGCCCTGCACGCCCTCAAGTTGGGCCACGCCGTCCACAAGTTCCCGGGCGAACTGTCGGGCGGCATGCGCAAACGCGTCGCCTTGGCCCGGGCCACAATCCTGCGGCCCGAAATCTTGATCTACGACGAGCCGACCACGGGACTCGACCCGGTGATGATCAAGCAGGTCGACGACATGATCGCCGAAACGCAGGAGCGCCTGCATGTGACGTCGGTGGTGATTTCGCACGACATGGCGTCGACTTTTCGCATCGCCCACCATGTCGCCATGCTCTACCAGGGCCAGATCATCGAGTCCGGGACACCGGCCGAGTTTCGCGCCAGCCCCAACCCCATCGTCCGCGATTTCATCTTCGTGAGCGGCACTGGCCCGCTGCAGGTCTTGGCGGCAGGTGCTCCATGAATTCCAAACGTGCCGCGCTGGCGGTCGGGGTGTTTGCCGTTCTCGCCGTGGTGGCCACCGTGGTCGGCGTCGCATTTTCCAACCGCGGCATCGGCGCCGGCCCCGACACCTACCGGCTGCGCGCCATGTTCGACGACGTGACCGGCATCGCGCCCGGCACCAAGGTCACCATTGCCGGCGTGCGGGTCGGTGAAGTTCAGGATCTCGAACTCAAAGGGCAGCGCGTCGAAGTCGGGTTGCGCCTCTTGCGCAAGATCAAGGTCTTTCGGGGCACCGCCGCGCCCGATGGCTCGGTGCGCAACGGCGCGGTGCTCACGCGGTTGCAGGCGTCGTTGCTCGGCGACTACTACCTCGAACTTGCGCCCGGCATGTCTGGCCAGGTGCTCAAGGACGGCGACGAGATTGCGCTGGTCATCACCGCCACTGCGCTGCAGCAGACGCTGCAGAAGATGGACCGTGCCGCCGACATCGTGCCCAAGATCGACCAGATCGCCAGCGACGTGGCCAAGATCACCCACAACGCCGCGCTCGTGCTCGGAAGCGAGTCGGGTGCCGACCAGATCGCCAAGATCACCAACAACCTGGTGACCGCGAGCGACAATGTGGCAAGGACGACGCTTGCGCTGCGCGAACGGTTGACGCAGGGCGTGCTCGCGCCCGGGGGCGACCTCGACCGGGGACTTCACGGCTTTGCCGACACCGCCGTCAAGCTCAGCAACTTGACCGGCCGACTCGACGTCATCGTCACCCGCACCGCCGGTTCGATGGACGAAGCTGGCAAGAGCGTGTTGCGCAGCATCGAGAACATCGAAGTGGTCACGACCCAGGTGCGCGACCTGGTTGGCCGCAACAAGAGCGGCGTGGACGACACCGTTGGCACCATCACCCAAGGCCTGAAAAAGGTGCAGGACGCGCTCAGCCGCTTCGACAAGATCATGGCGCACGTCGAACACGTCGCGGCCGACGTCGATGCGGGCAAGGGCAACGTCGGCCGTTTGCTGCGCGACGAGACGCTGGTGCGCAGCTCCGAGCAACTGCTCACTTCGACGAGCAGCCTGCTCAGACGCTATATCGACCTGGAGATCGGCATCGACTACAAGCTTGCGGCCCACGCCGTGCGCGCGGGCGAGGCCGGCCAGTTGGACTGGCAGTCACATCTGTCGCTGCGGTTGCAGCCCAGCCAGGAGAAATTTGTGCTCCTGACGCTGACCGCCAACAACCTGCCGGTGACGCGCACGTTGACCCGCCAGACGACCTTCGGAGGGGATCCCTCGCCCTTGACCGAAACGCTGGTCGAGTTCGAGAGCACGCCCAGATTTGGCGTCCAGTACGCCCGCCGCTTCGGCTCGGTGGTGCTGCGCGGCGGCCTCATCGAGAACACCGCCGGCGGCGGCGTGGACCTCGACGTGGTGCGCGACAAGCTCTCGATTTCCGCCGACCTGTTTCGGTTTCGCGACATGCCGCGGCCGCGGCTGCGCGCCAGCTTGTCGTGGGTGTTCGTGCCGCACCTCTACGCGTGGCTGGGCGGCGACGAACTGCTTTTCCCCAGCTCCCGTGCGGACTTGTTCTTTGGCCTGGGCCTGACCTTTACCGACAACGACCTGTTCGTGCTGTTCACGTCGGCGCCGAGCGTCAGCTTCAAGTAGCCAACAGCGCGCGCAGGTGTTCCGCGACCTCTGCCTGGGCGACCGTGGCCTGCGTACCTGAGCGCAAGTCCTTGACCACCACCGTGCCGGCCGCGGCCTCATCGGACCCGAGCACCAATGCCGCCCGTGCGCCGCGCTTGTGCGCCCGCTCGAACTGCTTGCCCAGCTTGCCGCCGCCGAGATCCACCTCGGTGCGCACACCCTTGGCCCGCAGGGCGCCCACCAGGGCCAGGGTCGCCCCGGCAAGCTCCGGCGCCATCACAGTCGCGTACACGGGCACGGCGGCCTCGTCGCCGCCGACCAGGTGCAGCTCCTGCAACGCGGCAAACAGGCGGTCAAGGCCCACCGAAATGCCGACGGCCGGGATGCTGCCGCCCGCGAACAGGCCGACCAGCCCATCGTAGCGACCCCCCGACATGACCGCGCCCATGCCGGCGACCCTGGGGTCGGTCAAGC
>VGRO01000038.1 GCA_016875335.1 Deltaproteobacteria bacterium | reverse complement strand
CGGCCCCGCAGCCGCCGGCTGCCGCGGCTCCTGCCGCGGTGGCCGCCCCTGTGGCCCCTGCGAACGGCGGCGATGCACCCACACCGGCGGCACCGGCCGCTGCCAAGAAGAAAATCAGCAAACCCACAACCGACAAGAAGAAAGCCGATGCAAAACTGGAAGCCTTGTAGCGCTTGGCGCGGGCCACTGTGGGCCGTGTTGCTGGCTGTATGCGCGGTCACGTCCGCCGTGCCGGCGGTCGCCGCCCCCAAGGGCAAAGTCATCGACGTGCTGGTCGCCAGCGCCAACCGCGCCTTTGAAGAGGGCAACTTCGTGCGCGCGGGCGAGCTTTTCCTCGAAGTGTATCGGCAGGACAAGACCAACCCGGTGGCGCTGAATAACGCCGCCCGAGCGTTCATGTTCGGCGAAAAACTGGAGCGGGCGGCCGAGCTGCTTCGCGAACTGCTGGGCCTGCCCAACCTGCCGGCCGAGCTGCGCGCCACCGCCCAAGAGCGTCTGGTCGAAGTGCAGGAACGCCAAGCCCAGGCCGCGGCCGACAGCGCCGCAGAAGCCGAGAAATCCGGCAAGTTTGGCACCGCGGCTTCGCTGTGGGCCGAAGCTGCGCGTTTGAACCCAAAGAAGCTGCTGTGGAAGCTGCGCGAGGCCCGCGCGCTGCACCTTGCGGGCGAAGCCAATCGCGCAATTGCCGTGTACGAGGCCTTTTTGGCGGTGGCACCGAAGGAGTTGGCCGAGCGGGCGCAGGCGGAGGCGTGGCGGGCAGAGCTGGTGAGCGCGCGCGGGGCGGCGAAGGAGGCGGGCAAGGCGGAGAAGGTGGCGGCGCCGGTTGAAGCTGCGCCCGCGCCCGTTGCGGCGCCCGCCAAGGAGGCGGCGCCGGCGCCGCCGCCGGTGGTCGTCGCGAAGGAAGTGGCGGGGGAGGCAAAGGCCGCGGCACCTGCGCCGCCGCCAGCGCTGGCAGAAGAGGCCACCCGAGCGTCCAAGCCGCCAAAGGCCGAGGCGGGAGCGGTTGGAACCGGCCCGGCCGACAAGGACAGGACGCCGAGGTCTGCGGAGCGAGCGGTGACCCCGCCCACAACCGAGACATCCAAAGCCAGTGCCGTCGGCGAGGAGACCCGAGGTGGCGCGCCTTCACTGCTTGGCCCGCCCAGCGAACCGGCCTCCTTGTCAGGCCTTATCACCCGGCTCGAGGCCGCACACACATGGCAGTCCTTTCTTGGCAATCACTTGAGCTACGGTGGTGCTGTCGGTGTGCGGATCTGGAACGTCGCCCTGCACATCCACGGCGCTGCAATCAAGGGCGGCGGCTGGAAGGTCGGCTCGTCGATCTACTACTCATGGCCCTTCGTCCGCCTCGGTTTGGGCGTCGACTACGGCGTCCGGCCAAAACGAATGCCCGATGTGCGCGATGGCTACCATGAACGGGATAGCGACGGAAACTACTCGTACAAGGACGTTGATTTCAATGCCACAGTCGCCTATGCCGGTGTTGACTGCAAGCCAACGTGGCGGTGGTGGCCGTCGTTCGTGTCCGTGTTTGCGCGTGTAGGACAAGTCATCGCGTCCGGCCCTGATGTAACTAGCGGCCTGAGCATCGGCCGCCTTCGCTGGTAGCGACGCCAGCGAGACCGCGGCGCGCGCTGAAGAGAGTGGCGATCATGACCAAAGCCCAAACCCCGGACACGCTTGAACGGCTGTTGCACGACCTCTCCACCGCCGCCGCCGACCACGACGTGCTGGCCCCGGCCCGCGATCTACTCGCGACGCTCACCGCCGCCCAAGCCCAGCACCAAACCATCGCCGTGGTCGGCGAGGTCAAAAAGGGCAAAAGCTCGCTCATCAACGCGCTGGCCGGCGTCGCCGACCTGTCGCCCGTGTCCTCGGACGTGGCCACCTCGGTCGCGCTGCGCCTGCGCCACGGCCCGCCGCGTATCGAAGTCGAACTCTACCCGCCGCCCGGCGGCACCGCCCCGCCGACCCAACACATCGCGCGCGCCGAAGTGGCCGCCTACGCCACCGAGGACGGCAACCCGGCCAACTTGCGGCAGGTGGACGCCATCAACGTGTACGCGCCGTCGCCCTTTCTGGGCGCGGGCGTCACGCTGCTCGACACGCCGGGGCTGGGCGGCCTGTTTCGCAACCATGCGGCGGTCACGTGGCGCCATGTGCCGACTGCCGATGCCGTGCTTTTCGTCACCGACTCGGTGGAGACCGTGCTGACCAAAGACGAGGTGGACTACATCAAGCAGTTGCAAAAGCTAGGAAAGTTCACCCTCTATGTGCAGACCAAGGCCGATGCCGCCGACCCGGAGCACGTGCTCGGCTGGAAGAAGCGCAACCTGGAGATCCTTGCCGAGGCCACAGGCAAGCCAGCGAACACCTTGGCCTATTTCTGCGTCAGCGCCCGCCTGGCCGCCCGCGCCGAGACCGCGCCGCCCGAGCACAAGGAGAAACTCCTCAAGCGCAGCGGCATCGAGGACTTGCGCAAGTTCCTCATCGACAGGCTTGGCGGCGCGCGGCGCAAGCAGGCGGAGACGCGCTGTGCCGCCGATTGCAAGGCGCTCTTGGCTACGGCGAGCAAGGCGGTGCTGGAGCGCGCAGCGCAGGCCACGGCTGTCGCGACCGGCGACATTGCGCAGGTGGAGGCCTCGTACAACGAACGCCGCAGGGTGCTGAGCGACTGGCTTCAGAATGACCACCGCCAGGCCGTGCGCTTCTTCAACCAGGCGCTGGTGGACCTACAACGCGACGCCGCCCGCGAGGCCCGCGCGGCGCTGCAGACCTCGCCGCCGGGCGATCTGTATCGCAGCATCGAAACGGCCGTGGCCGAGGTGCTCAGCAACCCGACGTCTGGGCTGCAGGCCCGCATCAACGGCCTGGTCGAGCGCTGCCGCGAAGACTGCGCCGCCGTCACCGTGGCCGTCGGCACGGCCCTGCGCGAGGCGGCCTTGGATCGGCTGACCGAGGCGTCGCGGACGCTGCTGGGCGAGGCCGAACTCGATCTGGAGGAACCGGACATCGCGGGTGCGGCGGACGCAGTGTTGGCGGGCGGCGGCGAAATCACCATCGAAGAGCCGCGCGCGACCCGGGCCGAACACGTGCTGACCAGCATGTCGCTGGCGATGAGCGTGGGTGGCGCGGCGTCGGCGCTGTTTCCTCCGGTCGGGCTGGTCACGGGCGTCGCGGTACTGTGGTGGATGAGCTCGCGCAAAGCGCAGGAAGCGCTGACCAAAGAAGTCGCAGTCTTGCGCGCCAAGCTGGTGCCGAGCCTGCAGGGCGAGTTCCGAACCGCCACCGCGACCACTTTGCAGCTCGTCGAAGACCTGGTCACCCAGTTTCGCCGTGCGGGCGAGGCGCTTTTCGAGGCGGCCGCGGCCAGGCGCCGGCACGAACTGGCGGAGCTGCAAGATTGGCTCACCAGCCAGCGCGCCAGGAACAAAGACGGCCACAAGCACGCGGTCGATCAGGCCAAGGCCGCAGCGGCGCTCATCCAGGAGTTTGCGGCGCGGCTCGCCAAAGTCACGGCCCCCGCCACCGCGCCTGCAGGCGCGACCAGCAAGGCGGCGTGATGGGCGCAACCAGGGTGGGGCGCGCTGCCCTTGCATGGCTCGGGGCAGGCGTTGCGTGCGTTGTGCTCGTTGGCAGCCGGCCGGTGCAGGCCGCAGACGGGGTGCTGGATGCCCACTATGGCATTCGGTCGCTGCCGATGACGGCGTTCGTGGTACTACCTGGTGCGACGCTGCAAGCCGATGGACTGGATCCGTCGCTTACCCTACTTGGTGGCGGCGTCGATTTCCTCAACTACCGGATTGGCAGATCTGGCCGCCTTTCGCTGCTCAGCTTGTCCGCGTTCGCGCTGGGCCTATCGTACGAAGAGGCGCTGTCGAGCAAAAGTGGCAACCGTTTCGTGCGGTTCGGCGTCATCCGCGTGGGACCGCATTTGGTGCACATGGAGCCGGTCGGTCCGCTCGGTCTCAAATTGGGGCTGCAAATGGGCTTCATGGTGGCCCTCGGACCCAAAAGGGAGAGCCAGTTTTCGCCAGCCGGCTACGCGTTGGGCTTTGAAGTCCTCAGCCTGACCCTGACTTGGCTGCACGACGAACCCGAACCCGTCAACGTCCATGAAAACTTCTTCGACCCTGGCGGCACGGGGGCCCCATGAAGTCACGCGTCGGTGTCCTCTGGCTTGGCGTTTGGCTAGGCAGTTGTGTGGCTGCGCAGTTCGCCGCTGCTGACCCGCCGGCCGATGCGGAACGGCAACAAGCGCGCGCCTGGTACCGCAGCAAGGACGTGGGCCTCATGCGCAGGGCCTGCGGTGTGTTTGGCGCCCTGGCCGACCGCCATGGCGACCCGCGCGACCGCTGCACCCAGGCTGCGTGCCTGTGGGCGCTGACCGACTACGGCGCGGCGCATGCTGCGTTCGAGTCCTGTGGCGCCCACCTGGACGCCGCGTTGCCGAAGGCGCCAGCCACCGAAGTCGCCAAGCTGCAGGCCAACCGCGACATGGCCCGCGTCTATGCCGAGGCGGCGGCCCGCCTGCTGGCCGCGCAGCGCATCGAGGCCGAGCGGGCCGTCGAACTGGCCGCTGCTGCAAGTGAAACCCAGCGCGTGTTGGCGGACAAGTCGCGCGTCGATCGCCTGCTGCAGCAGTTGGAGGCCGGAGCACACGCCGAGCGGGCGGCGCTGCAGCGGCAACGCGAAGTCCTGGCCGCGCGCCTGCGCAAGCACCAGGCGGCCGCGGCGCAACTGCGGGCCCGGGCTGACGCCATTGCCGCTGAAAACGCCCACCTGCGGGCCCGCATCGCCACGCTCTTGCAGCGCGTGGTCGCCTTGGAGCGGCAGCGCCTGACCGACGCGGCGGAACTGGCGCGACTGCGCAGCGAGAACGACAGTTTGCGCGCCGCGCTGGCGGCCCATGCGGCGGCGCTGGCCAAGTTTGGTGCGCCAGAACCCAGGCCTTGGGCGGTGCCACGCGACTGAGGGACTGGAAAACAATAAGTCGATCACTCTCACATCAGGACGGAGCCGCGAGTCGGACCTTTGGTCCGCGAGCTGGCGACCCACGGAGCAAGCAAACGGGCCCGAGAAATGATTGAGTAAATCATTTCCTGGCCCTGAGGCCCCCGCCGACAGCAACGCGATGGAAGCGAATTGCGACGGAACGGCGCGTCGTCTTTCAAGACGGGAGCTTGCGACCCGCGAGGCAAGCAAAAGGCCGCGTCAGCCCCGCACCCGGCGCACCTCGATCGGCACTGCCTGTTCTTCGCGCCGAGCGTTGAGGAACACGGCGACGACCTCCCGACCGGGCCGGTGCGCGGCGGCGATGGCGTCCACCTGCGCCTGGTCCGAGACGACCTGACCGTCCAACTCCAGCAGTTTCCAGCCTGGGCGCACGCCGCCAAAGTGGGCCGGTCCGCCCGCGTCCACGTCGACCACCTCGCCGCGCACTACGGCAAAGCCGAGCGACACCGGCCCGGCGAGGGCCTCTACGGCAGCGACGCGCAAGTCAAAGTCGCCGCAACTGACGACATCTTTGGCGTGGACGACCGTTCTGGCCTGGATGCGTCGACCGTTGACGTAGGTGCCATTGGTGCTGCCGAGGTCTTCGACTGCCACGCTGCCGCCGTGCAGCAAAATTCGCGCGTGGCGCTTGCTGACGCTGCCGTCGTTGAGCACCACGTCGCAGTCCTTGTTGCGGCCGACGATGGCGGATTCGACGGTGATGGGCAGCGTGTCGCCGTTCGGCAACCCAGGACCGACGACGACCGCGCGCGCAAGCACCCGGGGCGGTGCGCCAGCGGCGGGGGCGACAGCCGCGGACTGCGGCGCAGGTCCCGACGGTGGCGGCGGAATCGTGACGGGCGCCGGCCCAACCGGCATGGGCGGCAGCGCGGGCGTCGCCGACGGGGTCTTGGCCTGCGCGGCCGACGGGGGGCGCCCTGGAACACGAATCCATCGATCCGCTTGGGTACTTCCGACGGGTTGAAGGCCGCGATAGGGCGGGTGGCCTCGCGCTGGACCGGCACGATTGGCACGGTCGCGTTCGGCGCCGATGCACCGGGCGCGGCCAGAGGGGGCGCGGCCAGAGGGGGCGCGGCCAGGGGGGGCGCAGGGCGGGCGACGTAGGTGCGCAGGTCGGGCCACTCGGCCGGCCAGTCGCCCATCGACCCCCACTTGGCCGTGCCCACCAGGTTGACGTGCAAGGCGTCCGGCTGGGCCGCGGTGCGCCAACGGTCGATCAACTGCCCGGTCGTCAACACGGGCGACGTGATCCCGTCGCTCAGCGCGTACCAACGGTGCTGTTCCCATGCGGCGGGAGGCTGAGGCGCTGGCGCGGCCGCTCGCGCCGGGACCGGTACGGCTGCGGGCGAGGCGAGGGCCGGGGCCGCGATCGGCGACGTGGCGCCCACGGCCGGCATCACGGCGCTGACGGCGATGCCGCCGGCCGCCCACACCGCACCGCGCACCGGGGCATACTCACTGGCGTCCCAGTGCGTCGGCGTGCATCGGCAGCGGTCGCGCAACGCTTCGCGCAGCCCGGTCGTCTGGAAGCTGCCGCCCACCAACAGCACCTTGGGCACCTGCACGTTGGTGGCCCGCCGCACTTCGTCGAGGTAGCGGCCAAAGCCGTCGCAGACCTTGGCGATGAAGCGGCGCTCAAACGCTTGGCGAAAATCGTCGGCCGTGAACTCGACCTTGGCCGATCCGACGGTCAGGGTCTCCGGGCGCGGCGCCGCCTTGGCGCCCAACTGACAGAATCGCTCGCGCATCCTGCGGATTCGGTTCATGTAGTTGGTGGCGTGCTGGTCCAACTCGTCCAGTGCGGCGGCGTCTGCGGAGGCGGCCAGACGCTCGCGTGCCAACGCATACAGGTCCTCGTCCAGGTGCTCGCCGCCGACCTGCTCGTCGCCACCGGCCGGGCAGTCGGCGTAGAGCCGATAGCGGTCGCCGACGCGCCGAAGGCACGCCCAGTCGACCGTCCCGCCGCCACAGTCGAGCACCACCACGGCCTCTTCGTCGCTGTAGCGGCCCTCGTCTTTGCGCCAGCCGAGCGCGGCGGCCTCGGGCTCGGTCAGGACCGTCACGTCGTCGAAACCGGCGGCCTCGGCGCAGCGCTTCATCAGTTCTTCGATCGCGGGACCCGACCCGGCGCCCGCCGCCGGAATGGTCAGCGCCACGCTGGTCGGAGCAAACCCTTGAAACGCGGGCACTTCGTCTGTCGAGCGGCGGCGAATCTCGGTCAGCAGCAACGTCAGCAGTTCCTCGGGTGTCGCCTTCTGTCCGCCCGCGCGCACCTGCCTGTCGCGCAGGCGCCGCTTGAGCACCCGGATGACGCGGTTGGCCTCGCCCTCCAGCTTGTCGTAGGCGTCGTCGCCGACCAAGCGCTCACCGCCCGGGCCGAGGTAGAAAAGCGAGGGGATCGACGGGCTCTCGCCGCGGCCGATGCGGTACAGGCGCGCCTCGCCGCGACGGGTGTCCATGTAGGCGACCTTGGTGCGCGAAGTCCCGAAATCGATGGCGAGCATGAGATCCCTGGGTGCGTGACGAGGCCGTCGCCGTCGGGCTGCCGGCGTCCGCAGGCCGATTATAGGCGCTCGCCGAGGGGGTGCAATGGCCCGCGGCGGCACGACGGGTCGCAGCGCGGCGAACTGAGCCATGCACCACTGCGTCCGCGAACCCTGTCGCGCAAAGGGCCGTCACTGACGAGACACTTCTGTCTCACTGTCCCGCCTTGGGCCTTGCCTCGGCCAGGTTTCCCAACCCGCAGGCTTGATGAGGGCCAGGAAATGATTTACTCCGTCATTTCTCGGGCCCGTTTGCTTGCTCCGTGGGTCGCCAGCTCGCGGACCAAAGGTCCGACTCGCGGCTCCGTCCTGATGTGAGAGTGATCGACTTGTTATTTTCCAGTCCCTTACAGGGTGTAGCCAAATCTCGTCTGTTGCGAGGTCGAAGAGCATGCCGGCAGATCGCGAGCGCGCCCGCAGCGACCGACCGAGGCGCACTCGCAGTGCGCCGACCGAGCCAGTAGCACACTGATTCGGACAGGGGAGGACGTAAGCCGCGAGATTCCCGGGATCTTCGGCCGTAGCGGGACGGGTTTTGGCTACACCCTCTTACCCGGGCCATGTCGGAAGGATTGCGCCGGCACCCCGTCGCTCGAACCGGTGGCCGCAGGACCTGGTCGCACCCGCCGGACGAACGCGGATCGCTGCCGACCACGGACTCGGCACCCGAAATGACGGAAGCGCCGTGCGCGTCGCCGACACAGCGCGAATGGCACCTTGACGGCTGCCGCCGTCCCGCCGACAATCCGCCCATGGCGTCTCCAGCGCCCATTCGCCTCTGCCCCGCATGCGGCCAGTCGGCCAGCGCGCCCGTCTGCCCGCGCGATGGCACTGCCACGGTCTCGCTGGACGCCCTCGCCACTGCCCGCGTCGACCTTGAACCGGGCGCAATGGTGTGCGGCAAGTATCGGATCGTTCGGGAGATTGCCCGCGGCGGCCACGGCGTGGTGTACCTCGCGGAGCACCTGCTCGGCCTGGGCGCGGTGGCGCTCAAGCTGCCGCGCAGCGAGCGGCCGACCCCCGAGTCGCTGCGCCGCTTCTTCCGTGAGGCCCAGGTCACGGCCCGCCTGCACGGTGACGCATTCGCGCGCGTGCTCGACGTGGGCCAAACCGAGTCGGGGGCGCTCTACCTCGCGATGCAGTACATCGACGGCTGCACGCTCGAAGCCCACCTGCGCGACCGCTTGGGCCAGGGCGAGGTCTACAGCGAGGCTGAGGCGACGCGCATCGCCCAGCACGTGCTCGACGGCTTGCAGGTCGCGCACGAGGCCGGTCTGGTGCACCGCGACCTCAAGCCCAGCAACATCGCGCTGCGGGCCGCAGACGGTGCGGTCCGAATCCTCGATTTTGGCCTCGCGCTGGTCGAGGACTCGTCGCTGACCCCCACCGAGCACGCGTTGGGCACACCGGAATACATGAGTCCCGAGCAGTGCCAAGGTGAATCGGTCGACGCCCGCGCCGATCTGTATGCCTTGGGAGTCGTGCTCTACCGATGTGTGGTGGGGCACACACCGTTTCGCGCGCCGACGGCGATGGCCGTGATGTGGGGGCACGTGCACAAGCCCGCCGCCGATGTGGCCAGCGTCGCCCCGGTGGCGTTGTCGCCGCGCTTTGCACAGGTGGTGATGCGCGCCCTGGCCAAGCGGCCCGCGGATCGGTTTGCCAATGCGCGCGACATGCGGCTGGCCTTGACGGATCCGGCGGCGTCGGTCGCCGAATGGAGGCCGGTGACCCAGATAGTCCCGCAACCGGGCGAAGCGCGCGAATCGCGCACGGGCACCCAGACGGTTTCGGTGGCCATCCCGCAGGCCCGCAGTCGCCGGAGCTGGATCGTGGGTGCGTCCGGGCTCGCCGCGGTTGGCCTGCTGGCCGGGGTGCAAGCCTTGCGCGCCCCGACGCCGGGTCCGTCGGCGCGAACGCCGTCCGCAGCGCACCAACCCCCGGGTACGACCGAACTGCCGTCCGTCGGACCTGGGGACAGCCGCAGGGTCGCCGCGCGGGTCGAGGCGCAGGCGCCTCCAGGTATGCCGGTGGGCGTCCACCGGCCGATTTCATCGACCCCGGCGCCGATCCAGACGGAACCCGCGACGCCTGCGGTGATACGCCTCGCGCGAGCCAAGCGCCCGGCGAGCGCTGGCGCCGAGCGCCCGCGGACGGCACCGCACGGCGGCGAAACGGCGGCGGAAAGCCCGCCCTCGCCCCCCGCGCCCGCGCAAGCCGACTGGAAGGCGCCCTACATCCCAAAGTGAACCGATCGATGGACCGCGACAGCACCACCACCACCATCACCCCCGACCTGCCCAAGGTGCCACCGGGCTCGAGCAGCATGGTTTGGCGCCTGCACGTGGTCAAGTGTCCAGATCCGGCCCACGCCGGGCGCGTGGTGCGCATGCCCATGGCGCCGTGGACAGTCGGTCGCAAGGCCGCTGGCCTGCAGTTGGACGACCCGGCGCTGTCGCGCGACCAGTTGCTGGTGCACCCGGACCTGAGCGGCGTATGGTTGCGCGACCTCGACAGCCGCAACGGCACCTGGGCCGGAGGGCAGCCCGTGCGACAGGCCCGACTGGGCGACGGCGCGGTGGTGCGGTTGGGTGGAACGGTCCTGGTGCTCGAGGCCGATGCCGGCACGGCCTTGCAATACGCCGATCCGACGCCCAACCTGCCCGGCCGGACCGAACGTGCCCGGTTGACGCGCTTTGACGTCGCGCTGGCCGCCGAACAACCCCTGCACGTGCTGCTGGTCGGCGAGACGGGCACCGGCAAGGAACACGCGGCCGCCGAAATCCACCGCCTCAGCCGGAGGACCGGCCCGATCGTGCGCATGAACGTCGCTGCCGTGCCTTCGGAACTTTTCGAATCCGAGTTGTTCGGCCACGTGGCCGGCGCGTTCACGGGCGCGACCGCCGCGCGCATGGGCCGGGTGCGCGAGGCCAACCACGGCACGCTGGTGCTGGACGAGATCGGCGACCTGCCGGCCCACCTGCAGCCCAAGCTGCTGCGGGTGCTGGAAGAAAACCTGGTGCGTCCGGTGGGCGGCAGCGCGGATCTGCGCGTGGACGTGCGCTTCGTCGCCTCGACCAACGCCGATCTGGAGACCCTGGTCCGCGAAGGGCGGTTTCGCCGCGACCTCTTGGCACGGCTGCGCAGCAACACGGTGCACCTGACGCCATTGCGCGACCGGCGCGCGGACGTGCTGGAGTTCGCCGACGTGGTCCTGCCCCTGGTCGACGGCCGCCCTCCCAAGATGTGGGCGGACCGGCTGACCACGGAGGCCGCCGAGGCGGTGCTGCTGCACAACTGGCTCGACAACCTGCGGTCGCTGCGCGGGGCCTTGTCGCGGGCGCGGGCGCTGGCCGGTCGCGACCCGGTCGGCCTGGAGCACCTGCCCGACGACCTGATCCGCAAGGTCGCCGTGGCCCGGCCCGAGGCGACGCTGACGCCGACGGAGGCCCGCAGGCCGCCTCCCGCCCACCTGCGCGATGCCCTGCGCCGGCATCACGGACGCGTCGAGGCGCTTGCCCACGAGTTCGGCGTCCACCGCAGGCAGGTCTATCGCTGGTTGACGTACGCGGGGATCGGCGCCGACGAAATCGAGGGATTTCGGGCGGGGTGACAGGCTGCCCGTGCGCGATGGCAAAAGTCCTGCGTCGGGTGCCGGACTGGCGATCGTGGGGTTGCCGGGTGGGTCGCCTCAGACGATGTTGCTGCACCAACCGCGTGCTGCGCCCGACCCGTTGAAGAGTTCCCAGGACGCTTCAACCCCGACATGTGCTGTTGACGGCTGCCATCCACAGGCCCGCTCGCGGCCCCACGGCCCTTCCACAAACTGCCGAATCGGCTACGCTACAGCCCGCACGCCCTTGCGGGCGAAGCCCCTCGCGATGCCCAGCACCGCACATCCGATGTCGATGCTTGCCGTTGCGGCCCTTGTCGCGTGCAGCAACCCGCCGGTCGCGACTCAGCACGCGGCGGACACCTCGGCCTTTGGCAGCGCGCTGGACGGACTGGGGCTGCGCCCAGCCAAGGACGCCGCGCCCGACGCGCTAGCCGGCGACGCTACCCCCGTCTCCGCGCAAGACGCGCTACCCGAGCCGGTCGAGGGCGGCGACGTTGCCGCGGACGACGACGCCACTGGCGCTGCAGACACGGCACTGCCCGACGCGGGCGATGCCGCCACCGCGGACGCCGCACCAGGCCCCGAGGATTCGCCGCCGGCCGCCGAAGTTCAAGCCGCAGACTCTGGCACCGCGCTGGATGGCGCAGCGGCGGAGGCCAGCGAAACCAAGGCCGAGGTCGCTGGCGACATCAAGGCCGAGATTGCGTCCGATGCCAAGAGCGACGCGCCAGCGGACAGCCAGGGCGACGCGAGCGCAGACGCCAAGGCCGACGCGGCGCCCGACGCCAAGCCGCCCTGCTCGGCCGCCAATTGCAATGGCCCCGGGCAACTCTGCCAGCAAGGGGTGTGCGCGACCGATTGCCGCCTGCCCGGCGCGCAGCCGTGTCAGGCGCCCGCAGTGTGTGATGTCGGATCGGAGCATCCGGGCCAGTGCGTCGATCCCGCCAAGGGCTGCGTCGTTTCGAGCCCCAGTGAGGGGTGCGCCTTGGCGACCGGCGTCATCGTGCAGTGCGGCCCGGGCACGGTCTGCGATGCCGATCCGGGCCAGTGCATCGCTGCCCTGCCATGCGCGGGGGTCGCGTGCGCCGCGGGTCAGTGCTGGGGCGTGGACTGTCCGTGCGAGCGGCCGCCGGCCCCGTGCGAACCGCCGCCGCTCGGCCAACCGGGCGACAAGGGCACCCTGAACGACCCGGTGTTTGCCAAGTGCGGCACGCTGTCGTCGTGCGACGGTGGCATCGTCGACCTCGATTTCGACGGCCAATGCGGGGCCTGGGGCGCCACCTGCATCTCTGGCCCCGACTACGTCCGGCACCTGTCGCCGTGGGGCGAGGTCAAGCAGTACACCGGCATCACAAACTTGAACATGGGTGAGGTCGCGGCGTTGCAGGGCATGGGCGGGGTCTTCGGATCGGCCGACTCGCAGGTCGCGTTCACGTACACCTGTTGTGCGACGTGCGGTTGCATCAGCACGCCGTCGAGTCAGCAAGGCGTGGCGTGGGTGGACCAGAAGAGCGGCGCGCTGCCCAACAAGATCCCGGCCAACACGGTGACCAGCGGCAGCGGGCCCTTTGGCAATGGCGCCCTGGACGCGGGGCCGCAGGGCTTGACGTGGGGCCTGGACCTGGTGCTGTACGCCGGCAACGTCGGCAAGAACGGCGACTACCACGCCGTGGACCTGGGCGGCGCGCAGAAATCGGTGGTGGCGACCTTTGCGTCGCGCGTCGTGGCGGCGTGCCCCTTCGACAGCGCGCGGTTGGCGGTTGCGCTCGACAACGGCGAGGTGTGGTTCGCACCGGTGCTCGGCAAGGCCACCAAGCCCAAGCTGATCATCAAGCTGCCCAAGACGCCGACCAGCATCGCGCGCGACCCGTGGCATGGCCGGCTGTATGCGCAACTGTCCGACAACACGGTCGTCTCGTTGGCTCCCGACGGCACCGACCTGCAACAACTCGCGACGGCCGGCGCCAAGGGCCGCATCGCCATGGGCCCGGGTGGCTGGCTGTACCACGTGCCGGCGTATTATGGCAGCACCGGTCCAATCGTGCGCTGGGCGCTGCCCAAGAAATACGGCAAGGCCAACTGACCGGCGCAGCCTCGGTGGCCCGACCCGCGCGGGTGGGCTTGGCGCCCGCGGCGCACGCTTCGCCTATTTGCAGTAGCCAAACCCCTTGCCGACCGTCTTGCCCTCGGGCAGTCCAAAGCCGGCGCACGCGCCCGCTGCGCAAGGATGCGCGTCGTCGCACAACGGCCGACATTGACCCGAGTTGCAGGTCGTCCCCGGGGCACAGGTGGTGCTGCTCGTGCACGCATCGCCGGCTTTTCCGTTGCCCTGCTTGAGGCACACGGTGCCCAGCTCGCGCTCGGCCTGAGCGCTGGCGACGGCGGCCGGGCTGCAGCCAAAGCCCGCCGGACACGCCAACGGGTCGCCGGCCGTCGCAAAGGGCCCGCACGTTGCGCTGCACACGCCGGTCTTGGGCGCGCCGCCGACGATGACGCACGATTGGATGCTGCCGCAGTGGGTCGCGGCGGCACACAGCTTCTTGCACGTGCCCTCGGATCCGCTGCTGACGCCAACAGGGCGCGCGCACAGAAGCCCGGCCGCGCAGGGCTGCTCGGCTGCGAGCTTGCACACCGCGCCCTCGCTGGTAGTGGCGCCGTCGGCCAACGGCAGGCACCCGGTCGTCAAGATCTCCTGGCCATTCCACTGCTCGGCCATCGGTACGCAGGCCGTGTTCTTGTCGGCGCAGTCCTGGCCCACCGGGTCGCAGCACGGTTGGGGCGCCACGGTGGAGACGAACCGCTCCATGGTTGCATTGCAGGTGATGCCGGGGCCAGCGTAGGTGTAGCTGCCGGTGTCCATCGACTCGAAGGTGCCGTCGATCTTTTCGCTGCCCGTGCCGTTCTTGAGCGCGTAGGTGGCGCCCGTGAGCGGCCCGCTCCAATTGCGGTAGTCGGTCTCCCACGTCAGCGTGCAGTCCTTGGCTTTCATGCACGCATACGGGATCGACGCCCCGCCGGTGCTGCACGTACCGGTGACCACCCAGCCGCCAGCGGCCTCGGCGCAGGTGGGCAACTTTTTGGCGACGTCGGCCGGCTTGGCGTCGCCCGTGCTGCCAGCCTTGGTGTCGCTGGCCGTGGTGGCGTCGCCGGTGCCGGTTTCGGCCTTGGTTGCATCGGCCTTGGCGGTGTCGGCGACTGCGCCGTCGGCGGGCGACCCATCGGCGACCGCGGTGTCGGCCGTGGTTGCGCCGTCCGCAGTCGCGGCGGGCTTGGGGTCGCTGGCGCAGCGCGGCAGGGCCAGCGCCGCCGCAAGGACGAAGAGAAGACGAGGTGGACGGTTCATGGCGGTTCTACCGGGCCGCGCGCCGGGCGGCCGTGGTGCCTGGCCCGTCGGCCGCTGCACAGGGTCGGTCCAGCACGCAGGCAGGGTCCACAAACACGCCAGCGCGGCGGCGAGGCGAGTTGGCAGGTGCGACATGGCCGCTCCGCGGGGCGCTGCTTGCGCCTGGATTGGACCATGCGCCGCGGAACGCGAGCTGTCAAGGCGAAAAAGGACGCGGTGTTCGTCGGGCCAGTCTCGGTCGCAACGCTGCGGCGAGGGTCGAGGCCGTGCCGGCGGAAGGCCAGTCATCCGGCTTCTGGTCCTGGCCAAGTCGCTGGAGCGCAAGCCGAAACCATCGGCGCCGCCGCGCCTTTGAGGGGCCGCACCTCGAAGCATGCGGGGATGCAGACGGGCTTGCGCCCCCTGTACACACTTCGTTACACTGCGCGTTCGGCCTGCCGCTCCACCGGCGGCCGCGGCGAAGCGCGCGGGTCGGCGCGCGGTCCTTTCCAGAACCCGTTTGAGGCATCGCATGACAACGTCGGCGAGTTTTGGCGCGCGCGTCCGCGCGTCGGTGCTGTGGCGTCTTTTGATACTGTGCGCCCTGTCCGCACTGGCGGCGTGCGGCGCGGGCGGCGGCAGCACATCCACCGCCGACACCGGGGCCGACGCGGTCGGTGTGGCCGACCAGGCCGTGACCACTGACACCATCGGAGGCGGCGGCGAGGACGGCGTCCCCATCGACACCACGGGCGGCGGAACCGACGCGGCCGTCGATGCCGCACCCGACACCGCAGCCGACACGGACGCAGCCGCGTCCGAAGTCGCCGCCGAGGTGGCCGCAGAAGTCGCCGCAGAAGTCGCCGCAGAGGTGGCCGCGGAGGTGGCCGCGGAGGTCGGACCGGATACCGAGGCGGAAATTGCGCCGGACGTCGCGGCCGAGGTCACCGCAGAAGTGACCGCCGAGACGGCGGCTGAAACCTTGGATGACGTCGCGGCCGAGACCACCGCTGGCGCGGACGGGGACGCGACCGGTGGCGAAACCGCGCTGGCCCCCGACACCGACGCTGCGGGCGGCGAAACGGCCTCGGGCGACACCGGCGACGTTGCGGCCGAAACCGCCGACGCCGGCCCGGTCTGCCCCGGCGCAACGGGCTGCGCGTGCAAGGAATCCAAGGACTGCGCCAGCGGCGAATGTGGCCTGAACCTGGCCGGCAAGCCAGTGTGCGTGGCGGCCTGCGGCGCCAACGACGCCTGCCCGGCGGGATTCGGCTGCGCCAAGGCGGGCGGCAAGGCGTTGTGCCTCGAACAAGACATCGCGCTGTGCTCGCCGTGCAAGGCGAACGACCAGTGCGCCCAGCCGTCCGCAGCGGGCAAGGCCGGGGCATGCGTTGCGTTTGGCGGCGACGGCAGTTTCTGCGGGTTCCAGTGCCTGCTGAGCCCGGACTGCCCCGATGGGTATAGCTGCGTGGACGGCGCGGACGTCAGCGGTGCCAAGGGCAAGTTCTGCAAGCCCAAGGACAACGCGGTCTGCAAGTGCAGCCCGGCCGCCATCGCCGCGGGCGCCAGCACCACCTGCAGCAACGGCCCCTGCAAAGCGGACCGCACCTGCACTGCGGCCGGCCTGACCCCGTGCACCGCCGCGACGCCTTCGATCGAAGTCTGCGACGGAATCGACAACGATTGCAGCGGCGCCGTCGACGAAAAACCGGGCTTGTGCGACGACAACAACGTGTGCACGGCCGACACCTGTGCCGCCAAGGACGGCTGCAAGAACGCGGCGCTGCCTGACACCGCCACCTGCACCGATGGCGACGCGTGCACCGCGGAGGGCTGCAAGGCCGGCAAATGTGTGAGCGCGCTCTCCAGTTGCGACGACAAGAACCCGTGCACCAAGGACGCCTGTGACGCCAAGGCTGGCTGCAGCAATGCCGCGGACGACAGCGCGGCGTGCAGTGACGGCGACGCCTGCACCAAGGACGTGTGCAAGGCCGGCAAGTGCCTGAGCGACAACGGCGCCTGCGACGACGGCAACGCCTGCACCGCCGACAGTTGTGACAAGCAGAAGGGCTGCGTGAACCTCGCCAAGCCCGCGGGCGACTGCGACGACAACAACAAGTGCACCTCCGACGACGCTTGCGACGCAGAGGGCAACTGCGCAGGCAGCGCCGTGCCGTGCGACGACAAGAACCCGTGCACCAGCGACAGTTGCGACAAGCTGTCCGGCCAGTGCGTCTTCAAGCCGCTGGCGGACGGCAACACCTGCAACGACGGGGACCCCTGTACCAAGCTCGACCACTGTGAAAGTGTCAAGTGCGTCGCCTACCCCACTTGCGACGACGGCAATCCGTGCACCGACGACAAGTGCACGCCCAACGCCAGCACTTTCACCTGTGCGACGCCCAACGCGCCCGACGGCACGCCATGCAGCGACGCCGACGCCTGTACCGCTGGCGACGCCTGTGCGGCCGGCAAGTGCGCCGGCACGGCTGGACCGTGCTCAGTGGCCTACAGCCTGGCGATTGCTTGTACCGAGGCCCAGGCGTTCGTGATTGCCCCCTTGCCCGAGACCGCCACCCACAGCGGTTGGTCGGTGGACGGCACGGCGCTGCCGCCCGGCTACAAGTCGGCGGCGTGCTCGCTCAACTTCAACGACGGCAAGAGCTTTTTGTGCCAGACCGGCCAGGCCAAGGTGGCAGGGACGGCGACGCTGGGCGCGGCGCTCAACCTAGAGGGCAGCAAGCAGGCCGTGCTCAAGTTCTGGAGTTGGGCCGGTGTCAGCACCGACAACTACACCGATCAGCGCTGGGTCGAGGCCAGCGGCGACGACTTCAAGACCGTGTCGTTGGCGTGGAAGCTCGACAACAGCGCATCGGCGCTCAACGGCTGGAAGCTGCTGGCATTCGACCTGACGCCGCTGGCCGGCAAGACCGTCAAGGTGCGATTCCGCTTCGACTCGCTGCATTGCCTGAGCAATTCGGGCGTAGGCTGGTTCGTCGATGACCTGGTGCTTCTCACCGACAAGGCCAAGGGCTGCGGCGGCGACGGCGACTGCGGTGACGGCAACGCGTGCACCGACGACAAGTGCGTCAATGGCGCCTGCCAGTACCCGTTCAACAAGCTGCCCTGCGACGACGGCAGCAAGTGTACGACCGGCGACGTCTGCAACGGCGCAGGCGGCTGCCTGGGTCCCACCGCCACAAACTGCAACGACAACCAGGCCTGCACCATCGACAGCTGCGACCCGGTCGCCGGCTGCAAATACGCCAACGCCGACGACGGCAGCAGCTGCGGCGACAGCGACAACTGCACCATCGACGACAACTGCAAGGGCGGCAAGTGCGTAGGCCGCGCCAAGTGCGACGACGCAAACCCGTGCACGACCGATAACTGCACCGCCAGCTCCGGGGTGTGCGCCAATGCGCCCGCCGCGGACAACGCCGCATGCAGCGACAACGACCCGTGCACGGCGGGCGACGCGTGCAAGGCCGGCAAGTGCGTGGGAACTGTTGGGCCGTGCAGCAACGCCGCCAACGACAAGTTCGACTGCGGCAAGGGTGGCTGGGTCGTGCCGCCGCAAGCCGACCCGACGCCCGTGCAGTGGGCCATCGACGGTACGGCCGCCAACCCCGGCTATTTCTCGCCGGCGTGTTCGCTCAACTTCAACAATGGCCAGAACTTCTCGTGCCCGACCGGCGCCACCAAGGTCGACGGCAGCGCGGCGTCGGCCAAGACCTATAGCCTGGCCGGCGCCAAATCGGCGTTGCTCAAGGTGTGGTCGTGGGCCGGCACCGGCACGGCCGATGCGGCCGACCTGCGCTACATCGAGGCCAGCGCCGACGACTTCAAGACCATCCCGGTGTCGCTGTTGGTCGACAACGACAGCACCAATACCCAATGGAAACAGGTGCTGGTGGACTTGACGCCGCTCGCTGGCAAAGAGATCAAGGTCCGCTTCCGCTTTGACTCGGTCAACTGCAATGTCAACAGCGGGGCTGGCTGGTTCGTCGACGACCTGTCGATTTGGACCGACGTAGCCAAGAGCTGCCAGACCGACGCCAACTGCGGCGACGGCGACGCGTGCACCAAAGACACCTGCGCCACTGGCAAATGCACGTTCACCCCGCTTGTCGGCACCCCGTGTGAGGACGGCAACCCGTGTACGCTAGCCGACAACTGCAAGGCGGGCGCGTGCGCGGCGGGTCCGAGCAAGATCTGCAACGACAACGAGGCCTGCACCAGCGACAAGTGCGACCCTGCGGTGGGGTGCGTCTACACGCCGCTGGCCGACGCGGCGTTCTGCAGCGACGGCAATGCGTGCACGGACAAAGACGCGTGCGCCAACGGCAAGTGCACCGGGTTGCCGGTGGCCGACAACCTCAGTTGCAGCGACGGCGACGCCTGCAGCGCGGGCGATGCGTGCAAGGGTGGCAAGTGCGTGCCAAAGATGGCGGCGGCCGACGGCACGTCGTGCTCGACCAGCGACGGCTGCGTGGCCGCCGGTCCCAAGTGCCTGTCGGGCAAGTGCCAGGGCGGCAACGCCTGCGACGACGGCAACCCGTGCACGCTCGACACCTGCACCCAGAACGGACCCGGCGGCAAGATCTGCGCCAGCGTGCCCATGGCCGAGGACGCCCCGTGCAGCGACGGTGACCTGTGCACCGTCAACGAGGTGTGCAAGGCCGGCCTGTGCAAGGCCGCCGCGACTGCCTGCACCGTGGCCGTGGTTGCCGACTGGCCGATGGACTGCAACACCGCGGGCTGGACGATGAGCGCGCCGAGCAACGGCAGCGCGTGGGCGTTTGACGCCACGCCCAACCCGCCAGCGCCCAAGAGCCCGGCGTGTTCGCTCAACTTCAACAACGGCAAGGACTTTGCGGGAACGGTCAACGGCACGGCGATTTCGCCGGCAGTCGCTGTCGGGCCTGGTCAGGTGCTCAAGTATTGGACCTACTACGACACTGAGACCGGGTCGAACTACGACCGAAAGTACATCGACATCTCGACCGACAACTTCGTGTCGGTGGCCTACTCGTTCCAGTTGACCGAAAACAAGATCATGACCTGGTACCAGCCGGCGCCGATTTCGTTGGCGCAGTTTGCGGGCAAGACCATCAAGGTTCGCTTCCGCTTCGAGAGCGGCGACAGCTTCGCCAATGGCGGTGCCGGCTGGTTCATCGACGACGTCACCATCATCGCGCCTACCAACGCTGGCTGTTCGCAAGACAGCGAATGCCCGCCCGACGCCGACATGTGCACGGTCGAGAAGTGCGACAAGTCCAAGTGCGTGTCGGCACCGCTTGACGCCAACCTGTGCAACGACGGCGACGTGTGCACCCAAGCCAGCGCGTGCCAGGCCGGCGTGTGCAAGGGCAGCCAGCCGATCTCGTGCGACGACGGCGACAAGTGCACGGCCGACAGTTGTGACCCCAAGGCGGGTTGCAAGTCGGCGTACACCAACGGCTGTTCCGAGGTCAAGCCGCCCTACGCCAACGACTTCAAGTGCGGCGACCCCATGACGTCGTGGCTCATCGTCAACGACCCGCCGCAGCCGGGCCCGGGCTGGATGGTGGACGCCAAGCCCAATCCGCCCGGCTTCCTGTCGCCGGATTGTTCGCTCAACTTCAACAACGACGTCGACTTCCAGTGCCCGACCGGCGCCACCAAGGTCGGCGGCAAGGCGCTGTCGCCGGTCATCGACGCCACCGGCTACACTGGCACCAAACTGCACGTCAAGTTCCAGTACAGCGGCGCCTGGGAAAACAACAGCTTCGACAACCTCGACGTGGCGCTTTTGCCCATCAACTCGACAGCCACGGCGGTGACAGCGACCTACGACAGCGCCAACTACTGGAAAGTCGTGCAACTGGACGCCAGCAAGTTCATCGGTCAGCGGTTCCGGGTGCAGTTCTCGTTCTCGGCCACCAACTGCCAGTTCAATGCCACGGTCGGTGCATTCATCGAGAACCTGGTCATCGGCGACGCCTCCTGCAAAACCAATGCCGACTGCAACGACAGCAACCCGTGCACCACCGACACCTGCAATGTCACCTCGGGCGGATGCACCAACGCCGCCAACAGCGCCCCGTGCAGCGATGGCAATGCCTGTACGCTCGCCGACAAATGCGCGAACTCGGCGTGCGCCGGCGTGGCCAAGGTGTGCAACGACGGCAACAGCTGCACCACCGACAATTGCGTACCGGCGAGCGGCGACTGCGCGGCGGTGCCGATGGCCGACGGCGCCGTTTGCAGCGACGACAACGACTGCACCACCGCCGAGGGCTGCAAGGCCGGCAAGTGCGCGGGCGGCCAGCCCAAGGCCGACAAGGCCCTGTGCACCGACAACAACGCGTGCACCACGGGCGACAACTGCCAGGCCGGTGCGTGCGTGGGCGTCGGCAGCAGCGCCGACGGCAGCAGTTGCAACGACAACAACCCGTGCCTGAACGCCGACGTGTGCAAGGCCGGCAAGTGTGGCGGCACCCTGCCGGCGTGCGACGACAAGAACCCGTGCACGGTCGACGCCTGTGCGGTCAACGGCAGCCAGGCCTTGTGCAGTTTCACGCCGCAAAAGGACGGCGTGGCGTGCGATGACGGCGTGGCGTGCACCGACGGCGACGTGTGCACGGCCGGTTCCTGCAAGGGACCGACGTTGGTGTGCAAACTCGGGCTCAACGAGAGCTTCGATGCCTGCAGCGTGCCCGCTGGCTGGACCCTGGACGCCAAGGGTGTCAACGGTGTCGGTTGGGGTGTCGATGGCACCCCGGCGCAGCCTGCGGCCTTCAGCCCGCCGTGCTCGCTCAACATCAACGACGGGTCGAGCTATGCCGGCACCGGCGGCGTCTCGGCCGGCAATGCCACGTCGCCCGAAATCGATCTCACCGGCGTGCCCGTGGCGGTCCTGTCGTATGCGTCGTTCACCGGATTCGCGGAGCCGTTTGAAGACGCGCTGGTCGACATCATGCAGGGCACCACCGTGCTGCAGACCGTACCCAAGCAGCCGATCGGCGACTTGAACAAATGGGTCCTGATGACCGTGGACCTCAAGGCGCACATCGGCAAGAAGATCAAGATTCGCTTCCGCTTCACCACCAAGGACTCCTTCGCCAACGACGGCCCCGGTTGGTTCGTCGACGACGTGCGCATCCAGACCGGCCTGCCGCCGGCCATCCACAAGGTCACGACCAGCGGCTTCACCTTCACCCCCACGCCGCTCACCATCGCCGTCGGCGACATCGTCGAATTCACCGTGCCCGGCAACCACAACGTCATTGAGGTGTCGCAGTCCGACTGGGAATCCGGCGACGCGGTGCCGGTGCCCGACGGCTTCTCGGTCGGTTTTGGCCAGACCAAGAAGATCCCGTTCACCAAGCCCGGCACCTACTACTACGTCTGCGGCCCGCACGCATCGTTTGGCATGAAGGGCCAGATCGTCGTCAAATAGGCCCGCGCGCCCGGCCGGGCGTCCTGCGACCGTTGCAGCGGCGCCCGGCGAAAACCAAAACATGGCGCTGTGTTGGAGTCCCCATGACCGACGCCGTCGGCAAGGCCCCAGACCGCCTGTGGGGCGGCGGCTACGCCGAAGCCACCCACCCGCTGGTCCAGAAGCTCAACGCCTCGGTCGGCTACGATCAGGCGCTGGCGTACGACGACATCGTGGGTTCCATTGCCCACGCCACCATGCTGCGCGATCAAGGCATCTTGCCAGCCGCCGATCATGCGGCCATCGTCGCCGGCCTGCGCACGGTTTGGGCCGACATCCAGGCGGGCCGTTTCGGGTGGTCGGTGGCGCGCGAAGACGTGCACATGAACATCGAGGCCGCCCTGCGCGACCGCATCGGCGAGCCGGCCGGGCGGCTGCACACGGCGCGATCGCGCAACGATCAAGTGGCCGTGGACGAGCGGCTGTGGCTGCGGCGGACCCTGGCGCAGATGGCCGGCTACATCGCGCGGTTGGCGTCCGTGTTGGCCGAAACGGCGCGCGCCCACGCACACTGGCCGATGCCGGGCTATACCCACCTGCAGCGGGCGCAGCCGGTGACGGTGGGCCACCTGCTGCTCGCCCACGCCGAAGCGCAACTGCGCGATGCCGGGCGCGTCTTGGATTGCCTGGAACGCCTCAATGTCTCGCCCTTGGGGTCCGGGGCGCTGGCCGGCACGACGCTGCCGATCGACCGCGACAAGACGGCATCATTGCTCGGGTTTTCGGGCACGACCCGCAACTCGCTCGACGCGGTTGCCGACCGCGACCACCTGGTCGAGGCGATGGCCGCCGCGGCGCTGGGGGCCGTGCACTTGTCGCGCATCGGCGAAGAACTGTGCCTTTTTGCCTCGGCGGAGTTCGGGTTCGTGCGGCTGCCCGACGCGTTCACGACCGGCAGTTCGCTCATGCCCCAGAAGAAAAACCCGGATATGGCGGAGCTTTTGCGCGGCAAGTCCGGCCGGGTCATCGGCGACCTGGTGACGCTGCTGGTGGCACTCAAGGGTCTGCCGCTCGCCTACAACAAGGACATGCAGGAGGACAAGGAGCCGCTTTTCGATGCCCTGCAGACGTGGGGCGATTGCCTGCAGGTGACGGCCGACATGCTGGCGGCGGCGCAGTGGCAGAAGAAGGCGCTGCTGGCCGCGCTGGACAAGGGCTTCCTGTTGGCGACCGATCTGGCCGACGAGCTTGTGCGCGCCGCAATGCCGTTTCGCACCGCTCATGAAAAAGTGGCAGCGCTGGTGGCGGAGCTGGTCGCGCAGAACACGACCTTCGGCAAGCTCGGCGCCGCGCGGGTGGCCGAGAAGCTGGGCGTCGACAAGGCCGTGGTCGCGGGCGCCATCGATGTGCGCAAGGCCCTGCGGCGACGCGACATGGCGGGAGCACCGCATCCAGGACGGGTGTCGCGGGAGGCCGCGGCGATGGCCAAGCGGGCGGCCAAGGTGTCGGCGCGGGCGCATGCGTGGCTGGCGCCTTGTGCGGCGGAGCGGGTTCTTGCGGGCGAGCTGGGCGGATGAGCGCGCACGCGACGAATCGGCAGCCGGGCGGCACGCCTGCTCGCCTGAGGCTCTCAGAGGGTGTTTATGTTTGAAACGCCTGCTACGCGTAAGGGACTGGAAAACAATAAGTCGATCACTCTCACATCAGGACGGAGCCGCGAGTCGGACCCTTGGTCCGCGAGCTGGCGACCCACTGAGCAAGCAAACGGGCCCAAGAAATGATTGAGTAAATCATTTCCGGGCCCTAACCATGCATCCCGACATGCTTTGTTGTCGGTCGCCAGGCTCCCTGCGGCGTAGCGTGGGGCTACGCCTCAGTCGCCTGACAACCTCCGCCTCGCCTGTCGGGCGCCTGATTCCGCTCGCGACGGCAATCAAACATAAACACCCTCTCAGGGTCCCAGCGAGTTGCACCCGAGCGCACATCGGCCTGGGCCAACCGCGCGGCGCCTGTTGGGCCTGCGCCCTGCCCAAGCACTGCCATTGCCGCCCCCACCACAATGCCGTAGCCTGCGCCGCGGGCAGGTCGAGCGCGCGGGAGGCGGACCATGGGCAAACACAGCAATCGGGCGGTGGCGGTCGCCCTCGCGGCGGTCTGTTGCGCCGTCGCGGCGTGCGAAGACGCCACCAACACCACCGGCGCCGGCACGCCCGAAACCGTCGGCACGCTGCCCACCGACGTCGGCGCCGTATTCGCCAAGGACGGCGACGACCCCGCAGATGGCGGCCTGGACAGCGTTGTCGGCGACCTCGGCTCTGACGCCCCGGCCGACGGCGCCGCCGATGTGCCTGCCGCCGACCTGCCGCCCGCCCCCGGCACCTTTGGCTGGCCGTGCAGCGACAACAGCGAGTGTGCCAGCGCCGCCTGCCTGCCGACCGCCGCTGGCAAGCAGTGCAGCAAGACCTGCACCGACAGTTGCCCCAAAGGCTACGCATGCGGCCCGGTGCCCGGCAGCGACGCGGTGTTCGTGTGTATCGCCAAGTACCCGAAACTATGCGACCCATGCAAGGCCGACGCCGACTGCAAGAATACGCTCGGCGGCGGCATCCAGTTCTGCGTCGACTACGGCAAGGACGGGTCGTTTTGCGCCACCGAGTGCAAGGCCGATACCGACTGCCCAGGCGGCTACTTCTGTGCGAGTGAAACCCACAACGGGGTCACCGCCGGGCAGTGCCGGCAGCAGATTGGCCTGTGCGCGTGCAGCCCGACCGCGCAAGTTGCCCAACTGCAAACGGCCTGCAAGCAGACGTCGCCAGCGGGCACCTGCGCGGGCGCGCGGTTCTGCGGCAAAGACGGCCTGACGTTGTGCGACGCCCCGGTGCCCTCCGCCGAACTCTGCAACAACAAAGACGACGACTGCGACGGTGCCACCGACGAGGGGCTCGGCAACGCCCCGTGCAGCAATTCGAACGCCAACGGCACCTGCACCGGCACCTTGACCTGCGCCCAAGGCAAAGGCGCCTGCGACGCTCCTGAGCCGGCGACCGAAACGTGCAACGGCAAGGACGACGACTGCGACGGCCAGACGGACGAGGCCGCATGCAACGACGGCAACGGCTGCACCGAAGACGCCTGCAACCTCGGCCAGGGCGGCTGCGTGTTCGCGACCGTGACCAAACCCTGCGACGACGGCGACGTCTGCACCTACGAGGACCTGTGCAAGGACGGCAAATGCGGCGGCATCGGCGTGTCGTGCGACGACGGCGACCCGTGCAGCTTTGACGCGTGTTCGGCCACGGGGTGCACGCACAAGCCGACCCCGGCCGGTCCCTGCGACGACAACAACGCCTGCACCAGTGGCGACCTGTGTGGCGCCGGCAGCGGCGGAAAACTGCAATGCACAGGCGTGGCGCTTGCCGATGGCGCCACCTGCAGCGACGGCACCGTCTGCACCATCGCGGCGGCTTGCAGTGGCGGCAAGTGCCTGGCGACGCAGAGCAAATGTGACGATGCCAACCCCTGCACCGACGACGGCTGCGATGCGCTGCAAGGCGGGGTCGCGGCGTGCAAGCACTTCTACAACGCGGCGGCGTGTGACGATGGCAACGCCTGTTCGCTCGGCGACGGGTGTCTCGGCGGCAAGTGCATCGGGCTCGGCAAACTGCCTTGCGACGACGAAAACCCGTGCACCGCCGACGCTTGCGACGCCAAGACCGGCTGCATCCACGCGCCGAAGGCGGGCGCCGCGTGCACCGACGGCGATGTGTGCACCGTCAGCGACGCCTGCGAGATCACTGCGACCGGCGCCGGCTGCAAGGGCCAGCCGTTGATCTGCGACGACAAGAACCCTTGCACGGCCGACAGTTGCGATGCCAAGTCGGGGTGCACCAAGGCGGCCAAGGGCGGCCCGTGCGAGGACGGCGACGCCTGCACCAAGGGCGACTACTGCGCGGGTGGCCAGTGCCAGGCCGGCACCTATGGCTGCGGCGAGTGCAGCGCCACCAGCGACTGCGCCGCCAAGGAAGACGGCAATCTGTGCAACGGCACGCTGTTCTGCGAGAAGATCACCCACACCTGCCAGGTGGACCCGGGCACGGTCATCTTGTGCCCGCCGCCCATCGGCAACGGCGCCGAATGCGTCAAGAGCCAGTGCGACGCCAAAAGCGGCAAGTGCGCGATTGCCCCCACCAACGACGGCGGCGACTGCAACGACGGCAACGGTTGCACCAGCGGCGACGCCTGCAAGCAGGGCAGTTGCCTCGGCAAGTACGGTGCGGCAGCCTGCGACGACAACAACCCGTGCACCCAAGACGTGTGCGACGCCAACAAGGGCTGCACGTCGTCGCCGCTCGACGGCGTCAGTTGCAGCGACGGCAACTCGTGCACGGTGAGCGACGCATGCGCGGCCGGGTTGTGCAAGCCGGGCGCCACCTTGCCGTGCGACGACGCCAATCCGTGTACCAGCGACGGCTGCGACCCCAAGGCCGGCTGCGTCCACAACAACAACACCTTGCCGTGCGACGACGGCAACGTGTGCACCGACGGCGATGTGTGCAAATCGGCCGTCTGCACGCCGCAAAAGGCCCTGGACTGCGACGACAACAACCCCTGCACCATCGACAACTGCAACGCCAAGACCGGCTGCGCCCACGCCAACAACCAGGGCATCGGCTGCAACGACAACAACGCGTGCACCAGCGGCGACAAGTGCAATGGCGGCCAGTGCTTGGGCGCCGGCCAACTGCCGTGCAGCGACGGCAACGCCTGCACCGACGACGGCTGCGACCCCAAGAACGGCTGCACGTTTGCCGCCAACACGCTCGCATGCAACGACGGCAATTCGTGTACCGACGCCGACAGTTGCGCCGGCGGCGCCTGCAAGAGCGCCAAACCCACCAACTGCGACGACGCCAACACCTGCACCCAAGACTTGTGCGACCCCGCCAAGGGCTGCACCTACCAAAAACTCGTCGACGGCACGCCGTGCAACGACGGCGACGCCTGCACCCAAAGCGACAAATGCGCCAACGGCATTTGCCTGGGCGGCCCCAAGGTCGGCTGCAACGACGGCGAGCCGTGCACCACCGACGGCTGCGACCCCAAAAAAGGCTGCACCGTGGCCGCGTTGCCCGACGGCGACCCCTGCAACGACAACAACAACTGCACCATCGACGAGGCCTGCGGCAAGGGCAAATGCACGCCCAAGGGCAAGAAGGACGCCGACGGCGACGGCCACCTGCCAACCAGTTGCGGCGGCGACGACTGCGACGACAACTGCGCGGCGTGCTTCCCGGGCCAGCTTGAAGTGTGCGACGACTTTGACAACGACTGCAAAGGTGGCGTGGACGACGGCTGCGACGACGACAACGACGACTGGTGCGACAGCAAGATGCAACTGGGCAAAGGTCCCGCCAACCCGAAGACCTGCACCAAGGGCGGCGGCGACTGCGAAGACACCAAAGCCGCCATCAACCCCGGCGCGACGGAAAAACTGGAGGTGGACATCGACCACCGGCTGGCCACCAGCACCCCGTATTTCCACTACAACCCTGCGGCTGGCACGGCGCTCAAGGTCGCCAACGACGGCACCCAGTGGCTGGCCACACGCAACCAAAGCGCGGCGCTGACCCAGAACTTGGTCCTGCTCTACGCGTGGTCGCGCGAGGCCGGCAACCCCAACTGGGTGCGCGCAGTGGTGGACGAGAAGAATGCCGTCGGCGCTTTCGCCCTGGCCGTCGACGCCGCCAATGTGCCGCACATCGTGTATCAGGATCTCACCACCAAGGCCGTGCGCCACGCCTGGCGCAGCGCTCAGGGCTGGATGACAGAGCTCATTGAAGCCAAGGCCAACATCGGCGATTACGTGGCGATGTCGGCCGGGCCAGGGGGCCTGCTGCACGCCGCCTGGTACGACAACGGCAGCGGCGACGTACGCTACGCCAACAACGACGGTGGCAAGTGGCTGGCCAAGACCGTGGACAGCCAAAACGACGTCGGCCAGTTCGTCAGCATCGCCGTGTCGGGCACCGGCGCCGTCCACCTCGCCTACCTGGACTACACCAACCAGGACCTGCGCTGGGCCACGGACGACGGCAGCCCGGGCACGTTCACCGCCAAAGCCGTTGAAGGCCAGAGCATCGCCGCCGGGTTCTACGCCGCGCTGGCGGTCGACAACGCCGGCAAGGTCCACATCAGCCACTACGAGCTGGTGGGCAGCGACCTTTTCTACACCAGCAACGCGAGCGGCATCTGGAAATCGGAGGTGGTCGACCAGGCCGGCACCGTCGGCCAGTGGACGTCGATCGCAACTAACGCGGCCGGTGCGGTGCACATCACCTACGTCAACGTGGACACCGGCATGGGCCGCCTGGCGATCGGCAAGCCGGGACCGTGGCAGCTGAGCAACCTGGTGACCGTGGGCAAGTCCACGCCAACCGCGGTGGCGACGTGGGGCAGCGAGCTGTACGTCGCTTTTCTGAGCGCTACCACGGGTCCGCTCCAAGAGCGTGTGCGGCTCGGCACCCGCAAAGGCGGCAGCTTTGGCTTTGAATACGTGGACCGCGGCGCGGCAAGCGAATGGTGTCAGGGGCCCATGGTCGGCTGGACTGGACCGCGCAGCGCCAACCTCGGCGTCGGCGACCCGGCGGGAATTGGCATCACTTTCGGCGCCATGGCTGTGGCGCGCTGGCTGGGTCAAGCCTACGAGTGGCGGCTTTTCCAGGCGGCGACGGTGCTGCGGCCTGGCTCGATGGCGGTGACGCAGGGCGGCGATTGGCACGCCTGCGGCGTGGTGACCCAGTCTGGCGGCTACTCGCCCAAGGGCATGGGCTACGCGACCGGCAACTGGGCGACGTTCAAGCCCATGGTCACGGTCGACGCCGCGACCCAAGCGCTCAACCCCTGCGCGCTGGCCATGGCCCCCGACGGCACCGCGCACCTGACCTGGTACGACGCCGGCAACCAGGTGATGCGCTACGCGACGGTCAAGGGCGGGGTGGCCTCGCAGACCGAGATCCCCGACCCGTCGTTCGGCACCGGCAGCACGCAGGACGTGGCGCTCTTGGCCGATGGCACGGTGGTCGCGGTTTACGGCGGCAAGAACGTGCGCATGGCCAGCCGCAAGGGCAACGGCCCGTGGGCGATCGAAACGCTGGTGGCGGAAGCCGCGGCCGACGTGGCCCTGGCGGTGGACGGCGCGGGCGTGCGGCATGTCCTGTACCGCAAGAATGTGCCGAGCGGCGGGTCGGATCTCTTGATGTACATGGCCTTGCAAGGCGGAGCATGGTCCAAGCCGCTGCAGGTGGCGCAGGGCGGCAACACGGCGTATGCGACCGGGCTCGGGCTGACGGTGGACGGCAATGGCGCCTTGCACGCGCTGGTGCCGGCGATGTCCCTGTACTTGACCACGGCGTTTGGGGCGTGGAGTCCGACGCAGTTGAGCCTTGGCAGCGTCTACAACAGCTCGCACGGAGCGGCGGCAGCGGTGGCGCTGGTCGGCAAGCGGGTGATGCTGGCCGGGGTGAGCGGGTCGTGTACGCAGGAGACCGGGTTCTTGATGGGGCTGACGTATCAGAATTTGGTGGATGATAACTGTGATGGGAAGTAGCGGCGGGCTCGGCCAGGGTGGGCCGAGCCGGCTTAGGGACTGGAAAACAATAAGTCGATCACTCTCACATCAGGACGGAGCCGCGAGTCGGACCCTTGGTCCGCGAGCTGGCGACCCACGGAGCAAGCAAACGGGCCCGGGGAATGATTGAGTAAATCATTTCCTTGCCCTTACAGCGGCTTGCGCGCCTCGATCAGTGTCCCGTGCCCCAACCCCTTGCCAAAACGCTTGACCAAACCCGTCGGATACACAGCCCAAATCACGCGATGCACGGGCGACTGGTACTTCTTCGAGCGGCGGTAGCTCAGCAGGTCGCCACCGAGGAACACGACCTCATAGCGGCGATCGCCAAAACCCTTGAGCAATTGGTCGAATTCCTTGAGGGTATACGCCTTGGTCCCCGGGCTTTCGAGGTGCTCGTGCACGGCCTGGCGCGGGCTCTTCCACACCTGGCCCTTGGCGGCGAAGTGCACGCCCCACAAGAGCAAAGCAGTCATGGACGGGTAGTGGTACAGCATCAGGCGGGCGGTGCCGCCGGGCTTGAGCACGCGCAGCACTTCGGCTACGGCCTTCTCGGTGTCGGGCGTGTGGTGCAACACACCGTAACTATAGACGATATCAAACGTGTTGTCGGCAAACGGCAGGCTTTCGGCGTCGCCTTGACGCAGCTCCGGCGAGAACCCCTCGAGCGCGGCCCGTTCGCGCGTCAGCGCGATGCCGTGATCGGTCAGGTCGATGCCCGTCGCGTCTGCACCATTGCGCAACCATTGAATAAAGTCGGTGCCCGCGCCCACGCCGATCTCAAGCACCTTCTTGCCGCGCGCTTCGGCGAAACCGGCAAAACGCGGGATGAACGGTTCGAGTTCATAGCGTTCGCGCTCGATCTGGTCAAAATAGGCTCGGCGATCGGGTCCGCCGACTTCGCGGGTGCCACACGGTTCGGCCGTCCAGTGCGCGCGCACGTCGGACTTGAGTTGCTGCGGGTCAGAAGCGACGGACATCGGGGCAATCCTTGGGCCACCTTGGGGCCGGCGCAAGGGTAGCCGCGCACGCCCGTGCTGACAAGCGCGGGGTCTACCGGCGCGGCGCCGCCTTGACACTGCCCGCCTGCCAGAGCAGTATCGCGCTGGCGACTGCGTCAGGCGCACGGGCCGGCGCAGGGGGCGGGGCCTAGTAGGCGAAACCCCAAATTCGCGTCGGGATACGGGCCGCAATGCCGCAGCAAATCCTCCATCCGTTTCGCCTACTAGCTGCTTGTTTCGTGAAGGGGGCTCGCAGCCCCCTCGCGCGCCCATGCGCGCTCACCCCCGCGGCCGGACGCAGCCGCGGCCGGAAGTACCTCAGCCCTGTTGCGCGCCGGAACCCGGCGCGAATTTCGGGCCTGAGGTACTAGTAGGCGAAACCCCAAATTCGCGTCGGGATACGGGCCGCAATGCCGCAGCAAATCCTCTATCCGTTTCGCCTACTAGCTGCTTGTTTCGTGAAGGGGGCTCGCAGCCCCCTCGCGCGCTCATGCGCGCTCACCCCCGCGGCCGGCCGCAGCCGCGGCCGGAAGTACCTCAGCCCTGTTGCCGCCGGAACCCGGCGCGAATTTCGGGCCTGAGGTACTAGTAGGCGAAACCCCAAATTCGCGTCGGGAAACGGGCCGCAATGCCGCAACAAATCCTCAATCGGTTTCGCCTACTAGCTGCTTGTTTCGTGAAGGGGGCTCGCAGCCCCCTCGCGCGCTCATGCGCGCTCACCCCCGCGTCCGGCCGCAGCCGCGGCCGGAAGTACCTCAGCCCTGTTGCGCGCCGGAACCCGGCGCGAATTTCGGTCCTGAGGTACTAGTAGGCGAAACCCCAAATTCGCGTCGGGAAACGGGCCGCAATGCCGCAACAAATCCTCAATCGGTTTCGCCTACTAGCTGCTTGTTTCGTGAAGGGGGCTCGCAGCCCCCTCGCGCGCTCATGCGCGCTCACCCCCGCGTCCGGCCGCAGCCGCGGCCGGAAGTACCTCAGCCCTGTTGCGCGCCGGAACCCGGCGCGAATTTCGGTCCTGAGGTACTAGGCGCCTTGCAGTCAACCGCATGCTGGGCTGTCGCCCGGATAGCGCCACGCGGGCAAGGACAACCGGCCGGCAACGGAGCCGAACGGTCGTGCTGGGTTTGGAGCGGCTGGGGACCGAAACGGATGTGCTCCATCGTTTTTTGGGTCCCACTTGCTTGGTTCGTGGGTCGCAGCTTCCCGTCGCATAGCGTCGGCGCGCGGCTGTGGCACGTGTCGTGACGGATCGACCTGGTTCAGTCCAATTGCAGATGGGCTGGCTTGAGCGCCTGCGCGAAACGCGTTGGGCCTGGGCGCTGGGCGGCCTGGTCTTGGAGTCCGGCGCGGTCCTGCTGGCCCCGCCGGTGTTCGGCCCTCTGTTCTTGGCCGATGGCTACGTCGATGTCGGACCGCGGCGGCTGTGCCTTTGGATCCTGTCCACTGTCGCGGCTTGCCTTGGCGGGGTCGAGTTGTTCGGCGCTTGGCGCGGCGTCCGGGCATGGGCTTGGTTCTTTCGGCACGCACGGGTCGTGGTCTCGGCCGTCTTGTTGGCGGCCATCGCCACCTTGGCCAGCGCCAGCGCGTACTGGCAGCGCTGCAACGCTCCAGATTGGCGTCAGGCGGTGGACACTGCGCACCCCGACCTGGCCCAGGTAGCAAGTCGGCTGGCCGCCGGAGAAACGGACCGGGCCCGCGACCTGCTCGTCGACCACCTGCGCAATCGCCACCTTGCCCCGGGGCCGTGGTCCCTGAACTGGTCCGTCCGAGACTCAGTTCAGGATCGGGCTCGCGTCGACGGCCTGCGCGCCGGCCGCATCGCGATTTTGGGCGATGCGGGCGTTGCCTGGCCCGAGGGAGCACCGGCTCCGTGGCTGAGCCTCACTGGAGGCCTCGCCTTTTCCGCACATCGCGGCGACCACCTGCTGGCGTGGCTTGGGGCGTACGACACGGCCCCCGATCCCAAACTGCTCGCTCGCGCTCGTGATTTTGCCGTGCATTGGCCGGCGACGGCGTGGTCGTTCCGCGCGTGGCCCTGGCCTGACCCCATCGTGTGGGGAGACGACCCGGGACCCAATCGCACCATGGCCCTGCTCGAGCTGCACGATCGCCTGGTGCGCGCTGGCGGCTACGACATCGGATCCGCTGCACAGATGCTCGACATGCTGGTTCGGCACCGTCGCGCGCTTGTCGAACCGGACCAATGGAACGACGTGACCAACCACGGCCTGATGCAAAACGCGGCCCTCCTGGCGATGGCCCTGGCGCTGCCAGAGTTCGACCCGGGCCGCCAGATGCTCGCGTTGGCCCTGACCCGACACGACCGATACCTCGCCACGCTGGTGACGACCGATGGCGTCTCGCGCGAGTTGACGCCGGGCTATCACTGCGTGGTGACCTATTTCCTGCTCTGGCACGCCTGGCGTCGCCAGGCCAGCGGCCTGACCGTGTCAGCGCACGAGGTCGAACGCCTGCGCGAGATGGTCCATTTCCTGCAGGACTTGCGCCTGCCGGACGGCACGCTGCCGGTCATCGCCGACACTGCCCCCGGCGGTCGCTGCGACGAGCTGTTGGGCTGGCCGCACCCGTGGCCCGCATGGCGGGAGCGCGCGGAACTGTCGGCACGGGACACGCTGGCGGCGCGCCCGGCGCTCGCTCGGGTGTGGACCGCGGGGTACGGGCTGGTGCGCACGACCGGTGCGGGCAACGCCGCGCCGCCGATCGTGGCCACGCTCATGGCGGGTCCGGCCTCCGTCGCGCATCAGCACGCCGACAAGCTGTCGCTGACGTTGTTCGGCGCGGGCCGGCCGCTGCTCGCCGGTCCAGGCTATCCGCCGTACTTCATTGCGAATCGGCATGAGCTGACCTCCACACCGGCGCAATCGGCCCTCAGTGTCGATGACGCAGCGCAGCGCCAGGGTTCGGCTGAGTTCGAGTTCACGGACTCCGCGGGCACGAGCGAGGCGTTGCAGTGGGCGGTCCTCCAGGCCCGTTCGGACCTGTACGACGGTGTGCTCCATCGGCGCACGCTGCTCTTTGGGGCGGACCCGCACGCCGTGCTGGTCTTGGACCAGGTGCACGCAGATCGGCCGCGGGCGCTGGCGATCCATGAGCGGGCGCAGGGCGAACCGACCGTTGCGGCCGATTCAGTCGGCGCGATTCTGAGTTGGAGCGGTCGGCCAGGGGTGGAACTGAGTATCGACCGGGTGGCGTGGACCGGCACCGCGGCAGCGACCCTGCCCGTCCGCTGGGACGCGCCTCGCACGATCTCGCGGCTGCACGCAAAGGACGCCGTCGTGGCGACGCGCTTGTCCCTGCACCGCGCCCCAACGCACCTGACGATGCGGACGGGCGAGCTTGTGTGGCAAGGCGCCGCAGGCTCGTGGCGCGTGCATCTACCGTTGACCCGGCGGGTTGATGCGCAGTTCGTCCCGGCGAGTGCCGGTCCTTGACCCCGACCGGAACGGGTCGGGACCTCGGCCATACCGTCTATAGCCCGGTGCACACGTACGCCGCGCCAAACGTCACCGTGGGCGACGCCGTCGCCAGCCACACATAGCCGCCGCTCGCTTGCAGGTACGCCGGCCCCGCTTTCGAGGGCAAACCACCATAGCCCCATAGCGAAAAATCCCCGGCCGTGCCGTCCGTCCACTGGTATTGGCTGACGTCGCCGCTCGGGCTGTGCAGACCGATGAAAATGGACGCCTTGCCGGGGCCGACCAGCCCAGCGACGAACTGGTTTTCGGCGAGCGAGTGCACGCTCGCCAATTGCCTCCCTTGCGCCTCGCAGGCCGACCGCGCGGCCTGCCACGAGGTCGCGTTGGCGTTGGCGTGCCAGCAGCGGCCGTTGAACCAGGTGCCGGTGCACGCCGCCGCGGCGCACTGGTTTGGCGCACAGGGCTTGCCATTGCAGGTCGCGGTGGCGTGCTTGCAGCCGGAGGTCGCATCGCACGTGTCCAGGGTGCAGGCGTCGCCGTCGTCGCAGCCGGCCGCGTACGCGCATCCGCCCGGCGCCGCGCACGCGTCGGTGGTGCAAGGGTTGCCGTCGTCGCAGCCTGCCGGGCCTTGCAAGCAGCCTGTGGCGCCCTCGCAGCGGCCAGCGGTGCACGGCTTGCCGTCGTCGCAGCCGGTGGCGGCGACCTGGGCGCACGCGCCGAGCGCCGGACAGCTGATGTGGCCCCACGGGTCGATCCGCTGCACGTAGCCCTGGTCCACGCCGCCCGCGACCGCGGTGCCGACGGCGATGGCGTCGCCCTCCGCCAGCCCCAGCAGCGCGCCGGCGGTCGACAGGCCGGTGCCCAGGCCCAACTTCTAGGTGCGTTGCCAGGCCAGATCGCCGCTGCCGTTCATGCCACCGAGCCACGCCGAAGGGGACTGACCCTGCCAGCGCCGGCCGCCGAGCAGCCAGGTGCCGTCCGGGCGCTGCACGGCGGCAATGACCTCGGTCGTGGCCTGAGGGTCGCCGTAGCGGAACACGCCGACCAACGCACCGTCGTGCGAGACGCGCACCCGGGCCGGCCGACTGCCCGCTGCGGTCGCCAGGGTGCCCCAGAAGTCGACGGTGGACGGCGTGGCGAACGCGGCGCCGGGGCGGAACGGCAGGCCGACGAAACGCGACCACACCACCTTGCCGGAAGCATCTATCCGCACGGCCGCGAATTCCTCGGGGCCGACTTGGGTCGCCCGGGCCGTGCCGCCGCCGATGAGCGCGCCACTAGGGACGAAGGCCGCGCGCTGCAAGCGGAGTTCGTAGGCCTCGTTGCCGGCCACCTCGGTCTTCCACACGATCTGGCCCGACGCCTTGGCGCGCATCAGGCCGAATCCCGTCTTGAAGTTGCAGAGCGCGGTGACCGTGCCGTCGCTGTTCGGCACCAGATCGTGCAGGCGTGCGTCCGTGGGGTTGGAGAAGAACTCCTTGAGTTCCCATGCAGGTGTGCCGTTGGCGTTGGTGCCGACGACGCGCGCCATCAGGACCGTGGAGTCGGTGGAGCTGCCGCCGATGACCAGCCCGCCGCCGCCGCGCGGGACCGCGGCCGCGACCTCGACCGGGTAGGGGTTGTTGTTGAACTGCTTGCCCGTCGCGACGACGGTGCCGGGTCCGAGGTTGCCCGCTGCGTCCAGCGGGAAGACCCGCCACTTGTGCGGCGCGGGCCCGGCGGTGTCGTAGCCGGCGATCCAGGTCGCACCGGCCTCGTCGGTGGCAACGGCGCCAAAGGCAAGCCCGGCGCCAAGCGCATGGGTCTTCTGGTACAGGCGGCCGACCGTGCCCGGCTTGCACGCGCCCGATTGGCACTGACCGTCCAGACTGCAGCCGTCTTGGGGATCACACGCAAAGGCGTCCACAGGCAGCGCCTGACAGCCGGCGGTGGGGTGGCAGTCGTCCGCGGTGCACGCCTTGCCGTCGGCGCACGCAGCCATCGGCTTGCCGAGGCAAGAGCCCGCCGCGGCACAAGAGGCGTGCCCGAAAAGGTCGGTGCGGGCCAATAGCGCCCGCTGGATTGCGCCGACGACCTGCAGGCCGGTCACCGCCAGGCCCCCGTCGCTGGTCCAAGCCACGGCCAGTGCACGATCGGCCGCTCCACCGTCCAATTCGCGCGCCCACTGCACGTTGCCCAGGCCGTCGATGGCGCCCAGCCAGGCGTCGGTGTTGCCGCCCGAAGGGTCGCTCATGCCGGCGACCAGCCAGCGATCGCCCGCCGCCGGCAACAGCGCGTGGGCCGCCGAAGCGACCTTGGCCTGGCGCTGCCACACGACCTTGCCGCCGCCATCGAGCCGCCACCAGGTGGCCCGCGCGGCCGAACCGTCTCCGACCGTGCCGACCACCAGCCATCCAGAACCGGACGGCGCAAACGCCTCGAAGCGGACCGCGCCGGCCAGGGCCAGTTGGGCGCCCGACCCCGCTGGCTTGCCCTCGGCGGTCAGCGACCACAATCGACCCACGGGCTTGCTGCCGACCACCTGCCAGCCGGCCACGGCTGCTGTACCATCGTCGCCGAGGTGCACTGCGCGCGCCTCGCCACCGCCGGTCGAGAGCGCGGTATCCCACACATAGCCGCCCGCGCTGGTCAATCGCAGCGCCCACGCGTCGGTCGCGGCGCCCGCCTTGCGCCACCCCACCGCCAGCGGAGCCCCGCTTGCGCCCGCGGCGACGGCCAGCGCCACCTCGTCGGCGCCCGCCTGGCCGAAATCCTTGGACCACAGCAGGGTGCCCTTGGCGTCCACCCGTGCGAATTGGGCGTTCAGCCCCGCCTGGGCCGTTGTCGCCCCGCCCCCGGGGCCACCGCGCCGCCGTCGGCCA
>VGRO01000037.1 GCA_016875335.1 Deltaproteobacteria bacterium | reverse complement strand
GTCGAACGCGCCGCCCTGGCCGACGATGCCACGGCAGGCAAGTCCGAAAGCACGGCAGGAGAGCCCGGTGCGCCACGGACCTAGCCTTCGCGCACCGACGGGCCTCGCATTCGCCCTGCTGGCGGGGTTGTGTGGCCCGGCTCGTGCAACGGAGCGGACGCCGCTGCCCGACGACGTGACCAGCGCCCACCTGCCGAACGACGCGGAGTTGCAGGAGTCGTGGGCGCGCGTGGCCCTGCGCGCCAACCCGGGGCCCTACCACTACCTGGCCTACGAGGTGACGATGCGCGGCCAGGCAGGCGTGGTGTCGCACGTGCGCGGTTTCATGGGGCGCGGCGACGTGGTCAGCAAGACCGATCTGCTGCGCAAGCATGACGTCCGGCGTCTTTTCGGTTGGCTGCGCGATCAAGGCGTGCTCGACATGCCACAGCCGCCCACGGCCACTGCGGAACCGGTCCGCAAGGGCAAGGTGACGCCGCCGGTAGCGTTGTTCGACCCCAACAACCCGCACCTCGGGCCGGCCCATTCGCCCGTGCCCGTGTTCGACTTGTCGTTTCGCTTGGGTGGCAGGGAGCGCACCGTGCTGGTCGCCGACCCGCTGAGCCAGGCCGATCGGCGCCATGCGACGTTGATACGCGTGCTGCGCCAGGTCGCACTGGCCGCAACCGGTGACATCGCCTACCAGCCGCCGACCGGGGCGGCGGGCACCCAGGGCTACCTCTTCATCGACAGCGTACCGAGCGCCGAGGTCCACATCGACGGCGTGCCCATCGGCGAATCGACGCCGGTCCTGACCTGGACAGTGTCTGCGGGCTCGCACACGGTGACCCTGGAAAACAAGCGGCTTGGCCTCAAGAAGGAAACGCGCGTCAAGGTCCACGCCGGGCAGACCACGTCGGTGGAGTTGACGCTGCCGTGACTGCGCAGGCAGGTCCGCACGACGCGAACGCGCCGGGGCCTTCCGATGGGACCGGGCAGGGGCTGGCGGCCGAGTTGATCGACCCGTACGGGGCGGCTCACGATCGCCTCAAGGCCCTGGACGACGCGCTGACCGCGACCCTGGATTCCAGCCTGCGTCTGCGGCGCGTTGCGCGGTTCGTGCGCGAAACGGAACCTGCGACCCTGGCTTGCCTTTTCGAAACAGCGGCCCGCCGCAGCATCGAAGGTGGCTGGCGCCAGGTGTGGGTCGCGCTGGCGCACTGGCTGTTGCACGCACGACCGCGGCCGCGCTTTCCCGTGGGTCACTGGCCGGTCTCCGACGACGAACTGGCGCCGGGCGGCACCCACATCGCCGAAACCATTGAGGCAGCGGTCGATTTGCGCCTGCCGTGGACCTCGCTGGTGCTGCGCGACGCCTTTGCGCGCATCGCCCCCGATGAGGCGCGCCTTCTGCAACTGCACCCGAGCGTCGAGAAGTGGTCGCTCGGCTGGCGCCGCGAACGGGCGCGCGCGGCAGAGACCGCCCACCAGGCCTACTTGCTGCTCGACTCGACGCCCGCGGTGGTGCAGATCCTGGCCGAGAACCCCAAGACGCTCGAACCCCACGCCGTGCAGATCGCCAGCATGCGCCCACAGCACCCGTGGGCGCTGCAGGCGCTGCTGCTGCAACCGCGCTGGCTCGGCAACGATCGGGTGTGCGAGGCGGCGGCGCGCAACACCTCGACGCCCGCATGGCTGGTGTTGCTGTTGGCGCCGCTCCTGCCGCGCAAGGTGCAGATGGCGCTCGTGCATTTGGCCTGGATTGACCGCGACGCTCGGGCCATCCTTGGCCTCTGGCACAACGTCGCCATGGTGCGCATGACGCAGATGGACGCCGGCCAGGCGCTGCATGTCGCCGAACTGCCCGAGGCGGAGGTGGACCTGGTGACGCTGATGCAGCAAATCGCCGATGACGCCTAGGGGCTCTCGGATGATTTGATCAATCATTTCGAAGGACTACTTGCCTGCTTGGCAGGTCGTCAGCTCGCGACGCAGGCCGCAGGCCCGCGAGGCTTCCGGTCAATCCGCGAAACGGTTGGGCAACTACACGGGTGTCTACGGCGTCAGCGCGTGCCACTTCTGCGCGTGGTTGTGCCAGTGGTGCAAGATGCCTTCGCGGTCCAAGCCGAGCAGGTCCTCGCCGATGAGCCAGATGCCGACCAGGTCGCCTTCGCGGTCGATGTAGTTGCCGAGCGACCCGGAGTACACGCCGCCATTGCGGTCCAGGCCGTACCAGGTTGCGCCATGGGCCCTCACTTCGCGCACCCCCTTGGCAATCGGCTCGCCCTCCTTGTCCCACTTGCCGGCGCGGTAGCGGAAGAGTGCGCCCTCGCGGTGATCCAGCACGTAGAGCATCCCGCGCGTAGCCAATAGCGACCCCTGCACCGGTCGCTGCGACAGCGGCGCCTTCTTGCTGCCCGTCACCGCGTGGACGATGCCGCCCTTGTCCAGGACGTAGAGCACGCCTTCGCTGGCCTCGATGTCGCGCGCACCGCCGATGCCGGTCTGCTGCCACCCGCCGCTCTTGCGGTCGTAGGCGACGACATTGCCCTCTTGATCGGTGGCGTAGATTTGCCCGCTCTGGTCGTCGACGTCCATGGCGACCGCCGGACCGACGTCGAAGTACTTGGTGCCGCTGCGCAACCACAGCCGGCCCGCGGACGAGATCGCCAGCAGTGGCAGGTTCTGTTCAACATACTGGGCAGCCTTGGCGCGCTCGGCCTTGGGCAGGCTGTCGAGCGCTGCGGCCAGCGAGTCGTTCAGCCACGCCACGTCGCCGACACCGCTCACCACCGTGCGGCCGCCATAGGTCATCGCCGAGAACAGGGCGCACAGCACCCGCTTGCCGGCCTCGCCCGGAAAGCGCTTTTCGATGTCCGCAAACAGGCGCTTGACCAGCACCGACATATGCGCGCCCGACGGCAGTGGCACCGGCGACTCGGCCTTGCCGCTGGGTTGCACGCCGGCCAGGGTGTGGCCGAGGTCGCCCTTTTGCTCGACGAATCCGCGCACGAGGTTGACCGGTCGCGCAAACGCCAGCGACTGGGCGTGCCTGCGGATGTAGGTGTTGATGCCGATGAGCCGCCCCTCCATGTCGAGCAGCGGCCCGCCCGAGTTGCCAGGGTTGATGGCGGTCTCGGTCTGCAGCGCGTTCTTGCGGATGGCCGAGATCGACCCCGATGTCAGCGTCCACGCCAGGCCCTGCGGGTTGCCGATGGCGATGACGTCTTGGCCAATCTTGACCGCGTCGCTGTCGCCCCAAGCGACCGCAGGGTAGCCGCCCTTGCGCTCGGGCAGTTGCAACAGCGCCAGGTCGTTCTCGGGGTCCACCCGCACGATCTTCGGCTGCAACGCCTTGGATTCATGAGACTTGAGGTAATCGCGCAGGTCTTCTTCGACAATGCGCTCCTTGGGGTCGAACAGGAACGCGGCAAAAAGGCGCGCGCGCGGCGCATCGGCCACGACATGGTAGTTGGTGATGACCAGGCCCTTGGGGTCGACCAGCACGCCCGAGCCGACCTCGGCACCTTGCGGCGTCGACAGCACGATGAGCAGAGTCGCCGGGGCGCACTTGTCGAATACCTCGGTCTTGCTGAGGGCGGAGGCGGCGGCGCTCCACAGCGCGAGAGCGGCGACGGCGACGGCCAGTGCGACCCGGGTCCAGGGCTTGGTGGCGTTGGGCGTGTGCATGGCGATTCGGCCTCCCGCGGCGCAGACGCGCGCACCGTGTCTGCGATTCGGGGCGAAGGTAGGGCGGGCCGCGGGGGGCGTCAAATCGGGGCCAAGGCGCGAGGCTGTCCAGTGACCGCGTGCATTGTGCGCGGGGCGAGCACCTCGATGGACGTGAGGCACAGGGTGGCGCCCACGGTTGACCGCGGCCCCGACCGGCACGTGCACGCGGGCAGCGCTGGAAGGAATGGCTGCGCGAGGTTCGGATTGCGGGACCGAGGGCCGGTCGCGCTGGCGGCCGTCGACGTGGCGCTGCGGCTGTAGTTGGGTCTGTAACGGTTGCTCGGGCGCGGGCAGGTGCCTGAACCCCTGCACCCCCTTGCACTTGCACCCTTGCACCCCGCCCACCTTGACCGTCATTCGCCCATCTCCTATACCGCCGCGCCGACGTGGAGGCAGCGATGGGTCCGGGCTACACACAAGCAGAATTGGGCGGCCTGCAAACTCTGGTCGTGGCCGGTGCCGCCAGCGGCTTGAACGTCGCAGTCCTGCACGGCTATGGAGCCGATGCCTTCGACCTGTTGCCGTTGTGCCGCGAGATCGATGCCCCGGCCGGCACCACCTGGCTGTTCCCCCACGCGCCGCTCCAAGTCGAGATTGGCCCACACACCATGGGTCGCGCGTGGTTCCCGATCGATCTCGTGGCCTTGCAGTTGGCGATGCTCTCTGGCCGCGCGCCGGACATGAGCCGGTCGAGTCCGCCGGAACTGGCGCGCTCCCGGTCGCTGGTAGCGGCGATGCTGCACGCTGCCGGCGCCCCCCTCGAACGGACGGTGTTGATGGGGTTTTCTCAGGGCGCGATGGTCGCGACCTCGCTGGCCCTGGAGTCGCCGGTCGCACCGGCCGGCCTCGCCATCCTGTCGGGCACGCTGTTGGACGAGGCCTCGTGGCGAAACCTTGCGCCGCGCCACAGCGGTCTACGTTTCGTGCAGAGCCACGGGCGCGATGATCCCTTGCTCAGCCACGCGGTCGCCCAGCGACTTCATCATCTGCTCAACGACGCTGGCTGGCGTGGCCAGTTCGTCAGCTTTGGCGGCGGCCACGAGATTCCCGGTGCGGTGATTGCAAAGTGCGCGCAGCTATTGCGCGAGGTGGCGCCGGGACCGCTGGCATGATTGCGGGCTGCGGCAGTCCGCGGAGCTACCCTGCCACCACGGCAATGGCGTCGATCTCGACGGCCGCGTCGCGCGGCAGGCGGGCGACCTGGACTGTCGCGCGCGCCGGGTAGGGCTCGGCGAAATAACCCGCATACGCGTCGTTAACGGCAGGGAAATCCGCCATGTCCCGCAAGTAGATGGTGGTCTTGACCACGTCGCCGTACCCGGCACCCGCGGCCTCAAGCACCGCGCCGAGGTTGCGCATGGCCAGATGGGTTTGGGCCGCCACGTCGCCGCCCGCGAACTGCTGGGTGGCCGGGTCGATGGCAATCTGCCCGCTGACATAGACCGTGGCTCCTGGCCCAACGGCGATGCCGGGCGAGTAGGGTGCGATGGGCCGGGGTGCGTTGGGGGGAAAAATCGGCGTGCGGGCCACGGTGCACCTTCGCTGCAATTGTTGAGTCAATCTGGACCGCGGTGGCCGTCGCCCCAGATATCGTCGTAGTCGACGTCGTGCACGAATCCGGCGTCGGACCGACCGCGCGCGTGCCGTTGGGCATCGCGAAACCCGCGGTAGGCTTCGGCGATGAGCGCCTGGGCCTGGTCGGGTGCAACGAACTGAGCGTCGACGTGGTACTTGGTCAGATTGAAAGGCACGCGCTTGACCGCGTCGGCGTCGATGCGCTCGGCCTGCAGCCAGGTGTGCAACTGGCCCACCGGGACCTGGCAGTGGCGCGCACATTCCGCAAGGTTGCGGAACTTGTACACTCCACTGCCGTCAAGTCCCAGATGGTACAGGGCGAACAGCCCTCGGGCGTCGGGCCGCTGCATCGCGATCGCGTGCGAGGCGGGTCGGACTAGAAGTCCATGCCGCCCATGCCGCCCATGCCGCCGCCGTGGTCGTGGCCGTGACCGCCGCCGCCCTTCTCTTCTTTCTTGGGCTTCTCGGTGATCATCGCGTCGGTGGTGAGCATCAGGCTCGTGACCGACGCGGCGTTGACCAGGGCCGAGCGCACGACCTTGGTCGGGTCGATGACGCCCTGGACCATCAGGTCGCCGAAGGTCTCGGTGGCCGCGTTGAATCCGAACGCGCCGTCGCCGCCCTTGACCTTGTTGACCACGATCGAGCCCTCCCAGCCGGCGTTGGCCGCGATCTGGCGCATCGGCTCTTCGAGCGCGCGCTTGACCGCGTTGATGCCGAACTGGCGATCGCCTTCCGCGGTCAGCCCGTCGATGGCGCGCTGGGCCCGCAGCAGAGCCACCCCACCTCCGGCGACGATGCCGGCCTCGACCGCAGCGCGGGTGGCGTGCAGGGCGTCTTCGACGCGGGCCTTCTTCTCCTTCATCTCGACTTCGGTCGCAGCGCCGACGCGGATGATCGCCACGCCGCCCGACAGCTTGGCCAGGCGTTCTTCGAGCTTCTCACGGTCGTAGTCGCTGGTGGTGTCGGCGATCTGCTGCTTGATTTGCGCCTTGCGCGCGCTCAGCTGCTCAGCCGAACCTTCGCCGTCGACGACGGTGGTGTTCTCCTTTTCGATGACGACGCGCTTGGCGCGGCCGAGCAGGTCCACCGTGACGCTCTCCAGCTTGTAGCCGAGTTCCTCGCTGATGAACGTGCCGCCGGTCAGGGTGGCGATGTCTTCGAGCATGGCCTTGCGGCGGTCGCCAAAGCCCGGCGCCTTGACCGCCGCGACCTGCAGCGCACCGCGCAGCTTGTTGAGCACCAGCACCGGCAGGGCCTCGCCGTCCACGTCTTCGGCGATGAGCACGATCGGCCGCTGCTCCCGGGCGGTCTGCTCCAGGATCGGCAGGATGTCCTTGGCGCTGGAGATTTTCTTCTCGTAGATGAGGATGTACGGGTCCTTGAACTCGCACTCCATGGTCTCGGCGTTGGTCACGAAGTACGGCGAGATGTAGCCGCGGTCGAACTGCATGCCGTCGACGACGTCGAGCGTAGTCTCGATCGAGCGCGCTTCCTCGACGGTGATGACGCCCTCCTTGCCGACCTTTTCCATCGCCTCGGCGATGATGTCGCCAATTGCCTGGTCGCCGTTGGCCGAAATCGTCGCGACCTGGGCGATCTCCTTCTTGCCCTCGACGCCGCGCGACTGCTGGCCAAGCGCCTGCACGACTTCGCCGACGGCGAGGTCGATACCGCGCTTGAGGTCCATCGGGTTGGCGCCAGCCTCAATGAGCTTGCGGCCTTCGCGGTACAGGGCCTGGGCGAGCACCGTCGCGGTCGTGGTGCCATCGCCAGCGACGTCGCTGGTCTTGGAGGCCACCTCGCGCACCATCTGCGCGCCCATGTTCATGAACTTGTCGCCGAGCTCGACTTCCTTGGCGACCGTGACGCCGTCCTTGGTGACGGTCGGGGTGCCGAAGCTCTTCTCGATGACGACGTTGCGGCCCTTGGGACCGAGGGTGACCTTGACCGCGTTGGCCAGGGCGTTGACGCCGGCAAGGATCTTGTCCTTGGCTTCCGAGCCGTAGATGATGTCTTTCGCTGCCATTGGAAACTCCGTGTTGTCAGGTGGTTCGCGACTGTTCCAGCAGGTGGAAGGGCGCGCAAGTGGGAAGGGCGCGTGGTCAGTTGGCCCCGCTAGCCCTCGATGACGGCCAGGATCTCGTCCTCGCGCATCACGAGGTAGGTTTCTCCGTGCAGCTTGACCTCGCTGCCGGCGTATTTGCCGAAAAGCACGCGCTCGCCGCCCTTGAGCTCGAGCGGCAGCACGGTGCCGTCGTCGGTGAGCCGGCCGCCGCCAGCGGCGATGACGGTACCTTCCTGACGCTTCTCCTGCGCCGCATCGGGCAGGAAGATGCCGCCCGCCGTCTTCTCTTCGCCTTCGAGGCGTTTGACCACGATGCGGTCGAAAAGCGGTGTGATTGCCATGGTCGTGTTGCTCCTGCGTATGCCGCCCGCGGCGGAATTGGTCTTCGATGCATTGCCAAGGCCCAGGTGCCGACCCCGCTGCCGGGGGCGCGCGCCCCACCGCCGGTTGCGCCACCCCGGCATGCCCGAGGGGGCACATCGCAATTGCGCCCGGCGATTGACCTTTTCGCTGCGGTGTCCGGCACGGTGCGCGCGGCGGACCCCACGGCGCGGCAAAGCTAGGATGGGGTCGCAGGGTGTCAAGGCCGGCGGCCATCCCGCGCCAGATCGCGCCGGACGGGCAAACGTCGTAGCATCCTCCCGACCTGCGCGGCAGCGACCGCCCGTTTCACCGCCATGCGAAACAAGTGCTTGATCACACTACTGCTTCTCGGCTTCGTCGCACAGTGGACCTTGGGCCCGCGGCCGGCCCGGGCTGGCGATCCGCCGCGCAAGCTCGCGCTGCTCGTTGGCATCGACCACTACGGCATCCAATACACCAAGGACGTCGCGGCCCACGAACAGTGGTCGTCGCTCGACGGCACCGGCAACGACGTGCGCCTGCTGCGTCAGGCGTTGGAGCGGCGCGGGTTCGACGTCAAGGTCCTGACCAACGAACAGGCGACCCACAAGGGCATCGTCGATGCGTTCCAGGCCCAACTGGTCGACAAGCTCGAAAAGGGTCGCGACGACGTGGTGTTCTTCCACTACTCCGGCCATGGCCAGCAGATCCCGGACGACAACGGCAAGCCTGACGAGGCCGATGGCTATGACGAGGCGCTGGTTCCCTACGACAACAAGGGCACCAAGGACTACGGCAACCACATCCGCGACGACGAGATTGGGGCGCTGCTGGCCAAGGCGGCTCAGAAGACCCAGAACATCGTCGTCTCGTTCGATTCGTGTCACTCGGGCACCGCCACCCGCGGCGCGCCGGGGGACCCCAAGAAGCTGCGCACCCGCGGCAGTCGGCCGATGCACCCGCCCGCGACAGAGCGCGGCTCCGCGGCCGACGGCACGGCCAGTTGGGTGCCCGCGGGCGAGGCCCAAGGCGCTGGCTACGTGTTCATCTCCGCAGTGCGCGCCGACCAGGAGGCCAACGAAGACCGCGACCCTGCCAGCGGATCGCCGATGGGCGCGTATTCGCTGCTCTTGGTGCAGGCGCTGCACGACGCCGGGCCCAAGACCACCTACCGCGACCTGGTGGAACGCATTGGCGCCCAGATCGTGGTGCGCGTCAGCGACCAGAATCCGCAGATTGAAGGCGACGCCGACAAGCGTCTGTTCTCGGGCGAGTGGTCGGCGCCGTCCAAGTTCTTTCGGGTGCGGCCGCTCAATGCCGAGGGCGAGTTGCCGATCGAGGCGGGCTCGCTGCACGGCGTTGCCGTGGGTTCAGAACTCGACGTGCTGCCGGTGGGCGCCCGCGCCGATGGCGAAGGCAGACAGGTGTTGGCCCGGGTCAAGATCGTGCGCGTCGACCTCGGCGTGAGCTACGCCGTGGCCGCCAAGGAAGGAGCCAAGCTGGACGCCAAGGCCTTCGACAAGGGCGCGCAAGCCCAGGAGGTGTTGACACAAGTGCAGGCCAACCGCCTGCGGGTCGCCATCGACGTCGCGCGCGACCGCCTGGAGCCGGTGCTCCAAGCGTTGGGGTTCGTCGAAGTCGTCGACCACAAGGCGTCGGCGGCCGTGCCGACCTGGGACATGCGCATCGCAAAGGCCGAAGACGGCAGTGTCCGCATCCAGCGCGCCGACGGATCCGTGCTTGCGGTGCCGCGCGGCAAGAATCAGCAGATGGACTCCGCCATCGCCAGCGACGACCCGCAGTTCGCCGCACGTGTCAGCCAGGCCCTCGAGGCGCAGTTTCGGCGGGTACGGCTGCTTTCGCTCGACAACAACGACGCCGGCAGCCGGCTGGACATCGCGGTCAGCGCCAACCGCGTCGACGCCGCGCTCGAAACGCTGCCGAACGGTCAACGGCGGCCCAAGATCACCGCCGACCACGGCCCCATCGGGCGCAACGGCGACGCCAAGGTCAAAGCGGGCCACATCCTGCAACTGACCGTAGAGAACCGCGGCACCAAGCCCTGCTTCTTCACTGTGTTGGAGCTGAGCGCCGACGGCAACATCGGCGTGCTCTACCCGCTGCCCAATGTGCCGGGCGACAACAAGCTGGCGGCCGGCGAGAAGCGCGCCCTGCCCTACCCGTACCGGATGACCCCGCCCACCGGCACCGAGTTCATCAAGGTCATCGCCAGCGAGGACGACATCGACTTTCGCGCCCTCGAGTTCAAGGTGCGCAACGAGGGAGCGACCCGCGGCGCCAAGAGCCCGCTGGAGCGGCTGATGGGCGAGGTATTCAGCAAGACGCGCGGCGAACCCTTTGGCTACGCCCCTGAGAAGCTGTGGGGCACCGATACCTTGCGGTTCGAGATCGTCCCATAGGGAATACAGTGGAACGCGAAGTCCGATGGCCACACGGGCTTGCGCCGCATAGCCATGGGCCTAAGCTCAGCGCCGCGGGCAATGCGCGGGCGTCGGGGCGGGCGCCGGGTTGCTCACGGCAATGCCAAGAGCTCTGCACATCCTGACGACCTGGGGCGCCGCCGGCCTCTTGGGTCACGCCTGCGCCCAACCGGCCGCAAGCAACGACACGGCGAGCGGCGGCGGCGGGTTTGCCGACCTCGGCGGGCTGGGAACGGGCGACGCGGTTGCAGCCGCTGATGGCCAGGTCAAGGCCGACGCCGTCAACGATGTCGGCGACGTGGCGGTGGCCGACGCCGTGTCGTGCCCGGAAGGCGCGAGCCGCTGCACGGGCGACGTACGCGAAACGTGCACCAAGGGCGCCTGGACGGTCGCAGCGTGCCCAACCAAGAGCCCCGTGTGCCTCAACGGGGTCTGCGTGACGTGCCTGCCGGGCAAGAAGCGCTGCGCCGCCCCGGCCACCGGTTCGTCTGCCAGCACCAAGGTCGAGCAGTGCGCGACCACCGGCCTGGGATGGGTGTCGGTCGAGACCTGTCCGGCGGGCGGCCTGTGCCTTGATGCCGCGTGTGCCCCGTGCAAGCCCGGCAGCCATCGCTGCGCCAAGGGTCAGCGCGAGACGTGCGACGCCGCGGCCAAGGCCTGGGTCGCCGATCCGTGCCCGTCGGACCAGCCCATCTGCGACAAAGGGACCTGCTTTGCGTGCCCTCCCGGGCAGCCTTTCTGCGCCGAACCCGAGCCCGGCCAGGTGACCAGCACCATCGTGTTGCAGTGCGACGCCGCTGGCGCCAACGCCGAACCCCTGGAAACCTGCGCACCTCCAAAGGCGTGCTACTCCGGCGCGTGCCGCATCTGCAACCCCGGCGAAACGCGTTGCACGACCAAGGGCCAGTTGGAATCCTGCGCCGACGACGGCCAGTCGTGGTCGGTTGCAGATTGCCCGGAGACAACGCCGGCATGCGCCAAGGGCAGTTGCATGCTCTGCCTGCCCGACACGCTGCTTTGCGGCCCGGCAGGCCCCGACGGTTCCGCCTCGACCAAGGTGCTCAAGTGCAACCCGACGGGCGGCAAGGCCAGCGTGGTCGAGGTCTGCACAGGCAGCCTGGTCTGCGCAGGGGCCAAGTGCGCCGTCTGCGCGCCCAAGGCCCAGACGTGCCTGGCCGATGTGCTGCTGACCTGCGCCGCAGAGGGCGGCAACTGGGCAACCGCGAATTCGTGCGCGGCTGTCCACCTGCCGTGCTTGCAGGGACTGTGCGCCTGCGCCCCCGGCCAGACGCTGTGCGCACCGCCCGCGTTGGGCACACCCGACAGCCACAAGGTCGCGACCTGCAATGCGGCGGGCGATCAGGCGGCGGTCACCCAGGTCTGCCCTGACGACGGCGTGTGCGACAACGGCGCCTGTCTGCCGTGCAAGCCCACCGCCGTTCGCTGTCAGGGCACCAAGGCCCTGCAATGCAAGCCCGACGGCAGTGGCTGGCAGGTGCTGGAGGACTGCGCCGCCAAGGGGCAGTTCTGCGCCGGCGGCGGATGCCGCGACCTGTGCGACCCGGACCAACCCAACGCCACGCATCTGGGCTGCTCGTTCTTTGCTGCAAGCCTTGACAATGCAACTGCGCCCGACCCGACCCAGGAACTGCAGTTCGCGCTGACGCTGCACAACCCGGCGCCAGCCAAAACCGCAAAGGTGCAACTGAGTTGGACCGATGCGAACGGCGCAACCAAGACCAAGGCCGTCGAGGTGGGCGCCAAAGCGTCGACGACGGTCCAAATCCCACCCGCGGAGTGGGGTCCGACTGCGCTCAAGCTCGAAGGCTCCGGCCTGGCCCACAAGGCGATCGCGGTGCAAAGCGACCTGGCGATCGGGGTGATCCAGCACCTGCCGGGCAACCCCGCCGTACTGCCGTCGACAGGCGCGGCGACCTTGCTGCCCGCCAACGGCCTGGGTACCGCCTACCGCGCCGTCACCTTGCCGCAGACCGCGCTCGACGAACCGGCATTCGTTGCCGTCGTCTCGGCGGCCAAGGGCCTGACCAAGGTCACCGTGACGCCGTCCGACAAGGTCGTCGCGGGCCCCGGCACGGCGGCGATCAAGGCCGGCGTGGCAACGACGTTCGCGCTGGAGCAGGGCCAGGTGCTGCACATGGCGACGGCTGCGGTGGGCGCCGATCTGACGGGAACCCTGGTCGAAGCCGACAAGCCGGTCGCGGTGTTCTCCGGCAACCGCAGCGTGCACGCGCCGGTCTCAACGGTGTGTCAGTTTGCTGCCTTTTCGCCGGCTGGCGCCGCGGGCAAGTGCAAGGTCACCGGCGCACCTTGCCTGGCCGACGTGGATTGCGGCCAAGTGTGCTGCGCCGACCACACCGGTGAACAGGTGCCGCCGCTGAACAGTTGGGGGACGGTGGTGGTGGTGCCGGCCCTGCAATTGCGCGATCCGGCCAGCAAGGAGATGGACTTGCTGCGGGTGGTGGCCAGCGCGGACCAGACCACGATCGCCACGGTGCCGCAGATCGGGCCGCCAGTCACCTTGGCGGCGGGGCAATACGTCGATTTCGAAACCAAGGCCGACGTGGTGGTGGTGGCCTCCAAGCCGGTGCTGGTGGCGCAGAGCATGACCTCGGCGCAGACCATGCAGGCCGCGGGCAACGATCAGGGCGACCCGACGCTGCAGATCGTGCCTCCAGTGCAACGGTACTCGGCGCTGGTGCCCTTTGCAGTGCCGGCCGGATACGGCAGCACCTGGGTCAACGTCGCATTCCGGTCAGGAAGCGCGGCACACCTCGATGGCAGCGCGCTCGGCGCCGGCACGCCGATCCCGGGCAGCGGTTGGTCGGTCGTCCGCAAGCCCGTGGGCGCCGGGGCTCATGCACTCGACGGCGTGTGGCCGGTGGGCGGCTCCGTGTACGGCTGGATCAAGGGCGCGGCATTTGGCACCTGCGCCGGTAGCGGCCTGCCGTGACGCGTTGAAGTCGTAGGGGAAATCACTGGACCTGGGGTCCGCACACCCCAAACGCCGCCAAGTGCTGCGCGCCGCCATTTTCGCCTTGCCTTCGGCGCGGATCGGGCGCAATCTGCGGGCAGGGCGTGCACCTTTGGCAGGGGGCATCATGCAAGGGAAGCAAAAGCGGAATGGCGCGGGCGGCGTCGGCCATTCGACTCGACGGCCATGTGCAGTGCAGTGGGGCCTCGCCTTCGCTGGCGCGCTCGCGGGCGCTGCACTCCCCGGCTGTGCGGCCGATCCGGCGGCCGACGCGACCAAGGCACCCAACCCACATGGCTTTGCCGGCAACGGCCAACTCGCGGCATCGGGCGGCGACCACACGGCGCAACCCCGTGGCGGTGGAGCGACGAATCGCGCCCCCGTGTGCACGCCACACCTTGCGACGTGCAACGGCTTGACTGCCACCAGGGTCTGCGCGACCGACGGATCGGCGTGGCAGGACACGGCTTGTGCGCCGGGCGCGGCGTGCGAAGACGGCCAGTGCCGCAACCTCATCTGCCAGCCGGGCAGTCGCAGCTGCGACGGCAAGACCATCGTGCAGTGCAGCGCCCGCGGCGTTTCGCGCGTCCACGCGGGGGTGTGCGGTGCCAGCGAGGCCTGCGTCGGCGGCCAGTGCGTGCCGTTCGCGTGCCAACCCGGCTCGACGCAGTGCGCCGGCAACGTGCTCGCCACCTGCGCCGCGGACGGTCAGGGCTGGCAACAAGAGCCATGCGCAAGTGACCAGGCGTGCGACGTCGACGTGCAGAGCGGCAAGCCCGCATGCGTGCCGCAGGTCTGCGCTGCGGGTACGGCGACCTGCAAGGGCGGCAAGGTTGTGCTGTGCGACGGCAAAGGACTGCATGAGGCCGTGCAAGCCGACTGCGCCGCGAAGGGCCAGGCGTGCCTCGACGGCGCGTGCGCGCAATACGTGTGCGAGCCTGGCCAGAAGGGGTGCGACGGCGTCAACGTCGCCCACTGCGCGGGCGTGGGTACCAGTTGGACGATCACCTCGTGCGCGACGGGCCAGGCGTGCCTCGAGGGCGCCTGCGCTGCGGTGACCTGCGTGGCCGGCGAGGTGTTCTGCGACGGCAACTCGGTGGCCAAGTGCAACGCGACCGGCACAGGGCACAGCGCGGTGACGGCGTGCTCCGCCAAGGAGATCTGCAAACAGGGGGCGTGCGCCGTGGCGACGGTGGTGTGCGGCGACGGCCTGTGCGACGGCGACGAGCCCAGTTCGTGTGCCAAGGACTGCAAGCCGGTGACGATGCTCTCGCCCGACTTCGACAAGCTGCCTGCGGGTTCACCGACGATCCTGCCGGGCGCGCCGCGGCCGTCGATCAAGCCGGCGCTGCAGCCATGGCTGCAGGGCAAGCCGCTCAAACTGCATGGCAACACGCTGTTCTTGGTGGACACAGACAACGGCGCAGTGGTTGTGATGGACCGGCTGACGTTGGCAGTGCAGGCGACCATCGCAGTTGGTGGCCGACCCGAAACACTGGTGGTCGACAGCAAGGGAACGGTCTATGTGGCGTCCCGCGACGCAGGCACCGTCAGCCGCATGCCGTGGGCAATGGCAAAGCCCGACGCCGCGTGGAAGGTCGGCCTGGAGCCGTGGGGGCTGGCGATGAGCGCGGATGAAGCGACGCTCTACGTCAGCCTCGCCGGAGAAGATGCCATCGCGGCCTTGGACCCGGCCACGGGTGCGGAGAAGCAGCGCGCCTTCACGGCCGCAAGGCCCAAGGCCATCGGCATGTCGCCGGGCGGCATGGTGTATTCCGTGCACGGCGATGGCAAGGTCAGCGCGTCCACGCCTGCGTCGTTCATGCAGAAGCCCTACAAGCTCGACGCCAAGGCGCCCACCGTCGACCTGCGCGTCGCCAACCCTGTCCCCGCCTGCCAGGATCTGGTCACCAAGAAGGTGCGCGTCGCGAGCCGCGCCAACTGCATGGCGTTCGAGCCCGAGACCGGCAGCATGCTGGTGCCCCACGTGTTGGTGGCCTCAGGCTCGGCGCAAGATGTGTTGTCGTCGGTCGGCATCAAGCCGCCCGAGGCACCCCAGCAGTTCGTGGTCAAGTGTTCAGGCGGCTACGGATCGACCTGCAGCAAGGTGCCGGTACCTCCGCCACCGGGCGATCCGCCGTGCGTGGGCACCCCGGTCCGGCCCTATGAACTGACGATCTCCAAGATCGGCACCAACAACACGCTGCAGCCCACGGTCTCCGGCGGCGGATCCGTGCTCGACGTGGCCTCCGGGCGCAACTTCTTGGCGCGCTTCGACCAACCGCTCGACGTGGTGTACTCGCCCACAGCATCGCTGGTGTTCGTCGCGGCCAAGGGCACCAACAACGTCGCCGTCTTCAACGGTGCCGCCCCGGACCCGATGCAGTGGCCGGTCGCCGACATCAAGGTGGGCGACGGTCCCAAGGCGCTGGCGATCTCGGGCAACGGCAAGCTGCTGTACGTGCTCAACGCCCACGCATTCACGGTCAGTGAAGTGGACCTGACGCCGCTCGTTGCACTGGCAGACAAGGCGGTCGCGGTCGAGGCCGATCCGGCCAAGCTGCCCAAGATGGCGCCGATGCTGCTCAAGGCCGGCAAGACTGCATCGTACGGCAAGGATCCGCTGTCAGCCGAAGCGCAGTTGGGGCGCAAAGTGTTCCACTATGCGAACAATTCGCGGCTCTCGGCGTCGAACCGCTTTGCATGCGCGACCTGCCACATCGACGGCACCGAGGACAAGCAGGTGTGGTTCGTGGCCGAGGGACCGCGGCAGACGCCAGCGCTCGCGGAGCGTTTGGCCGACACCGCGCCATTCAACTGGCTCGGCAGCAAGTACACGCTGCACGACAACATCGTCAGCACGACAGGACGCATGGGCGGATCTGGCCTGCTGCCAGGCGAACTCGACGGCCTGGTCAAATTCTTGATCGAGGGACTCAAGGCGCCGCCCAATCCGCACAAGAAGGCCGACGGCCTGACCGAGCAGCAGTTGGCCGGCAAGAAGCTCTTCGAGGATCCGGCCACTGCGTGCACCAAGTGCCATGTTCCCGGCAACTTGACCGATGGCGCACAGCACGACGTCGGCACGGCGACCAGCGTGGAGATCCAGGTCGCGCAGGCCAACGGCAAGCCGACCAAGATCCTCTACAACACGCCGAGCTTGCGCGGCCTGTGGTACTCGGCGCCCTACCTGCACGACGGCAGTGCCGCCACGCTCAAGCAGGCGTTGCAGAAAACGGCGAGCACAATGGGCAAGACCAGCCATTTGAATGATCAGCAGCTCGACGACCTCGTGGCCTACCTGCTGACGCTCTGAACCGTCGAAACTCCATGCCGAAACGCAAGGTCGCCGCCGCCCTGGCCAGTTTGGTCTTGGGCTGTGCGGCTCCGGCAGCTCCGCCAACTCCGAACGGCCTGGATTTTCAAGGGTTGTCTGGTTTGGACGCAGCCAGCGGCAAAGGTGAGTTCGTGCCCGCGACGCCCGACGGTGCGCTCGACGCGGCGCTTGCCGACACAGCCACCGCGCCGCCCGACGTCGTCGACGCGACGGTTGCCGAAGGCTCTGGCGCAGAGTTCGGCCCGCCGGCCGACGCAGCGTCCCAAGCCAGTGACACCGCAGTCGGTCCTGATGCCGACCGGACCGATGTGGCCGACCCGGATCCAGTGGACGGTGACCCGGATGCACCGGTGGCGGACGCGACCGCCGATGGGGCCGACGGAGGGTCGGCGCCGGACCTGGACCTCGGTGGCGAGGCACCGGACAGCGACGGCGGTTCCGATGGGCAACCCCAGGCCGAAACACAGGACGGCACGGCCGGGTCGTGGTCGCCACCGCTGGGCGGTGCGCCGGGTTCGGGTTGTTACGGCCAGGATGGCGCGGTCACCTGCTCGCCCGACGGCAAGTACCGGGTCGAGTGCAACAACGGCGCGTGGACGGCGCTGCAGCACTGCGGTTTCGGGCTGTGCTCGGCGTCCCTGTCGCCGGGCGGCGGGGTCGCGACCACCTGCGGTGTGCCAAAGGCCAAGCACGCAGCGGCCAACGATGCATGTGCCCGCTATTCCAAGTGCTTTGGCGGGCCCGGCCACGAGGCGTGCGTGCGCGGTGTCCTGGCGCCCGGCCCCTTCGCTGCGGGGTTGACCAAGGGAAAAGCCCTTTCCGTCGCTGATTTGGCGTTCACCGGCATCGCCGAGAACCTGTCGTGCGCAGCGGCGGCCACGACCTGCGCGGCGCTTGGCGAGTGCCTGTACTTCTTTGCCCAACCCAAGTGCACCTCGGCGCCGGCCGGCTGCTCGGGCGACGTGGCGTGGCAGTGCCTCTCCGGCGTGCCGCTCGCCGTCCACTGCAAGGCGCTGGCGATGGCGTGCACCGCTGGCGGCGGCGCGGCCCACTGCATCGCTGCAGGCCCGTGCACGCCGGCCAGCGCGGTGACCTGCATGGGCGGCGTCGCGACCAAGTGCTCGACCCTGGCAGACGGCAAGTCGTGGACTGAAAAGGTCGATTGCGCAACGGTGGTCGGCGCCTGCCAGCAAGGCGCAGGCTCGATCTCCGGCGCGTGCGCCGGACCGCCCGACTACCCATGCGTGTCCAAGGACTTCGTCGCCAGTTGCAAAGACGGCGCGGCCCTGACGTGTGTCGGCGGCGACACCCTGCACACGCCGTGCGGCCCGGGCCTGGTCTGCGCGGTCGAGAATCAGTTCGCGCTCTTCGAGAAATCCTGTCCCGAGGGCCAAGGGTGCAACGTCGCGGTCTGCACGGAGGGCGGGTCGTGCAGCGCCAAGGCCAAATGCAACGGCAGCGAGGTGTGGTTCTGCGAGGCCAAGCAGCCCGCCGCCTACGACTGCAAGGCCAAGGGCATGACCTGTGCGCTGGCGCCGGGCGGGCCACGCTGTCAGTAGTCTATTATTTTCACGGCTTTGCGCCGGCGGCGATCCAGTCCGCGACCAACTGCGCATCCTGGGCCGATACGCCAGCGCCACCACCCGGCGGCATCTTCTCGTCGCAAGTTGCGACGGCGGGCGCGATCTTGGTCCACAGCAAGCTGGCCTGGGCGTTGCCAGCGACGACCGCCGGCTTGCCTTTGCAACCCTTGCTGGCCGCAGTCCAGGCCATGACTTTGGGATAAGCCGTGGCCGAGGTAGCGCCGATTTGATCGCCGTGGCAGTACGGAGAGTTGCAAGCGTACTTCTTGATCACGCCGTCGAAGACCGCGGCAAAGGTGGGTGTCCCGGCCCCGTCGCTCGCGGCGTCTTTGGTGGCGTCGACCTTCGCGTCGGGTTTGCTGTCGGCCAGCACGACGTCGGGTTGGGGTGCGACTTCGCCGGTCGCGTCGAGCGATGCAGGCACATCTACCGGATCGCTGTCGTCGACGACCGGCACGTCCCCGAGATGGACCTCCGCGTCGGCGCCCCGCTGCAATTCCGCCACCGCGCTGTCCGCCGCAGGACCGCCCGCATCTGCGCCGACGTCGGCGATTGCACCGTCGGAGCTCTTGGCATCGGAACCTCCAGTCGCATCGGCGGCGGCGCCTGGGGAACCAAAATTGGCACCAGGACCCGACTGGGCGGTCGCTGAGGGCGGCGCAGTCACCGCGCACCCCAACAGCAGCCATGGCGCACAGATTGCAGCCGCCCCGGCCGCAATCCTGGCCATTACCCGGCCAACTTGGGCAGCTCGGCCCACAGCGAGTGCACTGCGATGTCGGGGGCGTCCACGCGCTTGTACGTGTGCGCGCCAAAGCAGTCGCGTTGCGCTTGGATAAGGGCCGCCGACCCGCGCGCGGTCGCCATGCCGTCCAGCCAACCCAGCGCCGAGGACAGGCACGGGATGGCGTAGCCGGCCTCCGTCGCCTTGACCACGGTCTTGCGCAGTGCAGGCAGGGCCTCGGCGAGCGTCTGTGCGAGATCCGGGTCGTGGTGCAGCAGCTCCAGCGCCGGGTTGCGCACCAGCGCGGCATACAGGCGGTCGAGCAGGGCGGCGCGCAGGATGCAACCGGCGGTCCAGATGCGCGAAACCGCGGCGAGATTGGCGCCGAATCCATGGGCGACACTCGCGGCCTGCAGGAGCTGAAATCCCTGAGAATAGCTCGCGATCCGCGCGGCGTAGAAGGCCCGGCGCAGGTCGTCGACCTCCAGTCCGTGGATGGCCGCGTGGCCGCGATCGCCAAACGTGGCCGAGCCGTGCCGACGGGCGGTGAGGTTCGACGAAATGCCGCGGGCATCGACGGCTGCCGCCAACGTCGGCAGCGGAATGCCCAGCTCCAAGCCCTGCTCCACGGTCCAGCGCCCGGTGCCTTTTTGGCCTGCGGCATCGAGGATCTGGTCCACCAAAGGGCCGCCGGTCTGCGGGTCCTGCACCGACAGCACCAGGGCGGTGACCTCGACCAGGTACGAGCGCAGTTCCGTGTCATTCCACCGGGCAAACGCGTCGGCTGCCGCCTTGCCCGAGCGACCCAGACCGCCAGCCAGCAGCGTCCAGATCTCGCTGATGATCTGCATGTCGGCGTATTCGATGCCGTTGTGCACCATCTTGACGTAGTGGCCCGCACCGCCCGCGCCGCAATGGTCCACGCACGGGCCGTGCTCGGAACGTGCACACGCCAGCTCCAGGACCGGCCGCAAGCGCTGCCAGGCCTCGACGTCGCCACCGGGCATCATTGCCGGGCCCTTGAGCGCGCCCTCCTCACCGCCCGAAACGCCCATGCCGACAAAGCGGAAGCCCCGCGCGCGGCACCACTGGTCGCGGCGCACGGTATCGCGAAAGAACGTGTTGCCACCGTCGACCACGATGTCTTCGTTGCCCAGGTGCGGAGCGAGCGCCTCGAGCACGAGATCCACGGGCCGGCCAGCCGTCACCATGACGATGATCCGGCGCGGCGTCTCAAGCGACTGCACGAACTGCGCCAGGCTGGGCGACGACACGAATCGATCGTCGCCGTACTTCGCGGTGAACGCCTCGGCCATGTCGGTCTCGCGGTTCCACGTCGCCACGACCAACCCGCGCGAATGGAAGTTGCGGGCCAGCGCGGCGCCCATGACGCCCAGGCCAATGACGCCGATGTCGGCGAGCTTGCTCATGGTTCCCCCTCGGTTTGGGCCATGGCCGCGGCCACGATCCCGGTTGCCGCCGCGCGGTCGATGACCCAGTGCAGATCACCGCCGCCGCGCACGCGCGCCACAGGCAGCCGATCGCCACCGCTTGCGCCCGTCCACGCCTCACCCAGGATCGCCGCCTTGTTGGCACCAGTAGCCGCAACCACCACCACGCGTGCGCGGTCGAGGACGGGCAGGGCCAGCGTGATGCGCTCGGCGGGCGGTTTGGGACTATCGTGCACCGCAAGGCATAGGTCGTCGACGTCGCAGCCCGGGTGACCGGGAAACAGCGACGCGACGTGCCCATCGGGTCCGACGCCCAGCAGCGCCACGTCGATGGCGCCGTCGAATTGCTGGCGGAATGCGCGCCCGAAGCGCAGGGTCTCGGCGCGCGCGTCATCCGACAGCGCCATGGGCAACACGTGCCGGGTGTCGATCGGCACGTGGGCCAGCCACCTGTCGTAGGCCAGGCGCAGGTTGCTGTCGGGGTCGAACGCCTGCCAGTCCCCAGCGGAGCGCGGCGCGCACGGCAACACGCGTTCGTCGGCCCACGTGACGCAAAGCTGCGGGTAGATCGCGGCGGGCAGGTGGTCGCGCAACCAGGCGAAAATCGGACCGGGCGTCGATCCGCCGCTCAGGGCCAGCCGGCAGCGCCCATTGCGCCGCACTGCGGCCAGGATGGCGCCGCACAGCAGTTCTGCCGCGTCGGTGGGCACATCGGCGCTGACGTGCACGACCGGTTGCACGGACCCGGGCGCGCGGCGGTGCAGGACGATCACGGCGGCCTCCCCATGGACGACGACCGCGGACCGCACGCCGTCGCAGCCTTGGGGCGGCGGTCTGGGCGCGGGCGCGACGCAGGCGAACGTATCCGAAAACGGGGGCACTGCCTAGAGGGTGTCGACCCGACCAGCGAACCAGTGATTGCCGCAGCGAGCGAAATCAGGCGTCCGGCAGGCGAGGCCGAGGGTGTCAGGCGCCCCACAGGCGGGCCGGAGGCAGTCTGTCGACTGCGGCGTCGACGCAAGCTACACCGCAGGAAGCTTGCCGGCCGACAACAAATCGTGTCGGAGTGCATGGTTACGCGCAGCAGGCGCTGCCCTCACCTACGCCCTCCATCTTGGGTCGAGATCGCGCGCTTCGGCCCGCGCACTGGGTGTCCGCAAGGGCTCAGCGCAGCCAGCGCAGGGAAAAGCCGTCCCCGTCCAGATGCCCCCCGGCGACCGAGGGCGGATCGTCCAGGCCATCGAGCAACGCCGACACGAGGTCGTCCAGATCGTCCAGGTGCGCGATGTCAACGTGCAGAGCCTGCCAGCCTGTGGCGACGGCCGCCCGGCACGGCCCAACGGGCAGCGGCATTGGCCCCGGATCGCCGTCGATGAACCCGAGGGCGGCGGATTGCAGCACCGTGGGCGGCGGCCCCACCGTGACCAGTCGGGCAGTCCCGAACTCGACGCGCAGTCCGGCGGTCGGCGCGATCTCTGCCGGACGCGCCACACCAGCCGATCGCACGCGCCGCTGCACCAGCGACAACAAGGCGTCCTCGACCCACACGGCCTGGACCTCGTCAAGTCCGGCTCGCGCCGGGGCGCCCAGCGCGGCCTGCGTGTGGAGTCCAGCGGCGAGCGCAGCCACCTCCGCCAGATCGTCCCCGTCAAGCGCGCCTTCAATGGGTGCCTGGCCCGCGAGGGCGGCTATCGCTTCGGCTTCTCCGACGCGGCTGCACACGTGGCGGCCGGCGATCACGTCGTGCACGATCGCAGGCCGCAGCCAGCAGCCGCGTTCACGCACGGCCTCCGGCGGCACCTGGGCATCGACGAGCCCGCGCACCGCTTCTACCGCCGTCACCGCGGCCAACGCTCGGCGCACGGTCGCGGGCACCGCATGACCGGCAAACGAGAACCTCGAGATGCCGAGCAGCCATTCCGGTACGAGGTACAGGTCGATCCACTGGGCGGCCGATCCGCCCTGTGCAAGCCAACGGTCCAAGCCCATCGCTTGGTTTGATGCTTCGAGGTCGCCGCCGTGCAGCCAGTGCGAGTCGAACCAATCGCGCACCGCGGGCCGCGCTCGCAACAGGGCCGCACCGCTGCTCGCGCCGACCACGGACACCACGTCGAGGTCGCAGTCGCGCAACAGATCGCACCAATCGTCGAGCGCCTGCCTCAGTTGCGGGCAGTCGCGGTCCAAGCGGACGCGATCGAAGGCTTTCCAGGGATCGTCTGACTTGGGTCGCGGCGTCGCCATCGGGTGCTCCTGGGCGCAGTATTGCAGCATGGGCGGCGCCAGGCGAGGCCCGCGCGCGACGGGCCGACGCGGACCGGGTCTCGCACATCCCCCCTTGCACACCGCACGAAAACCGGGCACAAGCGCGGCCGGACGCGGCGCGGCTCCGGCTGCCCGCCGCCCGACCGCTGGCGACGATCCGTTGCAATGACCACACGTTGACTGAGCCGAAGCCCGCAATCCCCCGACCGCCCGCCCACCGGGCGACCCGCGCCAAGGAGCCGCGATGCACCTCGACACCGCCACCCCTACCCTGACCACCGCGCGCGACTCTGCCGCCGCATCGTGCGCACCGCGGCCGCCCGCCGCGCGCATCGCCCGCGTCCTGGGACCTGGCTTGTTCGCCGCGTACGACGACGACGACGAATTCGAGGAGGAAGACGAGGACGACTACGACGACGACGATCTCGCGGACGAAGCCGACGAGGAGGAAGAGGAAGAAGAGGAGGAGGAGGAAGACGAAGTCGAGCGCGAATTGAACTTCGACGACGACTATGCGGTCGAGGACGAAGACGAGGAAGAAGAGGCCGACGACACCGCCAGCAAGGACGGCGCCGATGAAGAGGGCGCGCGCCGCAAGGGCGGCGACGATCTCGACGACGAGGATCTCGACATCGACGACGTGGACCCCGACGAAACGCCGGACGAAGACGGCGAAGGCCGCTGGTGGGAGTGACCCAAGCCAGTCGGACGTGCGCGGTTCCCTTGCCCCAACGTGGCTCTTTCCGTTTTGCGCGCGCCGGCTAGCGGCGACGTCGAGGGCCCATGAGTCCGAGCGCGGCCGTACCTGACCAGACCGTGGCGGCAGCGCGCCCAGCACCGAGTTGGCGGACGCGGGCGCGTGGACTGCTGGCGATGACCCGGCCGAGCGTGGTCGGATTGGTGTTCTTTACCGGCGTGCCGGCCCTGGCCATCGACGAGGGGCGGTTTCCGCCGTGGCGCATGTCGGCCGCCATCCTGCTCGGCGTGGCGTTGTGCGCGGCGGCCAGTTCCGTCTTCAACGCGTGGATCGAGCGCGATCTCGACGCCAAAATGGAACGTACGCGCAACCGGCCCCTGCCCACTGGGTTGGTCACGCCGCTGCAGGCGTGCACGTGGGCGTGGGCGCTGACGGTGGCAGGATGCGCAACGCTGTGGCTCACGGGTGGTGGACCCGGCTTGGCCGCTGGCGCCGTGACGATCGCGTTCTATGTGTTCGTCTACACCATCTGGCTCAAGCCGCGCACACCGCTGAACATCGTCATCGGCGGCGCCGCCGGTGCCGCGCCGCCGTTGATCGTCGACGCCGCGCTGCACGGCACCATCGGGCTGCAATCGCTGTCGATGTTCGTCTTGGTGTTCCTATGGACGCCGCCCCACTTCTGGGCGATTTCTCTTTTCCGTGCCGCGGACTACGCCAATGCCGGCCTGCCGATGCTGCCGCTGACGCACGGATCGGCGCACACCCGACTGCGCATCGTACAGTACGCGATCAGCATGACGCCGTTCGCCATCCTTCCGGCGCTGACCCGCCACCTTTCCGTGGGTTATGGCGCATTTGCGCTGGTGGTCAGCGTGTGGTTCATCTGGGTGTGCGTCCAACTGTGGCGCGAGGGCTCCGAGGCGCGCGCCCGCAGGGCGTTCGCCGCGTCGCTGCTGCACCTGCACGCGATCTTCGCGGCCATGACAGTGGACCTTTTGATCCGTTGAGGTAAGCTCCGCGCCGTCGGGCGGGCCCCAAAGCGCGCCGGGCGGGGTCCGGGGGGCGTGACCCGGTGTGCGCAATCGCGTACCATTCGCCGCGACCGGGCGGGGCAACTCGCGCAATACGGCAAAATCATTCAGTTCATCAGGATTTCGTCATGGCCAACGTTGCCCAGCCGCGATCGCAATCGTCCGTGCCCGAAGGGGTCGCGGGCGCCCTGCCCGCCTCGAACCGCAGCGCCGTTCGACGCTTGTGGCCGGCGCTCACACTGCTGGCATGGATCGCCGTCGCCGCGCTGTGCGGCTGCTCGAACGAACCGGCGCCGCGCGACACGCACAACGCCATCAGCGAGTCCGGCGACATCAGTTCGTTCTTCTACCAGATGCTGCTGTGGCTCGACGTGGCCATCGGCGCGATCGTGATCGCCGCGTGGGGCTACGCGCTGGTTCGCTTCAAGCGGGCGACGGGCGACGACACGCTGCCGGCCCAGAATCACGGCGACGCCAAGCTCGAACTCATCTGGACCGCCATCCCGACCGTCATCGTCATCGCCATCACCGTGCCGATGCTGGTCGGCGTGTTCCGCCTGGCCAAGCGACCGGACCAGAACCAGCAGACCATCGAGATCGACGTGACCGGCAAGCAGTGGTGGTGGGAGTTCCAGTACAAGTCGGGCACCGCCAACGGACTGCACACCGCCAACGAGGTGCACGTGCAGGCCGGCACGGCGGTGGTGATGAACATGACCTCCAGCGATGTCATCCACGCCTGGTGGGTGCCTCGCCTGACCGGCAAGCGTGATGCGACCCCGGGCCGCAGCTATCCGCTGTATTTCTCCGCACGCGAGCCGGGCATCTACGACGGGCAGTGCGCCGAGCTGTGCGGCGCCAGCCACGCCTTGATGGGCACCAAGCTCTTCGTGCACCCGCCGGCCAAAGAGGTCGAGGTCGAGTACAACGGCGCCAAGGTCAAGCTCGACAGCTACGAGACCTGGGTCAAGGAGCAGTTGGCGCCGGCGGCAGCGCCCGCAGGCGCGGACATGGAGCGCGGCGCCAAGCTCTTCAAGGACAAGACCTGCCCGACCTGCCACATCGTCAAGGGTCTGGAAGGCGCAGAGTCGGCGAGCCCCAGCATGACCACGGGTCCCAACCTGACGCACGTGGGTTCGCGGATGACCATTGCCGCCAACACGTTGCCCAATACGGCAGACAACCTGGCCAAGTGGATCCTGGACCCGCAGGCCGTCAAGCCAGGCGCAAAGATGACCAAAATCGCCATGACCCCAGACGAGGCCAAGGCGATCGCGGCCTTCCTGACCAGCCTCAAGTAGGCGCACCGCCGCTACGGCGTCGACGCCGCACGCAAGCACACCGCCGCGCCTTTGGGCGCACGGAGAACCGGATGGCAGCCCTCAGCGTTTTCGACAAGGCCCTAGAGCCCGTCTACCACCAGGAGCGCGAGGTCAAATACGGCCTGGTGGACTGGCTGACCACGGTGGACCACAAGAAGATCGGCGTGCTGTACGGCGTGGCCGGCCTTTTCTACCTGCTGGTCGGCGGCCTGGAGGCTCTGCTTTTCCGCATCCAAATCGCCAAGCCAGACCAGAACATCTTTGTCGGCGACACCTTCAATGGCCTGGTGACCATGCACGCCACGACCATGGTGTTCATGGCCGTGATGCCGCTCATCGCCGCGTTCTCCAACTACTTTGTGCCGCTGATGATTGGCGCGCGCGACGTCGCGTTCCCGCGCATGAACGCCTTTAGCTGGTGGACGTTCTGCTTCGGCTCGATCCTGCTCAATTCCTCGCTCATTTTCGCAGAGTTCCCGGCCGCCGGCTGGACCGGATACGCGCCGCTGACGACCAAGGCCATGTCGCCTTCGGCGGGCATCGATTTCTGGTGGGCAGGCCTGACCATGCTCGCCATCTCGTCGATGGTCGCAGGCGTCAATTTCGTGGTCACGATCCTCAATATGCGCGCGCCGGGCATGACCCTGATGCGGGTGCCTGTGCTGGTGTGGATGATGATGGTCATCCAGTTCCTGCTGGCGTTCTCGTTCCCCCCGGTCGCCGTGGGGCTGATCCTGCTGTCGTTCGATCGCACCTTCGGCACGGTATTCTACGAGTACACCATGGGCGGCGACCCGCACCTGTGGCAGCACCTGTTCTGGGTGTTCGGCCATCCCGAGGTGTATGTGCTCATCCTGCCTTCCATGGGCATCGTCTCGGAAATCCTGCCCGTGTTTGCCCGACGGCCGCTTTTCGGCCAGCACGCCGTGATCTTCTCCGGCATTTTCATCGGCTTCGTCGGCTTCGGCGTGTGGGGCCACCACATGTTCACCGCCGGCATGGGCCCGATCGCCGATGCCGTGTTCGCCTCGACCACGGCGATCATCGCCATCCCCACGGGCGTCAAGATCTTCAACTGGCTCGGTACGTTGTGGGGCGCCAAGATGACGTACCCGACTCCGATGATCTTTGCGCTTTCATTCATTCCGCTTTTCACCATCGGCGGCCTGTCGGGCATCATGCACGCCAATGCGCCGCTGGACCTGCAGCAGCACGATTCCTATTTCGTGGTCGCGCACTTCCACTACGTATTGGTCGGCGGCGCACTGATGGGCCTGTTTGCGGGCTTCTACTTCTACATGCCCAAGGTCACGGGCAAGCTGATGAACGAGGCGCTCGGCAAGGTGCACTTCTGGCTTTTCGCCATCGGACTGAACCTGACCTTCTGGCCGATGCACGATCTCGGCAACCGCGGCATGCCGCGCCGCATCTACACCTATCCGGCCGACGCGGGCTGGAACTTCGACAACCTGCTGGCCACCTCGGGCGTGTTCTTGATGGCCGCGGGCACCCTGGTCTTCGTCTACAACATCCTGACCAGCCTCAAGAACGGCAAGGCGGCTGGCCGCGACCCGTGGGACGCGTGCACGCTGGAATGGCTCGCTGACTCGCCACCCAAGGCGCACAACTTCGATTTCACGCCGATCGTGTTCTCTGAGCGGCCGCTTTGGGACCACAAGCACACGGCGGACATGGCGATCCCGGTGCCGGCAGCGGCCGAAGAGATCCACATGCCGTCGTATTCGTGGAAGCCGATGTGGGTGTCCGGCGGCATTGTCCTGATTCTCGTGGGACTTCTGCTGCTGCATACGATTCCGTTCAGTTGGCTGATCAGCGTCGCCGGTGGCCTCTCGATCATCGGCAGTTTGTATGCCTGGGTGACCGAACCCGTCTAGTCGCGGCCCGCTGCCGGCCGGTTTGCCGGACGATCGTCTCGCTCGATGCAGTCGCACATCGCCTCGCACCGAATCGCCAAGAGGAAGCACATGAGCGCACAACTGGCCGCCACCGATCCGCACGAGGTCGCCGACGCCGCCGGCCACGATCACGGCGACCACGGTCACCACGCCGTGGTCGAGAACAACTTCATGGGCCTGCCCAACATCAAGCTGGCGATGTGGGCCTTCCTGGGCTCGGAGTGCATGTTCTTCGGTTCGCTGATTGGCACCTATTTCTTCTACCACGGAAAGGCGCTGGCCGGTCCGTTGCCGCAGGACGTTTTTTCCATCGGCATCACGTCGATCTCGACGTTCCTGCTGCTGATGAGTTCGCTGACCATGGCGCTGGCCGTGGACGCGATGAAGCAGCGCAATCCTGCGACCGCACGCAACTTCCTTGTCATCACGGCGTTGCTCGGCGCGACCTTCGTCGGCTTCCAGGTCTACGAGTTCTCGCACTTCGTGCACCTGGGGCTCAAGCTGTCGACGTCGCTGTTTGGGTCGACGTTCTACGTGATGACCGGCTTTCACGGCGGCCACGTCACCGTCGGCGTCATCTGGCTGTCGATGCTGGCGTTGCTCATCCACAAGGGCAAGCTCAACCCCGCGAAACTGCCGATCAACGTCGAGGTGGCTGGCCTGTACTGGCACTTCGTCGACATCGTGTGGATCGTCATCTTCACCTTCGTCTACCTGTTGGAGTTCATCCAATGAGCGCTGCGCATCACGACCACGCCGACGCGGGCGGTCTGCCCCATTCGCACAAGAAGGCGTACATCCGGCTGGGCGTACTGCTCACGGTCGTGACCGCGATCGAGCTGGGCCTGCCCTTCCTCAAGGCCTACCCAGACATCTGGATGCCCTTCGAGCCGGTGTGGGCGCCGCTGCTCGTCGCCCTATCCGTGTTCAAGTTCGGCGCGGTCGTCGGCGAATTCATGCACCTGCGCGGCGACCGCCGCATCTTCCAGTTCCTGTTCCTGTCGCCGCTGGCCATTGCGGTCATCATCTTCCTATTGCTGGGTGCGCTGACGGTGTCGCTGTTCCTGCCGTTCGGCGAGGGCATCGCGGTCACGGCCATCGACGTCAAGGCCGGCTACGTGCGCCCCACCAAGAGTTCGGGTGCCGAGCCGCCGCTGGCCGAGGACAAGTTCAAGGCCGCGTTCGCCGACGCCAAGGCCAAGAACTTCGAGGCTGGCAAGGCCGCGTACGACAAGGTGTGCAAGGCGTGCCACGGCGACAAGGGCGAGGGCAAGGCGGCGCTGGGCTTCAACCTGACCGACGACTGCTACAAGTATGGCGGCACGTTCAAGGATCTGTACGTCACCGTCGCCGACGGCCGCGCCGGCAACAAGATGCCCGCCCAGGCCGGGGCGCTCAAGTCCGAAGAAATTCGTCAAGTCGTGTACTACATCCGCAGCCTCAAGGGCACCAACGTCCCGGGCGGCCAGCCCTGCGTCGGCGACAAAGTGGCGGATTGACGCGCCGCAGTTCGCGGTAGCCGGATGGCCCGCGGTCCATGACCCTTTTGCCCCGCACTGTCAGCCGCGCGGCGGTCTCCTTTGGGGCCGCGGCAGTGCTATGTGCGTGCGCCTGGGGTTCCCGCGCGTTGGCACATCCTGGCAAGCTCATCCAAGGCCGGGTGACGCCCAACCTGACGCCCGCGGGCGAGTGGTTCGTCTGGGATTTTCACGAGAGCATTGCCATCGGCACGGTCGTGCTGGCCGCAGCCTATGCCTGGGCGCTGCGCCGCTGGCACCCGAGACGCAAGCTCAGGGGCGCCGCGGCGACCAGGGCACAGCAGGGCTGCTACTATGGCGGCCTCGCGGTGATGTATGTGTCTCTCGACGGGCCGCTGCACCACCTGGCCGACGAGTTGCTGTTCTCGGCGCACATGCTGCAGCACATGCTGCTGCAGTTGGTGTGGGCCCCGCTGATCATCTTGGGGGTTCCGGCGTGGCTCTGGCAGGCGCTCTACGAGTTGCCGGGTGCTGGGGCCTTCGCGCGGTTCATCAGCCGACCGTGGCCAGCGTTCTGGGCGTTCCAGGCGGCGATGTGGGTGTGGCACCTGCCCAGGCTCTACACCCTGGCGCTGGAAGTGCACGCGTGGCACATCGTCGAGCACCTGTGCTTCATGGTCACTGCGGTGGTGTTCTGGTTCGTAGTGATCGCGCCACTGCCGCAACTGGCGCGGTCGCTGCCCAAACGGATGGCCTTCATTTTCCTCAACATGACCGCCATGAAGACGCTCGGCCTCATCTTGACCATGTCCAGTGTGATCCTCTACCCGTTCTACGTGACCGCGCCTCGGGTCTTCGGCATCGACGTGCTGAGCGATCAGCAGGTGGGCGGCATGATCATGTGGATGCCGGGCGGCGGTCTGATGTGGTTTGGCGTCGGCCGCGTGTTCTGGCTGTGGGTTCACCGGGCGACACCGCAGCGGGGCTTGACCGGCATCGCGCGGCTCGATCGCGGTCGGGCTGCAGCCGAGTTGGCTGGCCGGTCCCCTGACCTCGGCGCACCCGACCTGGCCCCGGACGACCAGCCGGCAGTGGTGGTCCAGGTGACCCCATGAGGCACACATCGGCCCTGTGGGGACTGCTCATGGCATGTGCTTGTGGCCGTCAGGGACCGGCCGCGGAGGGGTCAGCAGGGGCCGTGCAGGACATTGCACCAGCGCCGCTCGCTTCGGTGGGAGGTCCGGCACCGCCAGCAGCCGCGGCCCCTCTGCCGGGCACACCCCTAGAACTGGGCGGTCGCAGCAAAGCCGGGACCTACCAACTGACGCTGCGGATGACGGTCCCCCAGGTTTCCGAGTTGTTCGCGGCCGAAGTCCGCGTGTCGCTGGCGAGCGGCGCCGCGCTGCCCGACGGCACGACCGTCACCGTCGATGCCACCATGCCCGATCACCGCCACGGCATGATGACCCAACCGGTCACAGCGGCGGTAGGGCCTGGTCAGTGGCGCGCTGACGGTCTCAAGCTGCACATGCAAGGCCACTGGGTATTCGCGGTCGACGTGCGCGGCCCGGCGGGCTACGACCGTCTGGACCTGCCGTTCGAGCAGCCGCCCGAGGCCGCTGCGCCGTGAAGGCCGCGCGCACGACGCTGCGATCGGCGGGCGTGTTGGGATGGTGCCTGACCGGCGCCCTGGGCTGTACGCAGGCGGACGAGCCGCCGTGGAGTCCGCAAGAACTGCGGGTGATCTTCTCGCTTTCGCCACCGCCGACGCTTGCGCCGAGCCCTGGAAACCGCGTTGCCGACGACGACCGGGCAGCGCAGTTGGGAAGGCACCTTTTCTTCGACAAGGGCCTGAGCAGCAATGGCCAGGTCGCCTGCGCGAGCTGCCACGATCCGATCCGCCATTTCACGGACGGACGGCAGCGGGCCCGCGGCGTGGCCGACACTGCGCGCAACGCGCCGACGATCATCGGCGCCCCAAACGCCCCCTTCCTTTTCCACGACGGTCGCAAGGACAGCCTGTGGGCCCAGGCACTCGGTCCACTGGAGAACGACGCTGAGCACGCGTTCGACCGCACGGCCGCAGTGCACCACGTCGCAGCACATCACAGGGCGCGCTACGAGGCGGTGTTCGGGCCCATGCCGACAGCCGCTGAGCTGGCGGCCCTGCCGGCCCACGCACGCCCGCGACCACTGGATAGCCGGCACCCCCAGGCGCGCGCATGGGCGGCGATGACCGAATTGCAACGGGCCACGGTCACGCGGGTTTTTGTCCACCTGGGCAAGGCGATCGAAGCCTACGAACGCAAGCTGGTGCCCCTGCCGGGGCGCTTCGACCGCTACGTGGCGGCGCTGCGCACGCGCGACCCCTCGGCGGCGCAGGTGCTCTCTGCGCAAGAGCGGCGGGGACTGCGCGCGTTCATCGGCGTCGGCGGGTGCGTCAACTGCCACAATGGGCCGGCGTTGAGCGATCAGGGGTTCCACAACCTGGGCCTGCCCGCTGCGCAGGGCGTGGTGGGCGTCGATGGCGGGCGGTCGGTCGGGGCCGATCAGGTGCGTCGCGACGAGTTTCGCTGCGGGACGGTGTGGAGCGATGCGACGCCAACGACGGCGGCGTGCCAGGAGCTGCGCTTCCTCAATCCGCTTTTCGAGGATTTCTTGGGCGCCTTCAAGACGCCCAGCTTGCGCAACGTCGCGCGCACGGCCCCGTACATGCACGCGGGCCAGTTTGCGACCCTGGAAGAGGTGGTGCGCTTCTACCAGACGCTGCCGGGCCGGGCCCAGGTCGGCCACCGCGAGTGGACCCTGCGACCTCTGCCCGGCAGCGTCGTCGCAGCCGACCTCGTGGCCTTCTTGCAGACGTTGACGGGCCCCTTGCCGGATGCACGCTGGCTCGGGCCGGGAGGGTGACGACCATGCGACGATTCCTCGGTGCGGTCGCGGCGGTGGCCGCGTGTTCCTCCCCGCCAGCGGAGTTGGACGACTTGGGGCCCCTGCCGCCGTTCGCGCTGGTGGACCAGGCCGGAAAACCCGTCACCGACCAGTCGATGCGCGGCGTCGTGTGGGCGGCGAACTTTCTGTTCACGTCGTGTCCGACGGCGTGCCCGCCACTGGCCACGGCGACCGCGGAGTTGCAACGACAGGTGGCGCCGTGGGCCCAGGATGGCCCGCCGGTGCGGTTGGTCAGCATCAGCGTGGACCCGATGACCGATACGCCCGAAGTGTTGACGGCGTTTGGCCGCAAGCACGGCGCCGACCATCGGTTGTGGTCGCTGTGGACGGGCAACTACGAGACGATGGAGCGCGTGGTGGTGCGCGGATTCCTGCAGCCTCTGCTGCGGCCAGATCGTCCCGTCGCCGGCGCGGAGGACGCGACGATCCTGACCCAGCCGACACCGCTGGATACGGCCCACAGCCTGCGGTTTGTACTGGTGGACCAGCGCGGGCACTTGCGGGCGCTCTACGACAAGGACCCACAAGGGTTGCGCAAGCTGGCGGCGGCGATGCGCTGGCTGCGCGACCACCCGCCAGAGGAGTAGCCCACGGTGCGGAAAAGCGATCCCGGCGACCGGCGGCGCTTCTCGCCCAGGTTGGTGCCCACCTTGGCCATGGTGGCGATGCTGCCGTTGCTGCTGTACCTGGGCACCTGGCAGGCGCGGCGCTACCTCGACAGTGCTGCGCGCGTGCAGGCCTACCACCGGCAGCACGACGAACTGCCGCCGCTACAATCGCTCGACGTGCAGGGGGACCGCAACGCCGCATTGCACTTTCGCCGCGTGACGCTCGCCGGAAAGGTCGACGTCGCCCAAGCGCAACTGCTGACGGCGCGCTACAAGTTCGGTCAACGGGGATACTCGGTCGTTGCGCCGTTCGAGGTTGCGAGCGGGCCGCACGCCAAGGTGTTGGTGCTCTTGGGCTGGGTGCCAGAGGCGCACATCGACGACTGGCTGGGGCAGTTGGCCGCCGACCCGCCGCGCCAGGTGCGCGGTCGCGCGCAATTCGTCAACATGTTGAATTCACAGGAAACCCAGGTCAACCAGCGCGGCCAGCGCGCGGTGTGGATGTTCCCGAACCCCAGGGCGATGGCAGCGCGGATCGCGGGCCTGGATCCGGACCTGCTCATCGAGTCGGGCGACCAATCGTCCGGGGCCTTCATGGACCCGACGAAGTGGCCGGTGCAAGGCTATGAATTCCCAGTGCGCCCGCTGCCGATCAAACACGTCGAGTACAGCGCCACCTGGTACGGGCTGGCGGCAACCCTGGTCGGCGTGTGGATCGCGCTGTCGCTGCGGCGGCGCGACCAAGGCGCAGGGTGAGGGCCGAAATCGCGTTTTCCTGACCGAGCGCCGGGGTCGATCCCGCGGCGATGGCGGGATGCCGCCCCCAATGGCGCAACGCAAAACCCTGTGCGACAATCGCCGCGGGTGGCACCGTTTTCCCCGGGCGCCGGCTGGCTGAACATCATGAAACGATTGTGGTTCGCGATGGTCCTCGCGGCAGTTGCGCCGTCCTGGGCGATGGGCTGCGGTGCCTCCGGCGGCGCGCCAGCGGCGACTTCAGGCGATGCGGCAACGGCTGGCGAAGTGGCCTCCACCGCCGATGCCAAGACGGAGACCGCCGCAGGAACGGACGCGACCAGCGCCACCACCGATGCGGATGCCGACGCGGCCAAGGCCGATGCCACCGCCGCAAAGGCGCCGTGCAAGCCTTGGGATCTGCCGGCCGACTGGGGCTGCCCCAAGGATACCCATTGTGGCTACGACGACAACGACGCCATCGCGTGCGTCGCCAACGGCACCCATGGCGTGGCAGAGGACTGCTCGGACGGGGCCGGTTGCAAGGTGGGCCTGTGCGTCACGGCCCAAAATGGCAGCCAAGCGTGTTCGCCGTTCTGCACCGTCGACGCCCAGTGCGACTCGAAGTCATGCAACCAAATCACCGGCAAGAAATACAAGGTGTGCGACGTCGCCAAGTATCAGACCTGCAAGCCGATCGGCGGCAATTGTCCCAAGGGCCAGGCCTGCTACCAGCAGGGCGTGCAGGGCTTTGTGTGTCTTGCGGCTGGGTCCGCGGCCAAGGGCGAGGCGTGCAAGACCAATTCGGACTGCGCTCCGGGGTATACGTGCACAGGCAACGCCGGGACGGCGTCTTCGACCGGCCTGTGCCGCAAGGTGTGCAGCAAGTCGGGCAGCAGTGGCTGTGACGATCCCACCACGCCGTGCAGCGATCTGGGCGGCGGCTACGGGTATTGCGAAGAATGAACGGGCGACGCGCGCCGAGTCCAGACACGCCGCGGCGATCGCTGGCGACGGCAATGGCGACGCGGGCGCGGGGGTAGTCGACGATGGCCAGTCCGAGCCTGCTCGATTCCCTGGACACCACGGTCACGTTGGAGTGGGAGTCGACCCGCACCATCGGCACACTGATGCAACTGGGCGGCCGTTCCATCGTGGTGACGGCGTTGAGGGCGCCACCGGTCGGCGCGACGGTGTACCTGCGCGTCGAGCGCGACGGCGACAGCCAGGATGCGATGGCGATCGACGGCGAGTGCGCCAAGGTCGACGACAGCGAATGGGGCGAGCAACAGGTCGAAGTCGTGATGCTGCGCGTGGGCACGACGAGCTCGGCGGCGACGCTCCGCGAGTTCATCGAGACCTACGGCATCGAACGCGGCGGCACGGTGTCGGTCGGCCGCAACCGCGACAACCCTGATCTCAAGCGCTTTGTGTACGCGCTGCCCGACAGCGAAGTCCCCGCCGAACCTTCCGTGGTGCCGCGCACTTCGCCGACGCCCGGCCCGCTGGAGGTCTCCGCGCCCGCGGCCGTGCGCCCGCCGGTCTTCGTGCCGCTTGGTCCGACGGCGCCCACGGCTGCGACGCGCGCGGGACCGACACCGGTCGCAGGAACGCCGCGCCCCGGCTTCGGCGTGCCGTCGATGGCACCGGCCACAGGCAGGCCCGATCCGCCGCCCACCGTTGTGGCGCGCGCGCCGAGCGCACCGCACTCGGCAGTCGCCTCCTCCCCCTCGACCCGGCTTGCACAACCGGCCGACGACGGCCTCGGTGTCGATCTGCCCGGCGGGGCGGCCTTCTCGGCCGACGACCTGCTGAGCGCGCTCGAAGATGCGGCTGCGGCCGCGGCGGGCAAACGTGCCACAGGAGGGCAATCGGCCAACCGCTACACGGAAACCACGCGCCGCTACCTCGGCGCCGAATCATCGGTCGAGCGCCCCATCCCCGCCGCTGAGTCGCTGCGCGACCTCACCCTGCCGCAGCCTGGCCTGGACGACCACGACGAGTCCGAGGAGATCGTCGTCGCCACCGTCGAACACGGCATCCAGCAAGCCGCCCCCGTCCACGTCAGGGGCAGCGACAAGCCTGGTTTCATGGCGCGCCTGCTCGGCCGCGGTAGGGAAGATGGTGCAGCAGGCGACGGCGCGGCCCCGCGATCGACCGGGGGGCCCGGCGCCACGGCAGCGCAGCTGTTTGCGGGCGAGTTCGCGCACCGCATGGAGCTGAAGGTCCAGTTCGAGGCTGGCCCCCGCAAGAAGAAATTCACCGGCGTGCTGTTGCGCCTGGCCGAGAGCAAGGTCCGAATCCGCACGTCGACGTTGCCCTCCCTGTACGAGCGGATCACCGTCTACGTGCCCGGTAAGGCGGGACCCAAGGACGTCGTGACCGTGCGCTGCGAAGTCACCCGCATCCACGAAGGCGACGGCGAACCGGCCAACGCCACGTTCGACGCCAAGTTGTCCGCGGGCGGCAACCCACCGGTCGTGATGGCCAAGCTGCGCGAACTGATGCAAGGCGCCGCGCCTGCCGCCGAAGGTCCATGACCCAGCAGCGCGTGCTGGTCGTCGAGGACGAACCCGACCTGCGAACGCTGGTCGCGCACCACCTCGACCTGGCCGGTTGGCAGGTCATGGAGGCGGGTTCCGTGCGCGAGTCGCTGGCCCTGGCGCGCGCCCATGTGCCGGAACTGGTCGTGCTCGACATCATGTTGCCCGACGGCAACGGCATCGAAGTGTGCCGCACGCTCCGAGCGGATGTAGCGCTGTCGGCCACGGCCATCCTGCTGCTGACCGCCCGTGGCTCGGAAATCGACCGCGTGGCAGGGTTGGAGGCCGGGGCCGACGACTACGTGGTCAAGCCTTTCAGCGTGCGCGAACTGGTGTTGCGCTGTCGCGCCGTGCTGCGCCGCCGCCAACCCGCGGCCACAGCCGCCCATCGGTGGCAAGCGCACGGCATCGCCCTGGACGATCAGGCGCACACAGCCAGCGTCGATGGAGCGCCCATCGAGCTGACAGCACTCGAGTTTCGGTTGCTGCACCGCTTCCTTTGCCACCCCGGCGTGGTGCTCACCCGGCAGCGGCTGCTCGAAGAGGTGTGGCAGATGCGCCCCGACTTGCAGACCCGCACCGTCGACACCCACGTCAAGCGGTTGCGCGAAACGCTCGGCCGGGCTGGCGACGCCATCGAGACCGTGCGCGGCCTGGGCTATCGGATGAAACCGAGCGCGCCGTGAGCGAACCTGCCGCCGAGCCGCGCGGCCGCCGTCAACTGCCGCAGCAGGTGCGCGCCAATCTTTTCGGCGCCGTCCTCGACGCCATGACCGACGGCGTGATGGTCGTCGACGACCGCATGCGCCTGGTCGTCAGCAACCGGGCGCTGCGCGATACACTGGTGCTGCCGCCCACTTGCCTCGGTCAGCCGTTGGCGCAACTGGTGGACCACGACGGCCTGTTGCGCGCCTTCACCGAGGTCTTGGCGGGCAGCGGACCGCGCCAGATCGAGTGGACCCACAAGGCGTTCGTGACCCGGCTACTCGACATCGCAGTGGTGCCGTTGCCCGACCACGACTACTGGGGTCACCGCGCCCTGGGCGTCGTGCGCGATGTCACCGACCGCCGCCAGACCGAGCGGATGCAACTGGAGTTCATCGCCAACGCCAGCCATGAGTTGCGGACCCCGGTCGCCAGCATCCTGGGCTGGGCCGAGACGTTGGTCGACGCCCCGCCCAAGGACCCCCGCAAGCTCGGCGCGGTGCACACCACTATCCACCGCCAAGCGAAGCGCCTGCACACGCTGCTCGATCAACTGCTGGACGTCAGCCAGCTCGACGGCGAGCGCTGGAACCTGGCGACCGACGCCGTCGATCTGGCCGCAGTGTGCCATGCCCAGGTGACCGCGCAGCGCGAGGCCGCGGAGGCTGCGGGCCTGAGCGTGACCGTCGCCGTGCCCGAAGCGCTGCCCTCGGTGTTGTGCGACCGGCAGGCGCTGGACCTCGTCGTGGGCAACCTGCTCCAAAACGCCATCAAATACACGCCGACCGGGGGCCGCGTCGAGTTGCGTGCCGAGTCGGTGGCCGAACCGGGCGGGCGGGCCGTGCGCCTTGCAGTCGCCGACAGTGGCATCGGCATCGCCGAAGAACACCAGCCGCGCATCTTTGAGCGCTTCTACCGGGTCGACAAGGGCCGGGCGCGCCACGTGGGCGGCGCGGGACTCGGCCTGGCGATCGTGGCAGGCCTGGTACGCCGCATGGGCGGCGCATTGCAGGTGCACAGTGCCGTGGGCAAGGGCTCGACTTTCCTGGTCACTCTGCCGGTCGGCTAAGAGGGTGTAGCCAAAACCCCGTCCCGCTACGGCCGAAGATCCTGGGCATCTCGCGGCTTACGTCCTCGCTTCCTCGGTCGGCGCACTGCGAGTGCGCCTCGGTCGGTCGCTGCGGGCGGGCTCGCGATCTGCCGGCATGCTCTTCGACCTCGCAACAGACGAGATTTGGCTACACCCTCTAACAGGGTCGCCAAAAATAAATGTTCAAATTGATTGATTTCGATTGCGGCTCGCGCTATCATTTGCCCCATGAACACCGCCGCCTTCCAACTCGACCCTGGTTTCGCAACCGGCGGCC
>VGRO01000036.1 GCA_016875335.1 Deltaproteobacteria bacterium | reverse complement strand
GGCAGCCGAGCCCTTGCGCGACGGCGCCCTGGACTTCGTGCTGGCCCACCCAGAGCACGGCATGCTGGGCCTGGTGCTGGTTGGCGGCGCGCTGGGCCACGACCCTTCGGCGCCCTCGTGGACGGTGACAGGTCGCGACGGCCAGCCGCGGCGCATCGCCGACCCGTTCGCGGCGGCGCGCGAGGGTATGGCGGCGCTGGTGCACAAGCTGGCGCAGCACCCGCTGGCGGTGCCGTCGCGGCCGACGGTGGGGCACGGTGTGCTGTTGCCCGAGGCGTTCGCGCCGGCGGCCGGGTTCGCGGCCCACGCCCCGGCCGACGTGATCCTGGACCGGGCGGCCTTGGACCATCCGGTCGCGGCGGTCCTGGGTCTGTTTGAGCGCTGGCAGCGCAAGTCGCCGGCCACTGGCAATGCGTCGTCGCGCTGGTGGTGGCGGGCGCTCGAGGACCTTTTCCTGCAACCACAGCGAGCGCGGATGTTGCTCGCCGACGCGCTCAACGACGACGCGGCGGCGATGGTGGCGCTCAGCCCGCAGCAGGTGGGCGTGCTCGACCTGTTGGCGCGGGTGCGGCGGCAGGCCATCTACGGCGCGGCGGGCACGGGCAAGACCGTGCTGGCGCTGCACAAGGCGCGTGCGCTGGCCGCCCAGGGCATGCGGGTGCTTTTGACGTGCTACAACAAAGAGCTGGGCCACCAGCTGCACCGCGCGGCGGCCGACACGCCGGCAATTGTCGCCTGGCATTTTCACGAGCTGTGCTACGAGCTGGCGGGCCTGGACCGCCGCCGCACCCTCGCGCCAGCCAGCGATGCGCGCGCCCGCTTTTTCGACCACGAGTTGGCCGGCCACCTGTTGGCCGCGGCGCAGCGCGAAGGGCCGCGTTTTGACGCCCTGGTGGTCGACGAGGCCCAGGACTTCATCGCGCCGTGGTGGCAGGCCCTGCAGGCCTGGTTGGTCGATCCGGACCGCGGGATTCGCTACGTGTTTTTTGACGACGCCCAATGTCTGCGCCCAGACGCCGCGCCCGTGCCCGGGGCCGATGAGGCGCTGGTGCTGACCACCAACTGGCGCAACACCGCCGCCATCCACCGCCACCTGTGCGAGACCACACCGCACATGCGCCAGGCGCACTGCATCGCGCCCGAGGGCAGCCCGGTCGCCATCGAACCGCTGCGGCCCAACGCCGGTCGCGCGCTGCGGCGGGTGTTGCAGCGCGTGTGCGGCGAGGGCGGCGTGGCCCCATCGGACGTCGTGGTCTTGACCGCGCGGGCCCCGCACAAGTCGATCTGGCGCGATTTTGCCGACGCCCTGCTGCCCTTCAAGCTGACGGCGGGCGACGAACCCGGCCACATCCGCCTGCGCGGCATCCGCGCCTTCAAGGGCATGGAGGCCAAGGTCATCGTGCTGACCGAACTGGACGGAGAACCAACTGAAACTAGACAGCTTTTGCACTACATCGGCGGCTCGCGGGCCACCGGGCTGCTGGTGCTTTTGCAGGACAGTTGATGCGGCTGTGGATCGCGCTGGCCATCCTGCTGACCGCGGCATGCGGGCGGAACCGCCACAGCGATGCGGCCGCGCAGCCCGACGCCGCAGCGCCGCAAGCCGCAGAGTTCCAGTGGCAAATCCGTGAATTTCGGGTGGCAGCTACCCCGCCGGGCGACCAGAACGCGAGCGCCGCACAGGCCGAGGCCATCCGCGCCGCTGCGGTCGCCGCCCTGGCCGAAGCACCGCTGGTGGGTGCGGTGGGTGCGCCGCGCGACCCGTCGCCGGCCACGTGGTGCGGCGTGGACGTCCACGTCGCGTGGCAGGCCGAAAACGCCACCGGTCATGTCGTGCCCATCGGCGACACCAAAGCTGCGGCGCTCGGTGTGCAGGTCCGCGTGCAGGCCGAGGCGGCGGGCGAACGTGCCGGTCAGGGCGAAATGGCCATGCGCGTGGCGACCCTGCAGCTGCCCAAGCCAGCGCAGGCGGACCTGGCGACCTGGCTACCGCCGCGCTTGGGTCGCGCAGTCGCGCAGAGCACCGTCGACGTGCTGGCCGAGCTGTGGGCGCGCCGGCGTCCTCAAGCCGAATTGGCGCTGTGCCTGAGCGACGGCGACGTCTGGAAGCTGAGCGCGTGCGCCCGCGAGGCCGGCGAACGCAAGCTGGCGGCAGGGCGGCCGCGCCTCGACAAGCTGTGCCGCGACACCCGCAAGGATGTGGCGGTGGTGGCGTGCACTGCGCTCGGGCGCTTGGGCGGCGAGCAAAGCGTCCCTGTGCTGGCGCAGGCGCTGGAGGGCCGTCACCCCGAGGTCGTAGCGGCGGCGTTGGACGCCCTGGAGATGCTGCACACACCCGCGGCCCGCCAGGCGTTGGCAGACTGCGCCCGCGATCACCCGGCAGAGATGGTCCGGTCGCGGGCCGAGCAGTTGCTGCAGGGATGGGAGCCGGTGCTGCAGGGACGGGAGCCGGCCGGGCGCGAGCGTTGACTGCGCCTCGCGGGCGACTGGCTACGGCTCGTCCGGCGCGTTGACGGCGGCCTCGACGGCTTGCTCAAATGCGGTCAGGTTCAGCGAGCCATCGCCGCTGGGCTTGAAGTACATGATCTCAGCGCCGTTCTTGGCAAAGCCGTAGCCGCTGTTGCGGATGTCCGATCCCGAGAACTTGCCCGCGTGCGGGGCGTCCATCTTGGCCCACGCATCGACGCCAGCGACGTCTTGGAATATCGGGATGGTGGTGACCTCCTTCGTCAGCTTGGTCTTGTCGTTGGTCTTCTTGTCGTTGATGACGATCATCTGCGCGTTCTTGCCGGCGGCGTCGTATTTGTCCTGCAGCTTCTGCATCAGCTTGGTCTGCGAGATGCAGCTGGCGCACCAGTCAGACACCAGCGCCACCACGACCTTCTTGCCCTTGAAGGCATCCAAGCCATAGGTGTTGTTCGCGCCCTTGCTGCCGGGGTTGATGTCCTGCAGCTCCCACTTCGGGTAGTCGTGGAAGGTCTTGACGCACTGCGCGTTCTCGTCGCCGAGGCTGATGACGTCGCCCTTGAAGGTGATACTGGACAGGTCGACGTCAAACTTGCGGCCCTGGAACTTCATGGTGGTGAGCTTGGCGAAGGTCGTCTTGAGCTCCTTGTTGCGCAAGGTGGCCTTGGCCATGCCGGCTTCGGGCTGGCCGATCGGCATGAACTGCAGCGCCCCCTCGACCACCGACGAGGAATAGACGACCTCACCCTTGGCCGGCTCCTTGGTCCAGCCGGGGCAATCGATGGTCTGGTTGAGCGACTTGTCGCCGTGCAACCAGCCGCGGGCGTGGAAGTTGACGGTCTTGAGCACTAGGCCCTCGCCAGCAAACCCAGCCTCGTAGAGGAATTCGAGCTTGCACGCTCCGTCCTTGAGCGCAACTGAGATGTGGGCCGAGGGGATACACGACAGGCCGCCCGGCGTCTTGTTGAGGCGGTGCTTGAGCGTGGCGGTCGCGACGGCGCCGGTGTAGTCCACCTTGAAAGTGCCCTTGTCGATGTCGGCGCTGAACGATCCAGTGGCCTTGAGCAGGGTGTCGGCAGGTGCCGCGGCCCCACCGCCGGGATCGGAGCTGACACAGCCGTTAGCGGCGAGCGCAAACGCAACAGCAGTGCTGGCAAGGCGAATGGACTTCATGGCTTCCTCGCAACAGGTGCGGTCGGGCTGGGGCGTCATTGCTGCGCCATGGCCTGGATCACGCGAAAAAATCGGCCGCAGACGGACTTTCGCCTGCCCGCAGCCAAGATACCACAGCGCACGGCGCAGGCCAAAACCAAAATCGGCCGGGGCCAAAACCCAAAGCGACGTGCTCGCCATCGCTCACGCGCCCAAGCGCGCCTTCCAGCGGGCCAGTTGGTCGGCCACCTGCGGCGGCAGCAACCGCACCACCGCCTTGCGGACCCTGTAGGGCAGCGGCGAGATGTCGGGGACCGGTGCGCCGTCGGCCAACCGTGTCGCCGCCACCTCGGCGGGCAACCGCGCGCTGGCGTGATCGTGCACATACAGAAACACATTGTAGCGATACCAGGGCTGCACCTGCGCGTCGCCGACCAGCTGCGGCCGCACACAGTCGTACAGGCGGTAGCCGCGCGCCGCGAAAAGGTCGCGCCACCAGGCATAGGGCCGCTCGTTGACGTGGTGCTCGCCGCCCTGGCCGGGCGGGGCCGCCGAAAACAGCACGATCTCGCCGTGGCGGCACAGTGTGGCGACGAACCCCTCGGCGGCCGAGGCTGGCAGGTGTTCGGCCACCTCGACGCTCTGCACGACGTCGAAACGGCGTCCCAAATCAATCGGTTGCGCCAGATCGCGGGCCAGGAAGCGATCGCCATCGATGCGCAGGGCCGCGCGGTCCACGTAGTCGCCGTCCACGCCCACCACGTCGTCCGCCCCCGCGACTTGCCACGCCGCCAGCCACGCGCCTTGGGCGCAGCCGAAATCGACGACACTTTTCGGCTTGTACCAACCGGCCAGCCAATGGGCGACGCGCTGGGCGCTGTGGTCGTTCGACGCCGTGGTGTAGGCGAAGAACGCCTTGTCGTACTGATATTGCGCCATGCCTTCCCCGAAAACTAGTTCTTGTAGAGCGGGTACTGAGGCGCCACCTCGCCCTGTACCAGCCGCACCAATTGGTTGGCGCGCACGTGGGTCCAGGTCTGCACCGTGCCCGCCGCGTCGGGCCAGCGCACCAGCACCTTGTCGATGACGCAGCCGGCGCCCAGCCCGAAATGCAGCACTGTGTCGTTCTGCAAGCCAAAGTGACCGTAGCCGCCGCCCACCTCCTGGGTCTGCGTCGATCCGCCGGCCGTGACCGACACCCGCGCACCGATCGCCCGGCGGTTGCTGCCGGCCCCCCCTTGAAGGGCGATGCGCAGCCAGTTGGCGCTGTTGCCGACGGTGTTCTCGAACACGTGGACTTCTTCGGTCTTCTTGCACTCGGCCGGGCTCAGGCCGCAGCGCGCCAACGAGTGCCCAAACGCCACGTCGAGGTCGCCGTCCAGGTCCCAATCGGCCACGGCGATGCTGGCGGCGTGCATCATCTCCAGGCCGGATACCGCCGTGACCTCCAGGTAGCGGCCGTCGGGCTGCTGCTGCCACAGCTTGGCGCGGGTGCCCGGGTAGTCGCTGCCGGCGACCGCGATGTCCAGGCGCCCGTCGTTGTCGAAATCGAACACGGCCAGGCTCATGTCGCCGACGTCTTGGGCCTGACCGGTCGGCCACGTGTGCGCAAACCCGTTGTCCTTGCCCTTGTGGGTGACGAACTGCGGGATCGGCGCGCCGTCGTTGCTGGCGATGCGCATGGGGTCGCTCGACGACCCGACGTCGGGGTGGACGATGCTGCCGAACACCATGTCCAGGTCGCCGTCGCGGTCCAGGTCGGCGCACTGCACCGTGCCGGTGTTGCCGCCCAACCGGAAGGGCTTGCGGTCGTTGGCGTGGTTCCAGCGGTAGGTGCCGCCGAAGGCCTTCTTGAGTTGTGCGCAGTTGACGACTGGCTTGGGCGCCTTGTCGCATTCGGCGGCCTGCGGGTTCTCCTGGCAGTAGCACTGCGCGTTCCAGTTGGTGGTCCAGTCGTCGTCGTCGTCGCGGTCGAAGTGGGTCTCGGCCTTGAGGTCCTCGAACCTCTTGCCACCCGGACCCTTGCCGCCGTTGAGCCACAGGCTGTTGAAGTACCGGCCGTAGCTGACACCGAGCAGGTCGGGATCGCCGTCGCCGTTGACGTCGCACGCCGCGGTGCCCCAGGTAACGCGGTGGACGGTGCCGGCCTCGACCTCGGCCTGCAACTTCCAGTCCTTGGTCTGCAGACCCTCCTGGCCCGTGACGATCTGCCAGCCGCCCTTGCCGTCGCCGCGCAACAACTGGTCTTGGATGGGCAGATCGCCGCCGGCGCCCGGCCAACTGGTGTAGCCCAACCACAGGTCCAGGGCGCCATCGCGGTCAAAGTCGACAAAGCTGGCCGAGCTGACCGACCGCCGCAACTCCTTGGAGGCAAACAAGTTGTCGGCGGGCAGCGTGAACACGCCTGTGCCGTCGTTGATCAAGACCTCGGAGGCGTCGCCGGGGAATAGGTCCTTCTTGGGATCGCCCGGGACGGTGTTGCCCGCGAACGCGTCGAGGTCGCCGTCGTTGTCCACGTCGCCGTACACCACCACGTGGGCCTGGCGGCCCTGTTGACCGTCGCGGGTCGCGAGCACACCCGAGGCCAAGGTGATGTCGTCGAATTGCAAGCCACCGCCGTCGGCCGCTTTGGCTTTGAGCAAGAAGATGCGGCGCTTGCCGGCCTCCCAGTTCTCGCGGTTGCCCTGGCCGGCCATGCTGCGCGCGAAAAGCTCAGGCCGCAGGTCGCCGTCGAGGTCGGCGGTGCTCAGCCGAATGCCCACGACGCCAAGCGCAGAGAGCCCCGCCTTTTCAGTGCGGTCGATCCACGCCGGGCCCTTGCCGTCCCAGGGCTTGCCAGGCTTGCAGGTGTCGGCCGGCGCCCCGGCCCAGGGATCGCTGGTGTCGGCGGCTGCGCTGTCGACGGCGCTGTCGGGCGCAGCGGCATCACCGCTTGTGCTGTCGGGGCTGACCACATCGGCGGTCGCCGCGGCGGGTGTAGCGGCCGGGGTCGCGCAGGCGGCGGTCCAGGCGCTGATCACGGGGACGAGGGCGAAAGCGGCGCGCATGACGGCCTCCCAAGCGGGGCCGATAGCGTACTGCAAGGCCATGGATTTGGGCAGGCGCAATCGGCGCGGACTTTTGCAAAGCTTTTTTGCGACCGTGCCGCGGTGTTTTGCAGCGCCGGACCGATCACCTGGGTGCGGCCATGGACAGGCCGCGGAGTCCCAGATGATCGCTTCCGCTCGTTTCGCCCTGTGTATCGTCGTTGCGCTTGCCCCGTGCGCGGCGTGTTCCCTGCTTGCCGAACCGCCCGACCCGCGCAGCGTCCTGGCCGATGGTCGCGTCGTCGCTGCCGACGTCGCGGTGGACGCCCCGCCCGCCTGCCTGCCGGCGCGCACCGGCGAGGTGGTCGTCAACGAAATCCTGGCCCGGCCGGGCGGCGTGGACCTGGACGGCGACGGCGTAGCCAACCACCGCGACGAGGCGGTCGAGTTGGTGTTCCGCGGCGATATCGCCGGCCACCTGCAGGGCACGCACCTGTGGGTGGCGGGCCAGGACCGCGGCGCCATCGCCGACATTCGGTGCCTACTGCCCGGCCAGCGGATCGTGCTGACAGGATCGACCGCGGGCCCGCTGACGCTTGCCGAGGGCGTGCTGCAGGTGCGCACGGCCAAGCCGTTGGACTTGCGGGACGGCGGCGCGCACATCGAACTGCGCGGCGTGCTCGACACGGCGCTCGGTCAGGCGACCTATGGGCCGGCGGTAGCGGGGCAGAGCCAGGTGCGCTCACCCGACGGCGAGGCCGACGCCGCGCTGGCGGCGCACCCAGTCATTGCCGGGGTGGGCCATAGCGTGGGCGGGCCGACGCCTGCGGAACCTAATGCTGGGCGCGGTGGAGATCGCCAGCACCCGCCGCGAAATTGATCGCCGGATCCTCGTCGGGCGGAGGTGGCAGCAGCAGCGGGTTCACATGAAGGGTCGAGTTCTGAGCGGAGCGGTGGAACGCTGAACTGCGCAGCTACGGCCAGCGCCCTGCCACCGCTTCGGCTTGCCGAATGAGCACCGCGATCGGCCGGCTCAGGGCCAATGCCACCACGGTTGCCCGACCCGATGCGGTCAAGCCCGTCACCGTACCGTCGCTTTGCGCGGAAAACGACTCCGTCCAAGCGTGCAGTCGGGGACTGTACAGCGCTTCGGCGCGCCCCGTTTCAGGATCGACGGCCAGCGACCGGGCCGCCTTGCGCAGCGAACAAGAAACGCACGCCAACGCGAGGTTTTCCGAGGAGGTTTGGCCGGCGGCGGCGACGGGCACCACGTGGTCGATGTGGAACGTAGCTTCCTGCAACCGCTGGGGCAACCGGCAATACTCGCAGCGATCGCCAGAGCGCAGCCTGACGATGGCACGCAAGCTCGCCAGGATCGCCCGCCGCACAGAGTCAGCCTTCGCTCGGAGTGCGGACGCGAATCAGCGCCAGCCAGTCCACCAATGCGACCAGCCCTTCTGCCTCTTCGCGTTCACTTCTTGTCAGCGCAACCCCGCGGTCCTGCTTGTCGAGTAGCGTCTGCAAGCGGCGACTTACGCCGGGCGGCAATCGGAAGTCGGCAGCAGATTTGGGCACTTCGACGATGAGCTTGTCTGCGGAGGCCATGAACGCTGCTTCGCCGCACACGCGGCTTTGCTGGCAGTGTGGCAGGGGGCGGGCACCGAGCAAATTCGGGTCGTCGTACATCACGAAGGGCTCAGCGCATTCCGGGGAAGAAGCGCAACAGGATCGCGGCCCACGCGCGACTCGGATCGACCGGCCCATTGACCGGCCAGGCAGCACCGCGCCATCATCGGTCCATGCTGCCGTTGTCCGCTGACGCCCCCCTCTCTGTTTCGCAGTTGAACGCCCGCGTGCGGGCCGTCTTGCAGCCGCTGCCGGTGATGCGGGTGACAGGCGAGGTCTCCGGCACCAACTGGGCAGGCAGCGGCCACTTGTACTTTGAACTCAAGGACGAGTCGGCGCGGGTCAAGGTGACGATCTGGAAAAGCGCCGCGCAGGCCCTGCGTGTCCGCCCGCGCGACGGCATGCAGGTCGTCGTCACCGGCCGGGCCGACCTGTGGGTGCAAGGCGGCAGCTACTCGTTCAATGCGACGAACGTCGAACTCGCGGGCGAAGGTGCGCTTTTCCTGGCGCTACAACGGCTCAAGGAGAGGCTGACGGCCGAGGGCCTGTTCGACCCGACCCGCAAACAGCAGCTGCCGTTTCTGCCTATGACCGTCGCGCTGGTCACCTCGCCGACCGGGGCTGCGGTGCAGGACATGGTCCGCATTTTGCGCGAGCGGGCCCGGGTGCGGATTCTGGTGGTCCCGGTCAAGGTGCAGGGCGAAGGCGCGGCGGAGTCGATCGCCCAAGGCATTGAGCGCATCGACGCGCTGGGCTGGGCCGACGTGATCTTGTGCGGCCGCGGCGGCGGCAGCCTCGAGGACCTGTGGGCCTTCAACGAAGAGCGGGTGGTTCGGGCGTTTGCCGCGTGCCGGACGCCGATCGTCAGCGCCGTGGGCCACGAGACCGATACCCTGCTGAGCGACCTGGCCGCCGACTGGCGCGCGCCCACGCCCACCGCCGCCGCTGAGCGCGCGGTCCCGCGCTTTGCCGATCTGGACGCCCTGGTCGTCGACCTGCGCGGCCGGGCCACCCAAGCGGTCAAGCGCCAACTGACCACAGAGCGCCGCCATCTGGGGCAGCTGCGGGCGCGCCTCGGCGACGGCGGAGCCCTGACCGGCCAGCGGCAGCTGCGGTTGGAAGAGTTGCACCGCCGCATGCACCGCGCCGCCCAACGTCAATTGGAGCGCCAACGCCGCCGCCATGAGGTGCTGGCGCGGCGGCTGCGGGCCGCAGACCCGGTGCGCAAGCTGGCAGATCAACGGCAGAAGCTGGCGCTTTTGCGGCAGCGGCTGGACCAGACCTTGCCGCGCACCCTTGAGCGCCGTCGGCAGCGGATCGCGCAGTTGACGGGGGTCCTGCGGGCGCTGAGTCCGCGCGCGGCCCTGGGTCGCGGCTATGCCATCGTGCGGCGCCCGGACGGCACTGCGGTGGGTTCGGTGGCCGGTGTTCAGGTGGCCGACCACCTCGAGTTGCTGCTGTGCGACGGATCGCTAGGTGTGCAGGTCGAGGCCGTCACTGCTGCGTGACATGGGTCTGGCGGTGGCGCCGACCGGCGTGGCACAGCCGGCGCGCTGGCCAGTGGTCGCGGTGGCCACAGCGCTGTGGGTGGTGGCCACCCTGCAATTCGGCCTGCGCGACAGCCTGACCAGCAATGAACTGGACACGCTGCTGACGGCGCGGCGCTGGCTGGAACCGGAGTTCCTGGCCGGCGACTGGTTCCTGGGCCTGGACCAAGGACCGCGGCGGCCTTTCCAGGTGGTGCTGGCGCCGCTGGTTTGGGCGCTGCCGCTGCACGTCGCCTCGGTGGTGGGCCGCCTTGCAGGCTACGCTGCGCTGGCTTGGGCGCTGGCGCGGCTGTTGGCGCGCTTGGGCATCGGCCCAGCCTTGGCGGTGGTCCTGGGCGGCCTCTATGTGCGCTGGGACCAGAGCATCGCTGGCGGCGAATGGCTTTTGGGCACGGTCGAGTCCAAGGTCGGCGCCTACGCGTTGGTGCTTTTCGGCCTCGACGCCTGGATCGCCGGCCGACGCGGGACTGCGGCGGCTCTTTTTGGCGCGGCGACGACGCTACACGTGCTGGTGGGCGGCCAGGCGACGCTGGCGATGGCCTTGGCCGGTCTGTGGGCGGCGCGCGGCGATCCGCGGCCGTGGCGGCACTGGCTGGGGCTGGCGGCCGGCTGGCTGGTGGCTGCCTCGCCCGCCGTGGTCTTGCTGGCCCGGGCCGCAGCGCAGCAGTTGCCGACCGGCGACGGCCCCGACATGGCGTGGATCTACGTGGTGTTCCGCACGCCGCACCACAGCGATCCGCGCACCTGGACCATCGGCTGGCGGACCTGGGCGGTCGGGCTGGCGATGCTCGCTGCGCTGGCGCTGGCGCCCGGGCGGTTGGCTGATCGGCCGGCCGCGCGCACCTTGGGCGCGTTCGGGGTCGCGGCGCTGCTGCCGTTCGCCGCGGGCATCGTTGCGGCGCAACTGCCTGGAGGGCATCGGTTCTTGCAACTGCTGCCGTTTCGGGTGGGTGGCGCGATGTTGCCGCTGATCGGCCTGGTGCTGTGCGGCGCCCTGTGGGTGCGGTTCGCCCCTGCCTTGCCGCGGGTCTGGTTGCCGCGCGCCCTGGCGGCGTGGGTGCTGGTGCAGGCGGCGCTGCCGCTGCCGGGCTACCTGCAGGTGTGGCGGGACTTTCCAATGGGCGGCCGACCGGCGCTGCCGCGCGAGGCAGGATTGGATCTGCAAAAGGCGGCCCACTGGGTGGCCGCCCATGGCCCGCCCCAGGCAGCGGTGCTGTGTTCCCCGGCGCTGGAGTCGGTGGGCTGGCTGGCGCAGCGGCCGGTGGTCGCGAGCTACAAGCAGGTGCCGCCCGGGCGCGCCGAAGTGGTCGCCTGGTACCACCGCATCGTCGACCTGGCCGGCGGCGTACAGCCCACCGCGCGCGGCAACCCGATGTTGGCCGAACTCGACGCCCGCTTCGAAACGCTGCCGCTCGACCACTACCGGGCCTTGGGGCGGCGCCATGGGGCGCGGACGCTGCTGGTGCGGCGCGCGGATCTGCCGCTGCCCGTGTTGTACGCCAACGCCCACTGGCGGGTGTACGGCCTCATTCTTTGACCGACCGCGGACACCATGACCAAGCGCCTGCTTTTATTCAGCTACTTCTTTCCGCCGCTGGGCGGAGCCGGGGTCCAGCGGGCGCTCAAGCTGTGCCGGGCGGCGCCGGACCTGGGCTGGCACGTCAGCGTCGTGGCGTGCGCACCCGCGGCGGGCGACAGTCTCGACCTATCGATGGTGGCCGAGGTGCCCGACGACCTCGAAGTGGTCAGGACCGGAGCGCTGCGCCTGCACCGCTTGGGTGCCTGGGCCAACCGCTGGCTGACACCCGACCCGTACCTCGGCTGGCTGCCCGAGGCCGGCGATGCCGCGCGCGATCTGTGCCGCCAGCGTCCGTTCGACGCGGTGATGTCGACCAGCATGCCGTACACCGCACACCTCGCGGCCATGGAAATCAAACGTGATTTCCAGATTCCGTGGCTGTGTGACCTGCGCGACCCGTGGACCGACAACCGCTTCATGCACCACTATCGGTCGCCGGCCCCGCACGGCCTGTGGCGGCGCTGGATCGACCGGCGACTGGAGCGGGCGGTGTACCGGCATGCCGACCTGGTCAGCGTGACGACCGAGCCCTTGCGGCAATTGCTCATCGACCGCCACGGCTTGGACCCCGACCGCGTGTGGACCGCGCGAAATGGCTACGACGAGGCGGACTTTGCAAGCGCGTTGCCCATGCCGGGCCTGGCGAGCCATCGGCAGCCACCTGGCCAAGATGCGGTGATGACGCTGCTTTTCGCCGGCAGCATGTACCAGGGCTACACGCTGGCGCCGCTGTTTGCCGCGTGGCAGGCGCTGCTGACCCGCCGGCCCGAGGTGCGGCTGCGGCTGGTCATGTACAGCGACAACGTCGGCATCCTGCGCGGGCTGCTGGCCGAGTTCCCGGCCGTCGCGCCGTTCGTGACCCAAGGTCCGCGGGTCAGCCACGCCGAGGTGGTGGCGCGCTACGCGACCGGCGACCTGTTGGTGCTGAGCGCGCTCGACGACCTGTCGACGCCGGGCAAACTCTTCGAGTTCATCCGCTCGGGCACCGCGGTGCTGGCCTTCGCGGTGCAGGGCGCGGAGGCGCGGGCCTTGCTGGACCGGACCGGCACGGGCTGCTGCGCCCCCGCGGACGACCCGGAGGCCGGCGCGCGGACGCTGGAGGGCCTGTACGACCAGTGGCGCGCGGGACAACCGCTGAGCGCCCCGCGTGCCGCGGAAGTGGCGGCGCTGGAGCGCACGGGGGCGTATCGAACCCTGCTGGCGGCGCTCGACGCACGGGTGGCGCGTCGGTAGGGGGGCCGCAGGGCTGGGGCGGTCGCGTTGGCACTCGGCGCAATCCGCGGGTCGGCTGTCGAGGACGCGAACTGGCGACCAGTGCAAGCTGTGGGCAGCGGAGGCGGGCTACAACGCCGAGCGCTCCTGCAAGAAGTGATCGAGCACCCGGTGGGTGGTCCAACGCTCGAAAATCCGCATCTCTTCGGGGTCGGCGCGCTCGAGCTTGGCCATCAGGTAGTCGAAGATCGACTTGTGCTTCTTGCACCACACGCTGTCGCGCATGCGGCCGTGCAGCGAGCCCTGGGTCTTGTAGTTGTACTCGACCTGCTGGCCGCACCAGGGCTTGTACACGCACGACACGCAATCGGGCTGACCGTCGTTGAGGCCCGCCATCACCAGCGCCCGGGTCTGCGCATTGGTCATCAGGCGGTCATAGGTGTCCATCACCGTGCCGACCTTGAACATGTCGTCGCCCATCGCCGCCACGAAGCGGCCTTCGTCGCTCGAATAGATCGACCCGTCGGGGGCGTAGCCGATCTGGCCGATGCAGGCGCCGCCAGGGGTGCGCAAGTCCAGGTAGTTCGGCTCCTCGTCGGCCAGGATCTTGCTCAGCATGATGGCGGCATGGCGTTCCATGACCTGGGTGCCCTGCTTGTTCAGCTCCAGGATGTACTCGACGGCGTTGATGTAGAACTGTACGAAATCGTCCATCGAGTAGCCGAGCGTCTTGGCCGAGCGCGCCGCAAAGCCAAACGGGTCGAGCTTGCGCAAGAAGACCGCGCGGCACCCCACGCTGACGTAGGTGTCCACCACGTCGCGCCAGCGGCCGAGCGCCGGCCGGGTGATCGTGGGCAGCGCTTCGACGCGGTACAGGTTGGGGTCCAGGCCCATGGCCTTGTAGCGGTCGTTGATCTTTTTCATCCACCCGACGACCAGTTCGTGCGACGACCCGTTCTTGTAGATGCGGATCTTGTCGTGCAGGTCGGCCGGACCGTCCAGGCTCGTGCACAGTTGCACCTTGCGGTCGAGCAGGTAGTCGAGTTTGTCGTCGTCCATCAGGCTGAGGTTGGTCACCAGTGAAAACGACAGCGCCTTGCCCGCGAGCGCGTTCTTCTGGCGCGCATACTCGACGACGTGCTGCAGGACCTCCCAGTTGGCCAGCGGTTCGCCGCCCTGGAATTCGATGGTGACACCGGGGCTGGTGGTCTGGAACGCCAGGTCCACGGCGCGTTCGGCCGTCTCAATCGACATGTCGGTGTCGGTGCGCTCCATGCCGACGATCGAGCTGTGGCAATACTGGCAGCCGTGGTTGCAGCGGTGGGTGAGCACAAAGGCGTGCAACGTCGGGCCATAGAAGAGGTACTGCTTCTTCTTGCGCCAGCGCGCCGCCTGGGTCTGGACGTCGACGGTCCCGGCCAGGAAATTGCCGGCCACCAGCCGTTCATGCAGCGGATCACCGGGCCGGGTCTCGGCCTGCACGAACGTGGTGAACTCGGCGTCGGTCAGGAACACGTGGTCGCCCAGGTCGTTGCTGACCAGCCAGCGGCCGCCGATGCGGCGATGGTTGAAGGGCACCAAGGCCTCGGCCTTGACCTTGTGCAGTGGGACGGAGGCGGGCAGCGACATGCAAACTCCGCGGCGGCCAAGGGGCGGCGCCGAGCATGGGGCGACAGTTGCGGCCGCGTTCGCGGCCAAGCGGGCGTCAGATTTTCTTGCGCTTGCGCTGCATGGTGTTGTAGAGCGCGAAGTTGCAGAACTCGGCGACCACGTCGCCATCGGCCTCGGCGTCGATGTCCGAGATGGCGACCGCGTAGTGCGCGCCCTGACGGCTGATGGCAAAACTGGCGAAATCGGCGAACGTCTCGGCCGCCTGCTTGATCGCCTGCTGCATGTAGAGCGCGCGGTGCAAAAGCACGGTCTGATTCGGGTTCGACATCGGGCCTCGGAGGTGGGGGCGTGGAGCGTTCTTCGGGCCTGCGGTTCGCGATCAAGGCGCGGCGCCGGGTTCGTCCTTTTTCTTCTTGAACTTCTCTTCCCACGGCACGGCGATGCCCAGCGGATCGTCGAGGAAGTCCAGGCCATCGTCCTGGTTGGCCAGGAAATCGGTGGGCAACGTGCCGCCCGCCGCGCCGGCGATGGCCTGGGTCGTGATCTCTTCGATGATCTTCTGGTTCTGCTTGACGACCTTGCGGCGCAGGGCTTGGCTGAGCAATTCGTTGCCGAATTCGCCGCAAAGCGCGAGCAGTTGCTCGTGGCTCATGGGGTTCTTGCCGCGCAGGTGGACCAGGTAGCGACCCGGCCGACCGACGCCTTCGTCCTTGTCCAGCAGCACGTAGGCGCGGTCGATGAAGATGTAGGCGGCGCCGTACAGCACGTCGATGGGGTAGAGGCCGATTTCCAGCGCGAGCGTCACCCGGCTGTGGGCGTCGTCGAGGCGTTCGACGGTTGGGGTCTGGGTCTCTTGGGCGGTCATGGTCAAACTCTCCAGCGGGGCGCAATCGGGGTGGCGGGCTTTTACTGCGGCCGGCCCAGGGTTTCAAGCGTGGCGCCAGCGATGGCCAATTGGTGCGTCGCCACCGCGACCTGGCTCACGGGCGCCGGCGGAACCGCCAGGCCCGGATCGACATCGTCTTCGTCGTCGGCAGGGTGCCAGTCAACGCCGGGCGTCCAATCGCGCGCGGTCGGGTCGCTGCGGCGCTTGGGGTCGATCGCCGGTTCGACCAGCTTGTCGCCGGTGGGCGCCTGCACCTTGCCGGCGCGATGCGCACCCGCTTCACTTCGGCCCTGGTGGGCCGCGGGCAGCGTCGCCAGGTTCTTGAACTTGGCCAAGCGCCACGCCGGGTCGCTTTGCAAATCCGTGACGATGCGCTGCACGATGGGCCGAGCGTCCGCAAAGACCGGCGACAGTTCTTTGGGGTCGTAAGCGTCGCCGCGGTCGAACAGGCCGCCGCAAATGGCGCGCAGCCCGCACCCGTCGCACACCGGGGCGTACAGGTGGCCCCACTCGGTCTGGCGCACCGTACCCTTGTTGTCCAGGAAGTGCACGATGCGCTCTTCACTCTTGACGATCTTGCGCGTCTCGGTCGAGCAGTGCGCGAACTCGGTCATGTAGCACAGCGGCACCCGCTCGACCCGAAAACTGCGGCCCGTCTCGTGCAGGCGCCGCATGGCCTTGCCGAGGCTGACCTCGATTTGCCCCAAGCGCGCGGTGAAGTAGTTGTTGCTGGTAGCCCGGCCGATCGACGGGTCGAGGTTGTTCCACACGAAGTGGCGGATGAACGGGAAGCGCTCGATAAACCAGTCGATCGTCTCGTGCAAGTGGTCGCAATTGTAGCGGTTGATGACGGTGTTGATGTTGACGGTGATGTCGGTCCTGCCCAGGTTCTCCAAAGCCTTCTCGGCCCAGGCCAGCGATCCGGGCGTGCCGGTCAAGAAGTCTTCGAGCTTGTGCTTGTAGCTGTGGATGCTGACATGGACATGTTGCAGACCGGCCTTCCACAGCGCGTGACAGTAGTCCCAGTCCGCGAGCTTCTGGCCGTTGGTGATCATGCGCACGTGCAGGCCGTTGGCGCGGGCGTGGGCGACGGTCTCGGCCAGGACCGGCGACAAGGTCGGCTCGCCGCCGGTCAGGATGACGCCAAAGTAGTCGCGCGCCACGAAATCGGCGACGATGGTGCGCACCTGGTCCAGATCGTAGAAGAACGGCGTCTCTGGATTGCTGCAGAACCCACAGTTCTGGTTGCAGTGGCGCACCATCTGGATGTAGCCGATGTTGGCCATGGGGCTGCGGTTCCTCGGCGGCTACGGCTGGCCGATCGACAGTTCGGCGACGGCGGCGACCGGCTTGTGGACGCCAAATTGCTTCTGCTGGTCGCGCTTGGCGCGGGCGGCGTTGGCCTTTTGCAGTCGCTCGGTCAACTGGTCAAAGCTGTGTCCACCAGCGACCGGTTGACCGTGGGCGTCGAGCGGCGACAGCAGGCCCAGGCCGACGTTGCGCACGTAGTTGATGTGCAAACCCTGGCAGCGGTCGGTGTGTGCGCACAGGCCGCAGCGGACGCTTTTGGCGTAGTACTCGGCGGCGGTGTAATGGGCGACGTATTTGTCGAGGTCGAGGTCGCCCGCGGCGTCCAGCATCGCCGCGTCGAGCACGCCGTGGTCGCCCGGTTCGACCGCGGCACCGGCGACGCACCTGGGCACGTTCTTGAGCCGCACGCCGGCCGCCGCAATCGCGCGCAGGGTCGCGGGATCCGGGTCGCCGTCCTTGCTCGCCGACAGGGTCTCGTGGTTGGGCAGTGCGGCGACGAGCCTGTCCTGCGCGCCGGCCCATGCGGATCGATGCGCCAGCAACCACTGTGCCACGGCGCGGTCCAGCCGCACCTCGATGGCGGTCGGCGCCGCCACCGCGCCCGCCAGGGCCGCCTGCAATTGGTCGGCGCCGGCCAAGAGGCACCGCGCGAGCGGCCGCGGCGAAGCGGCGACGAATGCCGGCACCTCGGCCACGCCGGGCAGCGCCAAGGTCAGCGCCGCCTGGGCAAACCCCACTTCGGGCAGCGCCGCCAAGGCCTGTTGCGCGGAGTCGGCGACCAGCGTGACCCATTGGGCCGCCTGCCGCTCGAACTGGTCGCGCGCAGGGGTGCCGGCCCACAACTGCACGGCCTTGCGGCGCACGGCGGGGAACGACCCCGCGGCAAGGGCCTCGCGGTAGGGGAACATCGTCTGCCGGCACGGGCCGTCCAGGAAACAGTAGTCGCAGCGCTCGCCGTGACAATCGGGCTTGAGGCCGCGCTTCAAGTACCCCTCGAAGTTGTGGCGACCGCCGTCGAACTCGCTCAGCAGTTTGTGCGGATCCTGGATGAGCCGCTCGGCGCCTTCGAGGTAGGTCACCGGCAGCCGATTGGTCCACAGGTAGAGGTCGGGCTTGTCGGCCCACGCGAACGCCTTGCGGAAATAGGGCACGGCGTCGTTCAAGTCGAAAAACAGCGAGTGGCGGTGCTCGTCGAAGCCGCGACCGAACGGCACGATGTGCAAGAGATCGAATTCGCGGATGTTCAAGTTGTTGTAATAGTAGGCGATGATGTCCGGCAGGACCTTGTAGTTCTGCTTGTTGATGACCACGTCGACGTTGACCACCACCTTGCCGGTGGCCTGCAGGTTCTGCATGCCCTTGATGCCGGTCACGAACGCCCCAGGGGTGCCGGTCAGGCGGTCGTGCAGTTGCGCGGTGTGGCCGTGCATCGACACCGTGGCCTCGTTCAGACCGGCTTCGGCCGCCGCCTTGGCAAAGCGCTGGTAGCTGAACATCATGCCGTTGGTCACGGTCTGGATCCATTCGTACCCGACCTGGCGCCCGTAGCGGATGAGGTCGATGTACTTGGGGTGGACGCTGGCCTCGCCGCCCGACAGGATGAGCCGCTGCCGGCCCAGCTTGCGACCGAGCAGGATGTAGGCCTTGAGCGACTCGACGTCGATCATGGTCCCGTCCTGGTTCATCGAATCCAGGCAGAACGTGCAGCGCTGGTTGCATAGCCGCGTCACCCGGACCCAGTGGCGCTTGTGGTGGGCGGCGGCCTCCTTGACCAAATCCTTGTGCTCGTTGGAGGTGTCGCCGGCCGTCGACGGCAGGGCCTCCAACCGGGCGGTGCCAGTCTCGGCCTGATGGCTCAGGCGCAAGGCCTCCGCTTCGTCGCGGTTCAGGATGCCGTCGCGCACCAACTGGTCGATGTCGATGCCTTCGACCAGCGCGCCGGGTGCAGAAGGTGTTTGTATCATCGAGTGGCGGGCGGTCGCGCGCGGCGGGGGCATGCCGGCGACGCGCAGGCATTGTGGCAGATGTTGCGCGGGGCCGCACCTGGCGGCGGGAAAACAGACTCAATTGGTCCGGTTTTTCCGCGCGGAGGAGTCGCGTGTGGACAACCGGACCAACAGGCTTTTGGGCTGGACTGGCCGGGAGGGCCTGGCGAGGCACGGTCCTGCGTGGCGAGGGCAGGACATCGGTGGCGGCGACCCGGCTACGAGTGGTCTCCAGGACCGCGGAGATTGCTGATGTGCGGGCGTTTCAGGGTCGGCCGGCTGCGCCGGACTGGTGCAGATGCAGGGTCTGGTGCAGGTTCAGCTTGGAACGCGAGTGCGCGGAGCACATGGCCAACGGCGGCGCACGCCAATTCATTGACTGCCCGGGCTTTTCCCGTCTGCGACGTCGGTGGCGCTCAACACCGCCGCGGGTTGCCGGCGCATTGGCGCCGACCGCAGGCAACCTTGCGGGTGGCCATCTGCAGCGCGGCCGAGGCCTCGCCGGCGCACCGGTTGCCGGCGGAGGTCGGGGTCGTCCCGGCGGTGCAGGCGGCGGACGTCCAGGCCCGCGCCAGCGCGTCCTTCCCGGCGAGGGGCGGCATGGTGGCGGCAAACAGGACACCCTTGTTCGCATCGCCGTGCCAAGGCATCACCCACCCACCCGCTGGGGCAGGTTGGTCAACTGCGCGGGATCGTTTCGCGCCGCCACGCCCACCCAGCCATGCGCGTCGATGTGCGCCTGCGGCAGCCCCGCACAGCGACCTTGCCAACTGCACGCCGCGCAGGGCGGCCCAAACGCGTGAGGCAAAGCTCCCGATTGGGCCGGCCCCGCCGAGATCGCCGGCAGCGTCGCCACGGCGAGACCGGCGTGCGGTCCCAGTTGGCAGGCCGGCAGCCCCTCAGTGCGCACATCAAGGCCCGCCGTCCGCGCCAGTTGCACGGCCGCCTGCACATAGGGGGCGGCCATCGGCAGCGGCGCCAGCAAGGGGTGCGCGTCGCGGTCCGGTCCCGGCGGCGTCCACAGGTGCAGCCCCTGGACGCCGGCCGGGATCGCCTTGCGCACCACCCCGACCAGACCCCGATACGTCGGCCGTAGCACCGGCACCAGCAGCCGCACGCCCAGGCCCGCGGCGCGGGCCCGCTGCACGCCGGCCAGCACCCGTTGGAAATGCCCAGCCGCGCCCGCCACGTAGTCGTGGCCCTCGGCCGTGTCACCGAAAAGCACGGCCCCCACGTCGGTGGCGCCGGCCCGCGCGATGGTCCGCGCGAACTGCGGCCGGGCCAGTAGCGGACCCGCGGTCCACACTTCGACGCGACCGACGCCCGACTGGCGGCACGCGGTCAACAGATCCAGGGCGTTGTGTCGCAACAGGCACTCGCCGCCGCGCAGGATCAAGAGCGGCGGGGTCATCCGCAGCGCACGCAAGAGGGCCGTCTCGACGTCGGCGTCGGCGGCCGGGTGACCCGCGGCCTCAGCGGGCGGCGCCATCGGCCCCGGCGCGCACAGCGGGCACACGCCGACCGGCCACGGGTGAGCGCACGTGCTGCAAGTGTCCAGAGCAAGGCCGATGAGTTGCTGGGGATGCGCGATGACGGCCTCGCAGTGCGGCACAGGGCGGGCGCCGGCCGCTCAGCCCAGTTGGTTGACGGCGTTTTCGGCGACGCCGTCGCGCAAGTAGCGCACGACTTGATGGGCGATCTGCACGCCGACCTTGTCCTGCGCCTCGCGGGTGCTGGCGCCGATGTGCGGCGTCGCCAACACGTTGGGGTGGCGCAGCAGCGGATGGTCGGCCGGTACCGGCTCCTCGACGAAGACGTCCAGCGCCGCCGCGCCCACCTGGCCGCTGTCCAAGGCGGCGAGCAGGTCCGCCTCGACCACGATGCCGCCGCGGGCTGCGTGGACCAACCACGCGCCGCGCTTCATCTTCGCGAACGCCGCCGCGCCAAACAGCCCGCGCGTCTGCGGCAATAGCGGCACGTGGACGGTCACGGCGTCGCTCTCGGCCAAGAGACTGTCAAAAGAGCGCGGCTGGGCGCCGAGCGCAGCGATGCGGGCGTCGTCGAGCGCCGGGTCGTGGCCGATGACCCGCATGCCGAGCGCCCCGGCCTTGCGCGCGACGATGCGGCCGATGGCGCCAAGGCCGACCACGCCGAGCGTTCGGCCCTCGATCTCGCGGCCGATGAACCGCGATTTCTCCCACTGGCCGGCGCGGGTCGAGTGGGTGGCGTCGGGCAGGCCGCGGGCCAGGGCGAACAGGAACCCGAGCACCAGCTCGGCCACGGCGTTGTTGTTGCCGCCCGGGGTGTTCATGACCAGGGTCTTGTTGGCGGTCGCCGCCTTGACGTCGACGTTGTCCACCCCGGCTCCGGCCCGACCGACCACCTTGAGCCGCGGGGCGCACGCGAACTCGTCGGCACGGACCTTGGTCATCGACCGCACCAGCAGGGCATCGTACTCGGGCAGGATCGCGCGCAACTCGGCGCCGGGCAGCCCGGTCTTGACGTCGACGCGATCAAACAAGCCGGATTGGCGCAGCACCTGCACGCCTTCGCTGGCGATGGGATCGCTGACCAGGGCAGTAAGGGCCATGGGGGCCTCCTTGCGCACCCGGTGAGGCAGAATCCGGGCGGCGATACCTTAGACCCCTGGGGTGGGATGTCAATCGCCGCGGCGCACGCGGACCAAGTCACCGGGCGGCCACCCACGGCCCGACCGACGCCAGACACATCGCGGACGCGCAGGGCGCAGACCGCGAGCAGGGCGTCGGCGGCGCCTACGCGTAGCCGATGCTCTCCAGACCGCGCGTTTCGGGGTTGCCGACCTCGATTTCCATGGTCGTGTAGGCGGGCAGTCCGGTGCCGGCCGGGATGAGCCGGCCCATGATCACGTTTTCCTTCAGGCCATGCAGGTAGTCGCGCTTGCCCGACAGGCTGGCTTCGGTCAGGACCTTGGTCGTCTCTTGGAACGACGAGGCCGAAATGAAGCTCTCGGTCGACAGCGACGCCTTGGTGATACCGAGCAGCAGGGGTTCACCCGATGCGGGCTTGTCGCCGTCGGCCATGACCCGCTGGTTCTCTTCGTCGAACTTGTGCTTGAGCACCTGCTGGTCGACCATGAACTGCGTCGAACCGGTCTTGGTCACCCGCACCCAGCGCAGCATCTGCCGCACCACCGACTCGATGTGCTTGTCGTTGATGCGCACGCCCTGCAGGCGGTAGACCTCCTGGATCTCGTTGACCAGGTAGTCGGCCAGGGCCTCGACGCCCAGGACGTGCAGGATGTCGTGCGGGTTGAGCGGGCCGTCCATCAGCGGGTCGCCGGCGCGCACGCGGTCGCCATCCGCCACGGTCGCGTGCTTGCCCTTGGGCATCACGTACTCGCGGCGCTGGCCGACCTCGGGGTTGACGAAGATCTGTTGCTTGCCTTTGACGATCTTGCCGAATTCGACGATGCCGTCGACCTCGGCCATGACCGCGTGGTCCTTGGGCTTGCGCGCCTCGAACAGTTCGGCCACCCGCGGCAGACCGCCGATGATGTCCTTGTTCTTGGCGGTGTCGCGCGCAATACGTGCCAGCACTTCGCCCGGTTTGACCACCTGGCCGTCGCTGACGATGAGGTTCGATCCCACCGGCAGGCTGATCTCGGCCAGGGTGTCACCATGCTTGTCGAGCACGGCAACGCGCGGCCGCAGGTTCTGGTCCTTGGTGTCGATGATGAACTTCTGGGTCATCATCGTCGCTTCGTCGACCTGATCCTTGACGGTCAACCCCTCTTCGATGTCCTTGAAGCGGGCGACGCCGCCGACGCGGCTGAGTACCGGGGTGTGCGCGGCGTTCCACTCGGCGAGCAGATCGTTCTTGCGCACCGCCGCGCCGTCCTTGATCTTGACGCGCGCGCCGGCCTGGATGGCAAACGACGGGCAGCGGTCGTCGGGCACGCCCGGCAGCGTCAGCAGCAGGTGGCCGCGCGCGACGGCCACGAAGCCACCACCGTCGCCCGGATCCACGGTGGCCAGGTCGCGGTACTTGACGGTACCGTCGACGGTGGCCTTGTGCTGCGGCAGGTCGCGGGCCGTCGAAGCCGCACCGCCGACGTGGAAGGTGCGCATGGTCAGCTGGGTGCCGGGTTCGCCGATGGATTGGGCAGCGATGACGCCGACCGCTTCGCCGATGTTGACCATCTTGCCGCGCGCCAGGTCGCGACCGTAGCACAACACGCAAATGCCGGTCTGGCTGCGGCAGGTCAACACCGAGCGGATCTTGACCTTGCGGATGTGGGCGGCCTCGATGCGCGCCACGGCGGCCTCGTCGATGACCTGGTCGGCGTCGACCAAAAGTTCGCCCTTGCCGTCCTCGACGGGCTCCAGGGCCACGCGGCCCAGGATGCGCTCGCCGAGCGGCTGGATGATTTCGCCCCCCTCTTCCAGCGGCTCGCGGTCGATGCCGTCGAGCGTCCCGCAGTCGTGTTCGGTGATGACGGCGTCGTTGGCCACGTCGACCAGGCGGCGCGTCAGGTAGCCCGAGTTGGCGGTCTTGAGCGCGGTGTCGGCCAGACCCTTGCGGGCGCCGTGGGTCGAGATGAAGTACTGCAACACCGACAGGCCTTCGCGGAAATTGGCAGTGATCGGCGTCTCGATGATTTCGCCCGAGGGCTTTGCCATCAGGCCGCGCATGCCGGCCAACTGGCGCATCTGCTGCGTCGAACCGCGGGCGCCCGAGTCGGCCATCATGAAGACGGGGTTCAGGCTCTTGGTCTCGCGACCGCGCAGCTTCTGCTTGCCATCCGCGCCGAGCACGGGTTTGCCCTCTTTGTCGAACTCAGGCTCCAGCGCCTGGCTGCCGGTCGTCGGGTCGATGACCTTGGCCTTGCTGATGCTGTCCATCAACGACTTGGTGATGCGCTCCGAGGCTTCGGACCACTTGTCCACGACCTGGTTGTAGCGCTCGCCGTCGGTGATGACGCCCTCCAGATACTGGTGGGTGATGTTCTTCACATCGGTCAGCGCCCTCTCGATGATGATCTTCTTCTCGTCGGGGATGCGCATGTCGTCCAGGCACACCGACACGCCGGCCTTGGTCGAGTTGGCGTAGCCCGCGCTGCGCAGGGCGTCGGCCAAGAGCACCGTCTTCTTGCTGCCGAACTTGCGGTACACCTCGTCGATGAGCGCGCCGATTTCCTTCTTGCCAAGTTCACGGTTGAACAGGGCGAACGGCGTCCCCTTGGGCACGGCTTCGCTCAGGAGCACCCGGCCGGCGGTGGTGGTGAACATGGTGCGGCGCACCGGCACGTCCTGCTCGTCGGGATCGGTGCCCTCGGCGTACTCGTCGATGCGCACCTGGATGCGCGCGTGCAGGTCGAGCTCGCCGGCATCGTAGGCCGCGCGCACCTCGACCGGGCTGGCAAAGCGACGGCCTTCGCCCTTGGCGAACGGAATTTCGCGGGTCATGTAGTACAGGCCGAGCACGATGTCCTGGCTCGGGTTGATGATGGGCTTGCCGTAGGCCGGGCTCAAGATGTTGTTGGTGGACATCATCAGCACGCGGGCCTCGATCTGCGCTTCCAGGCTCAGCGGCACGTGGACCGCCATCTGGTCGCCGTCGAAGTCGGCGTTGAACGCCGTACACACCAGCGGGTGCAACTGGATGGCCTTGCCCTCGATGAGCACGGGTTCAAACGCCTGCATGCCGAGGCGGTGCAGGGTCGGCGCGCGGTTGAGCAGCACCGGGTGCTCCTTGATGACATCTTCCAAGATGTCCCAGACCACCGCTTGTTCCTTTTCGACCAGCTTCTTGGCGCTCTTGATGGTGGTGACGTAGCCCAACTCTTCGAGCTTGGCGTACACAAACGGCTTGAACAGCTCCAGCGCCATCTTCTTGGGCAGGCCGCACTGGTGCAGGCGCAGGTCGGGGCCGACGACGATGACCGAGCGGCCCGAGTAGTCCACGCGCTTGCCGAGCAGGTTCTGGCGGAAGCGGCCCTGTTTGCCCTTGAGCATGTCGCTCAACGACTTGAGCGGACGCTTGTTGGGCCCGGTGATGAGCTTGCCGCGGCGCCCGTTGTCGAAGAGCGCGTCGACCGCTTCCTGCAACATGCGCTTTTCGTTGCGCACGATGATCTCGGGGGCCGCCAGTTCGAGCAACCGCTTGAGGCGGTTGTTGCGGTTGATGACGCGGCGGTACAGATCGTTCAGGTCGCTCGTGGCGAAGCGGCCGCCGTCCAGCGGCACCAGCGGGCGCAGGTCGGGCGGCAGCACGGGAATCGTAGTCAACACCATCCACTGCGGCTTGTTGCCACTGGACCGCAGGGCCTCGACGATCTTGAGGCGCTTGCCGAGCTTCTTGATCTTGGCCTCGCCGCTCAACACCTTGGTGGCCTGCTCGCCTTTTTCTTCCCAGTTCTGCACTTCGGCGCGCAGGCGGCGCGCCAGATCGTCCAGGGTCTCGACGCCCACGCCATCGCCCGGCCAGCGCGGCTTCTCCGGAGGAATACGTCCGGGATCCATGTAGTTGAGCAGTTCGAGCACCGCTTCGCCGCCCATCTCGAGCTTGAGGTAGTCGGTGGCCGGAGCGCAGTCGATCGCCATTTCACCATGTTCGTCGAGGATCTGGTCGTACTCCTCCTGCGAAAGGATGCGCCCGGCGGTGATCGGACCGATGTCTGCAAGCCACGCCTTGGCCAGGTGCGACTTTTCGATGACCATGCCGTTCTGCACGTCGTAGTAGTCTTCTTCGTTGACCAGTGCGCCGCGCTCGATGTCCTTGACGTAGCGGGCCACGAGTTTGCTGACCTCGGCGCCGTCGGCGGTCTGCTCCAACTCGTTCATCAGTTCGGCACGCCGCTCGCGGGGGACGTAGTACACGTTGCGCGCCGGCTTGACGGCCGTGAACTTGAGCGCACCCAGACACACGTACTTGGCGCAGTACAGCACGTGCTCCAGGTCCTTGAGGGTCATGCCGAGCAGGTTGCCGATGCGCGACGGCAGGCTCTTGAGGAACCAGATGTGCGCGACCGGCGTCGCCAGGTTGATGTGGGCCAGACGCTCGCGGCGCACCTTGCTCTGGATGACCTCGACGCCGCACTTCTCGCACACCACGCCGCGGTGCTTCATGCGCTTGTACTTGCCGCAATTGCACTCGTAGTCCTTGACCGGTCCGAAGATCTTGGCGCAGAAAAGCCCGTCGCGCTCGGGCTTGAAGGTGCGGTAGTTGATGGTCTCGGGCTTCTTGACCTCGCCGAAGCTCCATTCCTGGGCGATGCGCCGCGGGCTGGCGAGGCAGATCTTGACCGCCTTGATGTTCAAGGGGTTCTTGGGCATTTCGAAGAAGTGCAGCATCTCGCGCATGGGTGACCTTCCTGTGCCGGGGGGCCGCGAAGCGTGTCGTCGGGCCGGCGGTGTGTGTGGGCGGCGGGTGGGCGGGCGTCCGGCTTACGGGATCGCGGCGCCCTCCTTGTCCAGCAACTCCATGTCCAGGCCCAAGGCCTTGAGTTCCTTGACCAGCACGTTGAACGATTCGGGCAGCCCTGGTTCGAGCCGGCCCTCGCCGCGCACGATGCTCTCGTACATGCGGGTGCGGCCGATGACGTCGTCGCTCTTGACCGTCAGGAATTCCTGCAGGGCGTAGGCCGCGCCGTAGGCCTGCATGGCCCACACTTCCATTTCACCGAGGCGCTGACCGCCGAACTGCGCCTTGCCGCCCAGCGGCTGCTGGGTGACGAGCGAGTAGGGACCGATCGACCGCGCGTGGATCTTGTCGTCGACCAAGTGGTGCAGCTTGAGCACGTACATCACGCCGACCGTGACTTTCTGGTCAAAGCGCTCGCCGTTGCGACCGTCGTACAACTCGGTCTGGAAGCCGCCGTTGATGCCGGCGCGCGTCAGCAGGTCGCGGATGTTGTCCTCGGTCGCGCCATCGAACACCGGCGAAGCGATGCGGATGCCCTCCTGGTTGTCCTCGACGAAGCGAAGCAGGTCGCCGTCGTCGAGCTGGTCGATGATGTCGGCGATGCCCTGGTCCTGGAACACAGCCTTGATGCCGGCGCGCACCTCGCGGGTGTTCTTGCCGCTTTCGACGTCTTCGCGCAACTTGAGTCCGAGCAGGCGCGCGGCCCAGCCCAGGTGCGTCTCCAGGATCTGGCCTACGTTCATGCGGCTCGGCACACCGAGCGGGTTGAGCACCACGTCCACTGGCCGACCGTCGGGCAGGAACGGCATGTCCTCTTCGGCGAGGATGCGGCTGACCACACCCTTGTTGCCGTGGCGGCCCGCCATCTTGTCGCCGACCTGCAGTTTGCGCTTGATGGCCACGTAGACCTTGACCATCTTGATGACGCCGGGCGGCAATTCGTCGCCGCGCACGAAGCGCTTGATCTTCTCTTCGAAGTAGAAGCGGGTTTCGTTGGCCACCGTCTCCAGGTGCTGCAACTGCGCTTGCAACTGCGCCTGGACCTCCTTGTCGGCCACCCGCAGGTCCGCCCAGGCCGCCGGAACCTTGAACCGGTCGCCGTCGTCGTACAGGTGGTCGGGCAACAGGCCCAAAGTGGCGTCGTTGAGCTCCACGCCCTTGTTCAGCACCACCTCGCCCTGGTCGTTGGCGACCTTGTTGGCGGTCTTGGAGCCGTAGAGGATGCGCCGCGCCTTCTCAAAGGTCGCCGACGCCATGATCTGCACTTCGTCGGCCATGTCCTTGAGCAGGTTCGATTTCTCGTCTTCCTCGATCTCCAGGGTGCGCTCGTCCTTGGTTTCACTCTTGCGCGTGAACACCTTGGCGTTGATGACGGTGCCGACCACGCCCGGTGGGACCTTGAGCGAGGTGTCGCGCACGTCGCCGGCCTTCTCGCCGAAGATCGCGCGCAGCAGCTTCTCTTCGGGACTGAGCTGGGTCTCGCCTTTGGGGGTGATCTTGCCGACCAGGATGTCGCCGGTCTTGACCTCGGCGCCGATGCGGATGATGCCCGAGACGTCGATGTCCTTGAGCGCCTCTTCCGAGACATTGGGGATGTCGCGGGTGATGTCCTCCTTGCCGAGCTTGGTGTCGCGGGCGATGCACTCGAACTCCTCGATGTGGATCGAGGTGAAGAGGTCCTCCTTGATGACCTTTTCGCTAATCAGGATCGAGTCTTCGTAGTTGTAGCCGCCCCACGGCATGAAGGCCACGACCACATTGCGGCCCAGGGCCAGTTCGCCGCGGTCGGTGGCCGGTCCGTCGGCGATGACGTCGCCCTGCTTGACATGGTCTCCCCGCCGCACGATCGGCTTCTGGTTGACGCAGGTGCTCTGGTTGCTGCGGGTGTACTTGACCAGCTTGTAGATGTCGGTGTTGGCGCCCGGGTCGTTGCCGTCGACGTCGCGTTTGACCACGATGCGGTTGCTGTCGACGCGTTCGACGGTGCCCGAGTGGCGGGCCACCACCGTCACGCCGGAGTCGGCAGCCACGGTGCGCTCCAGGTTGGTGCCGACCAGCGGCGAGGTGGTCCGCAGCAGCGGCACGGCCTGGCGCTGCATGTTCGAACCCATGAGCGCGCGGTTGGCGTCGTCGTTCTCCAAGAACGGGATGAGCGACGCGGCCACCGACACCAGTTGGTTCGGGCTGACGTCCATCAGTTCGACTTCGTCGGCGGCCACCTGCTTGAATTCTCCGGACTTGCGCACGTCGATGAGGTCGCCTTCGAGCCGGCCGGCGGCGTCGAGGCGCGCATTGGCCTGGCAGATGACGCGGTCTTCTTCTTCGAGCGCCGAGTAGTACTCGTAGCTGTCCTGCGGCTTGCCGTCGAGGACCTCGCGGTACGGCGTCTCGATGAAACCGTATTCGTTGACGCGGGCGTAGGTCGACAGCGAGGCGATGAGACCGATGTTCGGGCCTTCAGGCGTCTCGATGGGGCAGATGCGGCCGTAGTGGGTCGGGTGTACGTCGCGCACCTCGAAGCCAGCGCGGTCGCGGGTCAGACCGCCCGGGCCCAGCGCCGACAACCGCCGCTTGTGGGTGACCTCGGACAGCGGGTTGGTCTGGTCCATGAACTGCGACAGCTGGCTGCTGCCGAAGTACTCGCGCACGACTGCGCTCATCGGCTTGGCGTTGATGAGCTCGTGGGGCATCGAGGTCTCGATGTCCTGGGCGATGCTCATCTTTTCTTTGATGGCCCGTTCCATGCGCACCAAGCCAACGCGGCACTGGTTCTCCATCAGCTCGCCCACCGCGCGCACGCGGCGGTTGCCCAAGTGGTCGATGTCGTCGATGGAGAAGCCGGGGCGCTGGTTCTTGAGCGCCAGCAGGTAGCCGATGGTGCGCAGGATGTCGGCGCGGGTCAGGGTGTAGCACGGCGCCACAGGGGCAAAGCCCAGCCGCTCGCGCAACTGCTCGTTGCCGTCGACCTTGATCTGCACCTGGCGGTTGCCGGTGACCGGCGTGACCAGCACGGTGCGCTGCTTGGACACCGCCGCGGTCAGCAGGCCCGTCGAGAAGCGCACTTCGCTGCGCCAGCCGGCCGGCAGATCCAGGCGCTGCCGCAAGATTTCGTGGGCGTCCACGGCGAGTTCGCCACCCTTGGCGCGCGGCCGCACCACGACTTCGGCCGGGGCCGAGAACTCGACGACGACCGGCGCAGTGTCGCCCCACGCGGTGTTGAGCGCGGCAGCCAACTCTTGCGGGGAGGCCTGGCCGGGCGACGCGAACGTCTTGGGGTCGATCTTCCAGGTGACCTTGCTGTCCTTGCCGTCGTCGCCGCGTACTGCGAAGCCGAGCGTCCAATCGGCCTGCTTGACCGCTTCGGGCCGCGACAGGTCCGATACCGAGAACACCCCGGCCAGCTGGTCGGCGAACTGCTGGGGCGTCACGCGCTTGATGTCGGGAAAGGTCTTGGTGTCCACCTTGACCGAGAACGTCTTGATCTTGGCGCCCAGGTTGTACAGGCCGAATTCCAGCTTCCAGTTCTTGTACTCGCCGGTCGGGCTCGACAAGTCAAAGCTGCGGTCGCGGCGCATCGACACCGTTTCCAGACGCACGAGGCCCTGCTTCTTGAGCGCCTGGAGCGCATCGCGCTGGGCGAATTTGTACTCCACCTTCATGCGGCCGACGTCGCTCAGGTCGTAGCGCTGCTCGTTGAAGAACAGGCCATTGAAGTAGTTGCGCGCCTGGTTCTGCGAGGGCGGATCGCCCGGGCGCAGGTGGTGGTAGATGTCCTCGATGGCCTGCTCTGGCGTGGCGGGCCGCTTGCGCTTGATGAGGTCTTCCAGATCGCGGGCGATGGTGTCCGACAGGTACGGGCCCGAATTGAAGCGATCGATGAAAAGGATGCTGAACGACAACACCTTGTGGGCGACCAGCGTGTCGATGTCGTCGTTGCTCAGCTTGGCGTTGGCATCGAACACGACCTCACCGGTGGTCTCGTCGATGATGTCGTGGGCGACGACCTTGCCCTCCAGGCCCTCTTCGTCCATGGGCAGTTCGGTCACGCCTGCATCGATCAGGCGCTTGATGACCTTGGGCATGAACTTCTTGTTCTTGGCCAATAGCACCTCGCCGGTCGCGGGGTGCACGATGTCCACGGCGCTGCGCTGGCCTTCGAGCAACTCGAAGTTGAGCGACCGCCACACCCGCGTGGGTTGGCCGGCGACCGGCTCTAGGCGCACCTTCTCGACGTCGTAGTAGTAATTGAGCATCTCCTCGATGGTATAGCCCAGCGCGCGCAACAGCACCGACACGAAGAGCTTGCGCTTGCGGTCGATCTTGACCCACAACGTGTCCTTGTGGTCGAACTCGAAATCCAGCCACGACCCGCGGTAGGGGATGACGCGCGCCGAGTAGATGCGCTTGCCGCTGGCGTGGGTGCGGCCCTTGTCGTGTTCGAAAAGCACGCCCGGCGAGCGGTGCAGCTGACTGACGATGACGCGCTCGCTGCCGTTGATGATAAACGTGCCGGCCTCGGTCATCAGCGGGATCTCGCCGAAGTAGACCTCCTGCTCCTTGATGTCGCGGACGGTCTGCACGCCGGTCTCGCTGACGTCGAAAATGACCAGGCGGATGAGCACCTTGATCGGCGAGGCGAAGGTCATGCCGCGGGCGCGGCACTCGGTCACGTCGTACTTGGGATCCTCCAAGTGGTACGACACGAATTCCAGGCTCGCGGTCTTGTTGAAGTCCTGGATCGGGAACACCGACGAGAAGATGGCCTGCAGGCCGACGTTCTCGCGCTGCGCGGGCGGCACGTTGCGCTGCAGGAACTTGTCATAGCTCTGGCGCTGGACGTGGATGAGATCGGGAACCTTGACCACCCGGTTGATGCGCGAAAAGGTCTTGCGGACCCGCAGGTCCATCGCAGTGCGTGCCATGTGGGAGGAACTCCTCGCCGCTTCCCGCGTCCGGAACGGCGTGCTGGAAAGGTGGACCTGGGTTGCGGTGCATCCCGCCCGGCGCGGCGCGCAGCCGGCTGGTTCGGGTCCGCGGGCGCGGTCCGGGGCGCCCGGGGTCGATCCCTCCGGGGATCGGTCGCCGTCGCCGTCGCCGATCCCCGGAGGTCTGGAACTCGCGTGGCCTTGCGGCTACTTGACTTCCACCTTGGCGCCGGCTTCTTCCAGCTTCTTCTTGATGCCTTCGGCGTCGGCCTTGCTGACGGCTTCCTTGACCACGCCACCGGCCTTCTCGGACAGCTCCTTGGCTTCCTTGAGGCCCAAGGCGGTGATCTCGCGAATCGCCTTGATGACGTTGATCTTGTTGGCGCCAGCGTCCAGGATGATGACGTCGAACTCGGTCTTTTCCTCGACCTTGGGCGCCTCAGCCGCTGCCGCGCCGCCGCCCGCCGCCACGGCCATCATCGGCACGCCGGCGGAGGCCTTGACGCCCCACGCGTTCTCGAGTTCCTTGGTCAGTTCGGCCAGTTCCAGAACGGTCAGGCCATTGAGATAGCTGAGCACATCTGCGCGATTGAGTGACATGGTGTGATTCTCCAGTTGTTGCGTTGTGGTCGCTGCGGCCGGGCAACCGGCGGGTCACTGCGGTCAGGGGTCGCGAAACCGTTTCGCGACGCCGGCCGTGGCCGTCAGCAGTCGAAACCCTCGCACTAGCCTGCGTTCTTGAGCTGATCCTCCCGCTGGGCCAACACGCTCAGGAAGTCGCGCGGCGCCGCCGCCAACGTTCCCACGAACTTGCTTGCCACCGCGGTCAGGACACCCAGGAACATGCCGCGCAATTCGTCGCGGCCGGGCAGCTCGGACAAGGTCTTGACCCCATCGGGATCAATCGCCTTGCCAGAAACCGCACCGCCCTTGACGACGAGCCTGGGCATGTCCTTGGCAACCTTGAGGATCGCCTTGGCGGGACCCACTGGATCCTTGCCAAACGCAATCAGCACGGGCCCCACAAACTTGTCGCTGGCCACCTGCAACGAGGTGCCTTGGACCGACAAGCGAGCAAGGGTGTTCTTGACGACGCGAACCTTGCCGCCGGCCGCGCGCACCGCCCCGCGCAGAGTCTGCATCTCGGTGACCGAAATGCCCTGATTCTCTGCGACGATGACGCTGTCGATGCCGTCGAGTTCGCGCCGCAGGGTATCGACCCGAACTTGCTTTTCTTGCTTGTTCACGGTCTTCCTCCTTGCGACGCCTGAGATGTCGAAGGCCGGTGGCACCGCGCCGCCGCCTCCACGCAAGAACCGTCACGCCAGGCTGTGCCGACCCTCAGGTCCGCGCCCTGGCGCATCCCGAACGTGCGGCGACTCGGTCGCCCCGCGCCCGGAACCTTGTCGGACTCCTCGCGCCTCCGCCGGACTTGCAGGGCCGTGCTTGCGCTGGACCCATGCCGGCTTCTCAGACGCGACCCCCCCTGTGCGGGGAGTCGAACGCCACCGGATCGTGCCCGTCCGGCAGCCGTCGCCCCTGCGCTTCGCAAGCGCAGCGGGCCACGTTCGGTGCTTCCGAATCCGCGGAAGCGCGGGCCGGGTGCAACCGGCGACGAGGTCAGTGCTTGACCTCGCTGGCCAGGGCGACGGCGTCCACGCGCACGCCCGGCGAGTGGGTCGTGGCCACGGTCACTGCGCGCACGTAGGTGCCCTTGGCCGTCGCCGGCTTGAGCTTGTGCAGCGCGTCGAGCAGCGCGTGGATGTTCTCGCTCAGCTTGCCAGCCTCGAACGAGCGCTTGCCGACGCCCGCGTGGATGATGCCGGACTTCTCGGCGCGGAACTCGATCTTGCCGGCCTTGGCGGCCTTGACCGCGGCGCCGACCTCAAAGGTCACTGTGCCCACCTTGGGGTTGGGCATCAGCCCGCGCGGGCCGAGCAGCTTGCCGATCTTGCCCACCGCCACCATCATGTTGGGCGTGGCGATGCAGGTGTCGAACTCGAACCAACCTTCCTTGATTTTGTCGATGAGCTCGTCGCCGCCCGCGAAATCGGCGCCAGCGTCGAAGGCCTCCTTCTCTTTTTCGCCGCGGGCGAACACCAGCACGCGGTTGACCTTGCCGGTGCCGTTGGGCAGCACCACCGCGCCGCGCACCATCTGGTCGGCGTGCTTGGGGTTGATGCCCAGGTTGATGGCGACTTCGACGGTTTCGTCGTACTTGGCGTTGGCGATCGACTTGACGATGGCGCACGCCTCGTCGAGCGGGTAGCGCTTCTGGCGGTCGAACTTGGCGAGCGCCGCGCGGTATTTCTTGGAACGGGTAGCCATGGCGATGTCTCCAGGTGCGGATGGTCCGCGGACCAGCACGCTCGGGTGCCTGCGGCCGATGCTTGTGGCCGCGCAAGGCGGTTGGGGTCTAGCCGACGACGTCGATGCCCATCGAGCGGGCGGTGCCGGCAATGGTCAGGGCGGCGCCGCGCATGTCCACGGCGTACAGGTCGGGCATTTTGATCTTGGCGATCTCTTCGACCTGGGCCATGGTCACCTTGGCGACCTTGTCGCGGTTGGGCACCGACGAACCCTTTTCGACCTTGGCGTACTTGAGGAGCAACCGCGACGCGGGCGGCGTCTTGGTGATAAAGGTGAACGACCGGTCCGAGTAGACCGTGATGACCACCGGAATGATCATGCCGGCCTGTGCCGCAGTTTCAGCGTTGTAGGCCTTGCAGAACTGCATGATGTTGACGCCGTGCTGGCCGAGCGCCGGACCCACGGGCGGCGACGGCGTCGCCTTGCCGGCCGGCAACTGCAGCTTGACGTACCCTGTGATTTTCTTTGCCATGACTACCTCCGGGTGAAGTCCGCGAACCCCACCCGCGCGAATTGCTTGTCACCGCCCTTGGACGATGGCCAGCACCGTGCTCGTTGCGGCGCCCGACTGGATCCCCGTGATCCGCCGGCCGCCTGGCACCCCAGGGCGGCTACCCGCCCATCTTCTCGACTTGCATAAAGCCGAGTTCCACCGGCGTGGCCCGACCGAAGATCGACACCAACACCTTGAGTTTCTGTTTGTCTGCCTGGACTTCTGCGACCGTGCCGCTGAAGTTGGCGAACGGTCCGTCGATGACGCGCACCTCGGTGCCCTCGTTGAACGACACCACCGGCTTGGCCTGGACCTCAGCCTGTTCCAGTTGGCCCAGGATGCGCTCGACCTCGTGTTCGGGCACCGGCGCCGGCTTCTTCATCTTGTCCTTCTCGGACCCGACAAAGCCAATGATCTTCTCGGTGTTCTTGACGAGGTGCCAGGTGTCGTCGTTGAGCACCATCTGCACGAGCAGGTAGCCCGGGAAGAACTTGCGCTTGGATTCGCGGCGCACGCCGGCGCGCACCTCGGCGACCTTTTCGGTCGGGATCAGCACTTCGCCGAAGTGTTCTTCCAGCCGACCGTCCTTTGCGTTCTTGAGCAGGTGGGTGCGCGCCAGGTTCTCTGAACCCGTATAGGTGTTGACGATGTACCAGCGCATGCGCGAAGCGCGCGGCCGCGGAGCGACTTCAGCGCCGGAATTGGTCGCGCTGTCTTGGCTCAGAACATCCAGGGGCATCATCGCTCGCCTCCGTAGTTGGGCACCATGGGCCGGTCGGGGCCGTCGGGCGTCGTCGCGCTCCATCCGGCGCGCCGCCGTCGGGCTATTGCGTGGGCTAGATCTTGTAGACCAGCCGGCTGACGAAGGCGAACACGGTGTCGAATCCCCACAACACACAGGCCACGAGCACGGTGGTGATCATCACCACGACGGTCGACAGCCGGACCTCGGGCCACGACGGCCAAGACACCTTGCGCAGCTCGCCCGCAATCTCGTGCGCCTGGGTGAAAAGCCACTCGTTGCGCCACAGCAGGATGCCGCCGGCCACGCCCACGGCCACGCCCAGCAGATTGCTCAGGCGGAACTCGCGGCCGATGATGTAGGCGTCCCATTGCCAGCGTTCGCCCGAAGCCGCATGCAGCGGCGGCAGGGCGTCGAGCACCGTGCCGATCAGGTTGGCGCTCACGAACCACAGCACCAGTGCTGCGGCGATGAACGCCATGTTGACCATCCGCTCCTGGCTCATCGTTCGCTCCTTGCCCTCACTGGGAACCGTACCGGCGCGATCGGGCAGCTGTGCGCATTCGGGCAGGCCAGGCGGGATTCGAACCCACAACCCGCAGATTTGGAGTCTGCCGCTCTACCGTTAGAGCTACTGGCCTGCAGAGGACCCGCATTTGCACGCAAACACGGGTCGGTGCGCGCCTCGCCTCGGCCAGGGACGGCCGGCCGGCCGGTCGCCGGGGCTGTCCTGGGGCCCCGGCGGCCACACGACAGACCGGTCGCCCGGCCCAAACTCGGGCGCGGCTACTTGGTTTCCTTGTGGTCGGTGTGCTTGCGCTCGAAAGGGCAGTACTTCTTGAAGGTCAGCCGACCGGGCTTGGTCTTCTTGTTCTTGCTGGTGGTGTAGCGCGAAACGCCGGGGACGCCGCTGGTGCGGCAGCTCTGGCATTCCAGATGGATGATCGAGCGGTTGGTCTGCGCCATGTTGCCTCAGTACCGCGACAAGGCCACCGGGGAGGATGGTCTGTCGCGCATTCCCCTTGCCGGCCACCAGGGCTGCTGCAAAGGGGGTGCGCCAGCCGCCGCAGTCGGCCCTGGTCCGGGAGTCGTCCCGGGTCGGGTCACCGGTTGCGGCGACTGGCGCTCGTCGGGCAGGTCAACTGTGCGGGGCCGGTCGTCCGAGCCCCCAGCCAAGCCTGCCTGCTTCGCACCTGCCTACTTTTCGATGTCCGCCACCACGCCCGCGCCGACGGTGCGACCGCCTTCGCGGATGGCGAAGCGCATGCCTTTTTCCATCGCCACGGGGCTGATGAGCTTGACGAGCAGTTCGACCTTGTCCCCCGGCTTGACCATCTCGACACCGGCCAGCAGGTCGATGTCGCCGGTGATGTCCGCGGTGCCGAAGTAGAACTGCGGCCGGTAGCCCTTGAAGAACGGCTTGCTGCGGCCGCCCTCGTCCTTGCTCAGCACGTAGACCGAGGCCTTGAACTGGGTGTGCGGCGTGACCGATCCCGGTTTGCACAGCGACTGGCCGCGCTCGACGTCATCGCGCTTGATGCCGCGCAGCAGCGCGCCGAGGTTGTCGCCGGCCTGGCCCTGGTCCACCGTCTTGTGGAACATCTCGATGCCGGTGATGGTCGACTTGATGGTCGGCCGAATGCCGACGATCTCGACTTCCTCGTTGAGCTTGATGGTGCCGCGGTCGACGCGACCGGTGACCACGGTGCCGCGGCCTGAGATCGTCATCACGTCCTCGACGGGCATCAGGAACGGCTTGTCAAAGTCGCGCACCGGCTCAGGGATGAAGTTGTCCAGTGCCTCCATCAGCGCGTCGATCGACGGCGTGCCGAACTTGCTGCCGACACCGTTCAAGGCCTCCAAGGCCGAGCCCTGGACGATCGGAGCGTTGTCGCCGTCGAACTCGTATTTGCTCAACAGTTCGCGCAGTTCCATGTCGACCAGTTCCAGCAGGTCCGGGTCGGCGGCGTCGCACTTGTTCAGGTACACGACCATCTTGGGCACGCCGACCTGGCGGGCCAGCAGCACGTGCTCCTTGGTCTGCGGCATCGGGCCGTCGGTGGCCGCGCACACCAGGATTGCGCCGTCCATCTGTGCGGCGCCGGTGATCATGTTCTTGATGTAGTCGGCGTGGCCCGGGCAATCGACGTGGGCGTAGTGGCGCTTGGCGGTCTCGTACTCGACGTGGGCAGTCGAGATGGTGATGCCGCGCGCCTTTTCCTCAGGCGTCTTGTCGATCTCGTCGAAGGACTTGGCCTTGCCCATGCCCTTTTGCGACTGGTGCTTGGTGATGGCCGCCGTCAAGGTGGTCTTGCCGTGGTCGACGTGGCCGATCGTGCCCACGTTGACGTGGGGCTTGTTGCGTTCAAACTTGGCCTTGGCCATGACGAAAAATCCTCCCGCCACCCTGGTGGCGTGTCCTGAAAACTACGAAACGACGGGGCCGGACGAAGACCTCGATCCCGGCGCGATCCCCTGGACGATGTCCCTGCTTGCCACCCGAAGCGGCCGGTGCGAGCCCATGCCGCACACCTGCCGGTGGGAGGGGCCGAAGCCCCGGAGCCTACGACCGGATTCGAACCGGCGACCTCTTCCTTACCAAGGAAGTGCTCTACCGACTGAGCTACATAGGCATTGCGCGCCGGCCGCGGACCACCGCGACGTGGCCCGGTAGCGGCGGAGCACACGTGCATGTCCGCCGGGGTCTTGCGGCGCGGAGCGGGAAACGGGGCTCGAACCCGCGACATTCAGCTTGGAAGGCTGACGCTCTGCCAACTGAGCTACTCCCGCCGGGTGCGGCCGGCGCGGCCTTCGACCCTCAGATTGGACGCACTGGCCGGCCGCGGATGGCGCCCGGGTTCTCGGCGAGCGAAAAACCGCAGGGGCGGTGGAGGGTGGTGGGTTCGAACCACCGTAGGCGTACGCCGGCAGATTTACAGTCTGCTCCGATTGACCACTCCGGCAACCCTCCAAGCATTGTCGCTGCAGCCACGGTGCGGAGCTGGCGGCGGGAATTGAACCCGCAACCTGCTGATTACAAATCAGCTGCTCTGCCAGTTGAGCTACGCCAGCGCTTCGTTGGGCGATCGGCGTCCGCCCGAGGCGTGAACTCGTGCGCTCCGTCGAGCCCGGCGGCAGCCCTGCGTCGAGCCTGCGGCAATTGCGCACCGCAGGCGGGAGCCTGAGGTGATTGTCGACGTTCTCTTGCAATGCTGCCGAGTTGCGAAACCTGGCGCTTGTCGAGTCCGGCGCTCCGCGCGCAGCGGGCCGGTTCGGGGCCGCGGAGTTTACAGCAACGCGCGCCGACGGTCAACGCGATTCGGCGGGTTGGGGCGAATCGACGCGCGGGTGCTGGGCGCGCACCAGGTGCAGCGCCAGGGTTGCGAAGGCCGAGACGTTGAGCGACTGCATGTCGGAACTGCCTGACAATCGGACTGTTTCATCGCAACGGCGCCGCACGAGCGGCCGCAGGCCGCTGCCTTCCGCTCCGAGCACAACCGCTGTGATCGGCGCAAACGTGTAACCGGCCAACTCCGCGCTCGACGGTTCAAGTCCGGTGCCGACCACGAACACGCCGCGCTGCTGCAGAATCTCCAGCGTTCGAGCCAGGTTGACCACGCGGACCACCGGCACGGTCGCCGTGGCGCCGCGCGCGATCCGTTCGACGACGGCGGTGACCCCAGCGGCCCGATCTTGCGGAATGATCACGGCTTGCACGCAAAAGAACGCCGCAGAACGCAGGATGGCGCCCAAGTTGCGCGGATCGGTGATCGAGTCGAGCACGAGGTAGATCGCGCCGCGAGCGCAGCCCGTCGGCGGCGCCACCACATCGAGGTCGGCGTACGCAAACTCGGTGACCTGCACCGCCACCCCTTGCGGGTTGCCCGGATCTTCAAAAGCGGGCGGTTCGCGGCGGACGATCGGTATCCGCGCTGCCGCGGCTGCGGCCTGGACTTGGGCCTCGACGCGCGGATCGCGGGACCACAGCAAGACCTGGACGACGCGGTGCGGCGCCCGCGCCAGAAGCTGCAGGACCGCGTGGATGCCAGTGATCCAGTCGTGCGGCGGTGCGGCATGCGACGGACGATCGGGGCGATCGCGGGCATCCGCACCCGTCCAGCGAGGGGCGCTCGACGGTCGGTGGCCCGGTCGGCCCGCCGGCCGCGGACCGCGGTCGTCCCTGACGTGGCGGGGATCGCCGTGCGGCGGCGTCGGCCCGGTCCGCCCTGGGCCCGGCTGGGTCGCAGCCGG